>JBDNHM010000289.1:0-7005 GCA_041688825.1 Burkholderiaceae bacterium | reverse complement strand
ATGCACCACATCATGCACCACATCATGCACCGCGCACCATAAGACACTTTATAAGGCACTTCATTCATACACTACGTTAAGCACCTTCAAGGCCAGTTTGGTTAGTACAACATAAACACTGTTTACTAACCAAACTCGCTTTCCATTTATTGTAAAAGGTGACTTCATGTCGTACGTTGTTTCATTTGAAAATCTCCGTAATACCGATGTTGACTCAGTTGGGGGTAAAAACGCTTCGCTTGGCGAAATGATTAGTCAGTTGGCAGATGCTGGGGTGCGTGTACCGGGTGGTTTTGCAACCACAGCGCAAGCATTTCGTGATTTTTTGTCGGGTACCGGTCTTGATAAAAAAATTGCTGACCGTCTGGCAACGCTTGACTCTGAAGACGTGCGTGCATTGGCTGAGGCTGGCTCGCAAATTCGTCAGTGGTTAGTCGAGACTCCGCTACCTGAACAACTTGATCAAGATATTCGCAAGGCATTTGCGTTACTCGATGCCGACGGTAAAGGGTCATTTGCGGTGCGTTCGTCAGCCACAGCTGAAGACTTGCCCGACGCTTCATTTGCCGGTCAACAAGAAACATTTTTAAACGTGGTTGGCATTGACGATGTGATTGATAAAATTCGCCACGTTTTTGCGTCGTTATACAACGATCGCGCCATTTCATACCGTGTGCACAAAGGTTTTGCCCATGCAGATGTTGCGCTGTCAGCGGGCATTCAACGTATGGTGCGTTCAGACTTGGGTAGCGCCGGCGTCATGTTTACGATTGACACGGAATCGGGCTTTAAAGACGTGGTGTTTATTACCTCGTCTTACGGCTTGGGTGAAACCGTGGTTCAGGGTGCAGTCAACCCCGATGAATATTACGTATTTAAACCCACCTTAGCGAAAGGTTTATACCCCATCATTAGCCGTCGCATTGGTTCAAAAATGCTCAAGATGGAATTTGATGCAAAACGTGAAAGTGGACATGCTGTGCGCACAGTTGATGTGCCTTCTTCTGAACGCAACCGCTACTCGCTAAGCGATGTTGACGTCATTGAATTGGCGCGTTACGCCGTCATTATTGAAAACCATTACCAGCGTCCAATGGATATTGAGTGGGGCCGTGATGGTATTGATGGCAAGATCTATATTTTGCAAGCTCGCCCAGAAACAGTGAAATCGCAACAAGCCGCTAGCGATGTGCAACACCGTTATCGTTTAAAAGCAACCGGTCAAATTTTGTTTACGGGCAGAGCCATTGGTCAAAAAATTGGCTCAGGTGCAGTGCGTGTGATCACTGATTTGTCTGAAATGGCGCAAGTGCAGCCTGGTGATATCTTGGTGACTGACATGACTGACCCCAACTGGGAACCTGTCATGAAGCGCGCTGCGGCCATTGTGACAAACCGGGGCGGCCGTACTTGCCATGCCGCGATTATTGCTCGTGAGCTGGGTATTCCTGCTGTCGTGGGGTGTGGTGATGCAACAGTGCGCCTCAAAAATGGTCAACAAGTGACCGTTTCGTGTGCCGAGGGTGATGAAGGGCGCATTTACGACGGTTTGATCGAAACTGAGGTTGAAGAAGTACGTCGCGGTGAGATGCCTGCGATTGATTTAAAAATTATGATGAATGTGGGTAACCCCCAGTTGGCGTTTGATTTTTCACAAATACCCAATGAAGGCGTAGGTTTGGCGCGACTTGAGTTCATTATTAACAACAACATCGGCATTCACCCCAAGGCCGTACTTGATTATCCCAATGTAGATGCTGAATTAAAGCTTGCAGTTGAATCAGCAGCACGTGGCCATGCTAGCCCACGGTCATTTTTTGTAGATAAATTGGCTGATGGTATGGCAACGATTTCTGCCGCATTTTGGCCTAAAACCGTTATTGCCCGTTTGTCTGATTTCAAGTCAAACGAATACCGCAAGTTGGTGGGGGGCTCTCGCTACGAGCCTGAAGAAGAAAACCCCATGTTGGGCTTTCGTGGGGCCTCACGTTATATTTCGGCTGATTTTGCAGAGTGCTTCAAAATGGAATGCGAAGCCATCAGTAAAGTGCGCAACGAAATGGGCCTGACCAACATGGAAATTATGGTGCCTTTTGTGCGCACCGTTAAACAAGCCAAGCAAGTGATTGATTTGTTAGCGGCCCACGGTTTGGCACGGGGTCAAAACGGTTTGCGCATCATTATGATGTGCGAGTTACCGACCAACGCGATTTTGGCTGATCAGTTTCTTGAGCATTTTGATGGTTTTTCAATTGGCTCAAACGACATGACCCAGCTTACTTTAGGCCTTGATCGTGATTCAGGTATGGAACTATTGGCGGCAGACTTTGATGAACGTGATGAGTCAATCAAGTTCTTGTTAAGTCGAGCCATTAAAGCTTGCTTAAAAGCGGGTAAATATGTGGGTATTTGTGGTCAAGGCCCTAGCGACCATGCAGACTTTGCGTTATGGTTGCGTGATGAGGGTATTGAATCAATTTCATTGAACCCTGACACCGTGGTTGACACCTGGAAGAAGCTTGCTGCGGGTTAATGGTTGATAATAAACCTGTAGAATACGGGTTTATTTTTTAATCAGCTGCGTCAGTTTCGTTGGTTTTTAGTTTTTGTCAGTTCTGATTGTTCTGTTAGTTCTGTTAGTTCTGTTAATTAAACTGCTACGTTTAAGTTAAGTGAAATGGTAAAAAACGGCACCTCTAAGATAGATTTTTAGTGGTGTCGTTTTTCATGATGCGTTGATGTTCGCGAACCCAGTCTTTTTCTTGTTCCGCATCACGCTTATCGTGCAATTTTTTACCCTTGCCTAATGCAAAATCTAATTTGACGCGACCATTTTTATAATGAAGATTCAGTGGAACGAGTGTATAGCCCCTTTGTTCGACTTTACCAATAAGCTTGCTAATTTCTTCAGCTTTAAGTAAAAGTTTACGGGTTCGGGTGGCGTCTGGTACGACATGGGTTGATACGGTTGGAAGGGGGCTAATGTGCATGCCGAGTAGCCACAGGGCACCGTCTATGACAATGACATAGCTTTCTTTTAACTGGGCTCGGCCCGCGCGAATGGCTTTAACTTCCCACCCTAATAAAACAAGGCCTGCTTCAAAACGTTCTTCAATAAGATAGTCGTGGAAGGCCTTGCGGTTTTCAATAATGCTCATGATAATTGACCGTGCTATTAAAAACGTTAAACTTACAACCATCATTCTAACGACTTGCTCAAACCTATGCATGTAATCGAACGATCAGTACTCGTACCCTATACAGACAAACAGATGTTTGATTTGGTAGCCGACGTTGAAAAATACCCCGAATTTATGCCTTGGTGTGGGGGCAGCACTGTGACGAACAGTGATGCACACGGCATGCAAGCCTCAATTACCATTGCTCTGGCTGGGGTAAAACAAACCTTTACCACTCGTAACATTCATGACTACCCCCATACAATTGAATTGAGGCTCGTTGATGGCCCCTTTTCAGAGTTAGTGGGGCATTGGTCTTTTTTACCGATAACAGATGATGCCTGTAAAGTCGTGTTTAGCTTAAAGTATGAGTTTTCAAGCCGCGCTTTACAAGTGATTGTTGGGCCTATTTTTAATCATATTGCCACCAGCTTTATTGACTCGTTCACACAACGTGCTGAGTCATGCTATGACGCTTAGCCCAGCTAACCAAGTAACCGTTTGTTTTGCCTTGCCTGAAACCGTTTGGCTTGAAGAAATATCTTTGCCTCAAGGGGCAACGCTTGCAGACGCAGTTCAAGCCAGTCATTTTTCGACGCATTTTCCTGATTTTGCTTGGCGTCAAACAGGGCTTGGGGTTTTTGGAAAAAAACTGCCCTTAAATACCTTAGTACAAGACCAAGACCGTGTTGAAATTTATCGTGCTTTGGCTTTTGACCCAAACGAATCAAGGCGCCGTCGTGCCGCACATCGTGGGCGCCAACTTCAAAAACCAAAAGAACCCCGCCGCTCAAGGAAGGTTAAAGCATGACCCCAAACCCCGTTGAATCTTCAGAAGTGGTTTTATTTGAAACCCTTTCATCGAAGTCGGGCCATCAGATTGGTGTGGCAACATTAAATATGCCTCGCACTTTAAATGGCCTGTCGCTTGATATGGTGCGATTGCTTGACCGACAATTTAAAATGTGGCGTGACGACGCAAAAATTGTAACCATTGTGATGCGTGGTGCGGGTGATAAGGCGTTTTGTGCAGGGGGTGATTTGCATGGTATTTACAAGTCAATGGTGGCTAACGTTGGGCAGCCTGGTCATAAAAATACGTTTGCCTGTGATTTTTTTGCAGAAGAATACGCATTAGATTATTTGATCCATACCTTTCCTAAACCAATCATATGTTGGGGTGATGGCATTGTGATGGGTGGTGGTATGGGGCTCATGATGGGTGCTTCGCATCGTGTTGTGACTGAACATTCGCGCCTTGCCATGCCTGAAATCACGGTTGGGTTGTTTCCCGATGTAGGGGGGTCTTGGTTGCTGTCGCGTGCACCAGGGCGAACCGGTTTGTTTCTAGGGCTAACGGGTTTAACCATTCATGCCGGCGATTCTATCTTTTGTGGCATGGCTGATTATTACGTTAAACGTAGTGATTGGGGCGCGTTGTTAACTGCGCTTGAACAAACTGATTGGTCAGATCCCAATGATTCAGAATCTAGTGTTTCAGATTTGAGGGGTGCAACGCCAACGGGTTTGGCTGCGAAAGAGGCAGTTTCAGGCGAATCAGTATCAAATCATACTTTTCAACTGACGACTGATGCAATTTTGAAGTTTCAAACAGAGTTGCCACATGTGGGCCCTGTTCGGCAATATTTTGATGATATAAATCGTGTCTGTGCAGGGTTTGATCTTGAGCGTATTATTCAATCGATTCAAACGCTGGCAAATCACCCCGAAGAATCATTTCAGCGCGCCGTGAAAAACTTAAAGGGTGGGTGTCCGGGCACGGCACGGTTAGCCTGGCTGCTATATCAACAAGCGCCTTTGTTGTCGTTAGTTGAAATTTTTAAAATTGAATACGGCGTGGCGGTTGAATGTTCTGCTAGCGGGTCATTTCAAGAAGGTATACGCGCTTTATTGATTGATAAAGACCGCAACCCTAAATGGCCTACTGAAACGTTGGCCGAAACTGAGGGTGATTGGTCAAAACCTTATTTTGCATTCAAAACGACTGACCCTAGACACCCTTTGGCAAAACTGGGTCAAGAGTCAGACCCGTTTTAAATTAAAGCGTCGGTTTTTCAAGTGAATAGGGAAGCGCATCGATGACGATTTTTACGTTTTTAAGCCCCTCGGCCTGAGCTGGAATGTAAAGCCCATCTTCTGTTGCAGCGACAATGGTAGATTCAAATAGCACGTCGGTTCTGTTATTCGTTACAACGCAGCTTATGATGCGACCGCAGGGCTCATTGTGGTTTGTCGTGCCAAATACGTCAGACGCTAGGTTAATGTTGAGTGCTTGGTCAATGTGCCCTAGAAACATGCGGCGCTTTAAAGTGCCACGGTAATGTGAGCGCGCCACCACTTCTTGACCGGGGTAGCACCCTTTGGTGAAACTAACCGCACCAATTAAATCAAGATTCAGGGTTTGAGCAATGAACAAATCTTGCGTAGCCTGTTCAACCCAAGGTAGGCCGGCTTGTATGTCAAAGAGTTGCCAAATATTAATGTCAAAATCTTGATTATTGTGAACGGTCTGGGCAACTTGAGCGTGTTGGCTGATGTCAGGCTTTGTCTGCGCACTTAACGCACTTTGAAGAGTCGCTGAAGCAGTGCTTGCCATAGAAGCCATACCCATATGATCTGCCAGCCCATCAATGGCTGCCAGAGCGAGTCGGTGTTGCGCACTCGCTAACCACCACCACCTTAAGGGTTGCCCTGTTGCGCTGGGTGCGCACACCCAGATGCCTGTGGCATGCTCTTGTTGATGCCAAGGTTGCTGAGGTAAGGCGTGCTTAAGTAAGCCCTCAAGCGCTGTTACATCAATTGCACTGACACCAACGATGCCAAGCGAGGCATCTAAAGCCGCTTCTGATGTGGGTTTTTCAGTTAATTCAGCAGATTGTGTTGCAGCCGTACATTCAGTGATCACCACTTTGCTACGCATGACAAACATACGTAGACGCTTAATTAAAGCCTGAGCAACCGTTGCGTGGGTAAAACAACGAAATTGAGCTTCTGTGTGATCATCACGCGCTAAAACCATGGTGGCTAAAACCCGACCCTGGGCTGTGCAATAGCCCGCAAACTGTGCTTGGGCTGAGGTTTGTTGCACAATATCTTGTGTCAACTGACCTTGCAGGAATGTGGTCGCATCAACCCCTTTGACGCTGAAGGTTTGTAATGTAGGGCAACGGTAAACGTTTCCGATTAAAAAATCAGCTTTTACCCCCTTTGAAGAGGCGTTTGTCAAGAGTGCATGTATGGGGTGATGGGTGTTCATGTTTTGATTTTGACACAGATTAAGCGGGCGGCTTCCAGTACACTTACCGGTGTGATGAAAATATTTTTTAAATTGTTGTTAACGCTTATTTTATTCATAGGTTTTTCAGTAAGCCTAATGATAGGTGGTGCCTATTATTGGGTGCATCAACCCCTTACGCTGAACAAACCTATCGTTGATATTCGAATTCCCCCAGGCGCATCGCCTAGCCGAGTGGCTGCACTGGTTAAAAAGGCGGGTGTTGAATTTCCCCCCGAAGCTTTTGTTTGGTTAGCGCGCATAACTGGGCAAGACAAATTGATTAAAGCGGGTGGCTATCAAGTGGTTGCGGGTGAAACGGCTTTAAGTTTACTTGACCGAATGGCTAACGGTGATGTCACCAACCGCCAAGTGACGTTCATAGAGGGCTGGAATTTAATGCAAATTCGAGCGGCATTAGTTGAGCACCCCGATATTGAGCAGACCTTAAGCGCAGTGACCAGCCAAACTGAGTTAGCTCAAAAGCTTAATGTTAATTTAGATCACCTTGAGGGTTGGGTATTTCCTGAT
>JBDNHM010000288.1:0-5950 GCA_041688825.1 Burkholderiaceae bacterium | reverse complement strand
TTACATTCGTTTAGAAAAAAAATCATTAAGCCCCATTCCTTAGAATGGTTATAAGTTGCATTTCTGCAACATCAGTACAGCTTGACCACACCACACCACACCAACAAGCAGGCAAAAAAAACAATGCAAATTAACAGAAGCAAATCGTTGGGTTTGTTGTGCGCACTAAGTCGGGCTTGAAGCGCTTAGTTGTACCTAAGTTCACTGGCTTTGCCCCAAAACACACGGTACATAAATATTGTGTAAGCAATGATCACGGGCAGAGTAATTGCGACGCCAAAGAAAATGACGTTAAGCGATGCCGTGCTGATGGCGGCTTCCCAAACGGTCATTTTTCCAATCACTATGTCGGGAAAGATGCTGTAAGCCAGGCCGAATGAGGCCAGTACAAAGATCAGAACTGTGTTGGCAAATACCACCCAGCCATAACCCGCTACGATTAATGTGGGGCGCGTCAGCACCCAGCGCATGGCAAAGAAAGCAATGGCGCACATCAGTGGTATAGGCATCAGGGCAAATACTTGTGGCACACCAAACCACTTAGCAACCACCCCTTCTTTTACAAGAGGGGTTGCAGCTGAAATCGCTACCAGTGAAAAGGCCATGGGCCACAACATACGACGTGCCCAATTCACCGCTTTTAGTTGAAGATCACCTTCAGTTTTCATAATGAGCCAGCCTGCACCGAGCAGCATGTAGCCCGCAGGTAAAGCGATCGCGATGCCTAAGCTGAAGGCCCAGCTAACGTAGCCGTTGCTAAAACCTGTGATGTAACTACCGAGCATCCAACCTTGAGATGTGCTGGCAATGAGTGAGCCCGCAAAAAATGCTCGGTTCCAAAATGTTTTATAACGAAGTGGTGCCTTGACACGAAAATCAAAAGCCACGCCACGTAAGATCAGTCCAATGAGCATGACTGCAACCGGAAGATATAGGGCTTGCAACACCATGCCGTGAGCCATAGGAAAGGCAATTAGCAGTACGCCAACGCCCAGCACCAACCACGTTTCATTAGCGTCCCAAAAGGGGCCAATACTGGCAATCATGGTGTCTTTTTCAGCGTCGGCAGCAGTGGGTAGCAACAAACCTACGCCTAAATCGTAACCGTCGAGAACCACATAAGCCAACAATGATAGACCCATCACAGCCAAGAAAAATAGCGGAAGGAATTCAGCCCAAGTCATGTTAAACCCCCGCCTTGCCAAGCACCGCGCCGTGCGGTGCCTCTTGTCGGTGAGATTTAGGGTGCTCGGCCATATATTTCAAAACACCGACATAAGTAACAAGTAGTAGGCCATAAACGATAAGGTAAGCGGTTAACGTCAGTGCAACATAAGGTGGGGGCACGGTGGTGGCCGCTTCACTGGTGCGCATCAAGCCATACACCAAGAAAGGCTGACGACCAATTTCTGTCACGTACCAACCCGATAAGGTGGCCACCCAACCTGAAAATGCCATGCCAGAGAGCACCCAAAGCAGCGGGCGTGGCAACTTAACTTGCGTTTCGCGCCGCTGACGCCATAACCGCCAAGCGGTAAAGCTTGCCACCAGCAACATGAGCGAGCCAATACCGATCATGACGCGGAAGGCGTAAAAAACCGGGGCAACTGGCGGGTGAGCACCCTCGAACGCATTGAGACCTTTGACTTCACCTTCTAATTCATGGGTCAAAATAAGGCTCGCTAATTTAGGAATTTGAATAGCGTAATGTGTGGTTTTATTCGTTTGGTCAATAATGCCAAACAGTGTGAGCGGTGCACCACGTTCAGTTTCCCAAATGCCTTCCATCGCTGCAACTTTTGCGGGTTGGTGCTTAAGTGTATTTAAGCCATGTAGATCACCCGCTACGAACTGCAATGGCATCACAACAGCGGCAGTAATGATGGCAGCCCGAAAAGCTTTATGGGTGCCACGTGTGGCGCTGCCCTTTAGTAATTGCCACGCGCATAGGCCAGCGATCAAGAAAGAGGCTGTGAGTGCTGAAGCCAAAAGTTTGTGGGTAAAGCGATACGGAAATGATGGGTTAAAGACGACAGCTAACCAGTCAGTCGGCATAAATTGACCGTTGACAATTTCATAGCCTGCTGGGGTGTGCATCCATGAGTTCAGACTGAGTATCCAGAATGCTGACATGGTGGTGCCAAACGCCACTAAAAATGTTGCGATGATGTGCACGCGTTCACTGACTCGGCCACGGCCGTAAAGCATGATGCCTAAAAAGCTGGCTTCAAGAAAAAACGCGGTGAGCACTTCATAGCCAAGAAGCGGGCCAGAAATGTTGCCGGTTCGTTCCATAAAGCCCGGCCAGTTGGTGCCGAACTGAAAGCTCATAACAATGCCTGACACGACGCCTAAAGCGAAGGTTAGTGCAAATATTTTGGTCCAAAAGTAATAGGCTTCTTCCCACGCAATGTCTTGGGTGCGGGCAAAGCGCAAACGAAAGAACAGTAAAAACCAACACAATGCAATCGTGATGGTGGGGAAAAGAATGTGAAAACTAATGTTCGCTGCGAATTGAATGCGCGAGAGAATAAGGGTGTCAAGTTCCATGATCGATTGCTCGTTAAGTTAAAACGTGTAGGGCAAAGTCAGTATCAATTGTCAAGATTCGTGTCGGGGTTTTGGTTTTTGGCTGGCCTGCTGCGGCCCGTTAGGCGGTCTTTTAGACCCAGTACTTTGGTTACGGTGCTACCCATACCCATCAGTTGCATGGCGGTTTCAGGTGAAAGTTTTTGTACTTCGTCAAACCATGTCATGAGACGGTCGATTAGGTCGTGCATTTCGCGCATACGCTTTTGAGCGTGGCGCTCAGCACTACTGGTGGGGGTTTCGAGTATGGCGCTGCGTAACATTGAGAGGGTGGGTTCTATTTCGCGGCGTCGACGCTCTTCAGCCAGCACACGAAAAATTTCCCACACGTCGTCTGGCGATTCGAAATATTCGCGTCGATCGCCGGGTTGGTGACGTAACCGGACCAAGCGCCAGGCTTGCAACTCTTTAAGACCCATGCTGACACTTGAGCGAGAAAAAGCCAGCGTGTCGGCAATGTCATCGGCATTGAGCGCATCAGGGGAAATGAACAGTAGTGCATAAATCTGCCCCACCGTTCGGTTAATGCCCCACTTGCTGCCCATTTCACCAAAATGTGCGATGAACTCACGGTTAAGGGCAGGTAGGGGAGCAGGTGATGTCATGCGAATTCCATAGTGTCACAACTTTCTGAACTTTCAGTAATTACTGAAACTTCAGGAAATTGTATCAGGGTTAACCCCTGCACTGTAGGTTCGGGCCTGATGACCCTATAGTTTTTAAGGTCTTTATGGTCTGGGGTGACAGTAATTTATTTTATTAATTTAATGTTTAGATGATTCATGGTGACCAAAAAGTAAGGGGTAAAGTGCGATAGTAAAAAGTATTGCGGCAAGTATGAGTGGGTAGGTCATATGCCAGCGTAGTCATAGCGCCCCTAAAATTGCACTGCACATAAATTATGCGCATATAATTATGCGTATAATTTAATTACAATTACGTATGTGCATTGATGTATGCGCTATAAAATGCATTAAATGTCTTTATGAAATATATGATCAGGGAAAATGTGCTTATGAAACGTGCAGATAAACAGTCTACAGATAACTAATGAAACAACCTCTACAGCAGCCCGTCAGTCAGATTGTGCCGTTGTCACATGTGCAAGTTAGTCGAACGCGCTCACCCAGTAAGCGCGCAACCAATTTATCGCTAAGTATTGACGTGCTTAGATCCGCCAAAGCGCTAAATATCAATATCTCTCAGCTTTGTGACAGCTATTTACGCGAATTCGTTCGCAGTGAGCACATTCGTCGCTGGCGCGAAGAGCATCATGACTTTATTGAAGCCTATAACGTCACAATTGAAACTGAAGGTTTACCGCTAGATGAGTGGAAAAGTTTTTAATGGCACGCTTCGATGTTTACGTTAATCCAAGTAGCCAAGCCTTAACAACCCCATATCTTCTTGATGTGCAATGTGATTTGTTAGATGGGTTGGGTAGCCGCATGGTGATTCCACTGAGAAGCCTAGAGCACTTCCCCAAAGTCAAATTATCACCGCGTCTATCGCCGTTATTTCTGATTGATGGTGAAGAGTTTCTTCTTGAAACAACCAAAATGGCAGCCGTTCCCACCCGTATTTTAAAAAAACGCGTGGTTTCGTTGGCTGATCATCAAGTACAAATTATTGAAGCACTAGACTTTTTATTCCACGGCTATTAACTAACCAAATATATGCCTACCGATAAGACTGATAAACACTGGGTTGACCACTCAGGCTGATTAGCAAAACATCGTAGGGGTCTTGACGGCCACCGTATTCGGGGCCGTTCATGCCAGGGCTACCGATTGGCATGGCCGGTACGGCAAGCCCCAAAGCCATGGGTTTTTCAGCTAACACTCTTTTAATTTCTTTAGCAGGTACGTGCCCTTCAATGGCGTAACCCGCAATTAAGGCCGTGTGGCATGACGTAAACGCCGCGGGCATACCGAGTTTTTTACGCATGGCATCGTGTCCTTCGGTATACGCTTTGACAACAAAACCGTTTTGTTCAAGGTGAATGGCCCAATCTGTACAGCAACCACAGGTGGGGCTTTTCCACATTTCAATCACGGGCTTTTCTGTTGCTGCAAAGCTGAGGGCGGGTAAGCACACCAAACCTAAGGTCAGTGCTCGGCGGTGAAGGTTAATGTTGTTTAAGGTTTTCATAGAAATGGTTTCAGCTTCGTGTAGGTGCTGTGATAAGGTGCGGTGAAAACACAGGTGCCTGAACTGTATGTAGACGAAATGGGGTGTGTGTCTTTAAAAGAACTTTAAAAATACTATTAAAGGTCAATAAGCTCGAGTCAAATTAGGGGCTGGTTTTCACCACTTTTGTTACAAATAGGGCATCATTTTCTTGCTTTGCTACAAAATCAATCTTGTCACCCACTTTTAAGCCATCGAGAGTCGATTTGGGTCTGGCAGTGAAAACCATGGTCATGGGTGGCATATCAATTGACTTGATTTCACCATGGCGAATCGTGACTTTACCGGTTGACATATCAATGCGGGTGACCTGACCTTGCGCCATCTCTGTTTGTGCAAAACTATTGACTGAAAATGCCAATGCACTGATTATGACCGTACCTAAAACACGTTTAATAATTGAATTTTGCATCACTTTTCCCTTAAATTTAGTAACTTACAACTTATTGAATAATGCTTAATATTTTTACTTACTTACTTACTTACTTACTTACTTACTTACTTACTTACTTACTTACTTACTTACTTACTTACTTACTTACTTACTTACTTACTTACTTACTTACTTACTTACTTACTTACTTACTACTCACAAATACTCGCAACTCAATGCTCGCTGCATATTATTTAGTTAACGACAATTGTGCCTTTCATGCCCGCTAAAAAATGGCCAGGCAAAAGGCAAGCAAATTCGAACTGGCCGGCTCTATTAAAATTCCATATAACCTCACCACTTTTACCTGAGTTAACGTGAGCCATGTAAGGCGAATCGTGTTCCATACCTGGAAACTTTTCCATCATTTTGGCGTGTTGCGCTAATGCACCCTGGGTACCTATTACAAACTCGTGTAATACTTTTCCGTTATTTATTACAACAAATTTCACGGTTTCATTTAATTTGACGTTTATTATTTCAGGTGTAAAACGCATGTTGTCGGTCATTGAAATGGTGATGGTTCGATCAACTTTTTTTGCAACACCGCCAATTCCCCAGTCATATTGTTCTAGAGAAATGGGCGTTGAACCATGATTACTTGTGGGGCTGTGTGCCCAAGCGTTACTCACGAATAATGTGCACGCTAAGAGTGGTATGGAAATAATTTTTAACATTATTTGTGTTCCTGTTAATTCTGTTAAGTCTGTTGTGTCTGTAATTGATATGAAGGGTATG
>JBDNHM010000287.1:0-4124 GCA_041688825.1 Burkholderiaceae bacterium | reverse complement strand
CTTCAAGACGTACCGCTTCAAGACATACCCCTTCAAGATGCACCCGTTGCCTTGCCTTCTCATATTAAAAGCTTTGTAAACCGAAGGGGCACCATTACTCAAGGGCAAAAGTCTGGCTTTACCAAGCACGCTAACAAGTGGGTATTACCCTACCAAGCACAGACGCTTGACCCTACTTTAACCTTTGGTCGCACAGCCCCCACCATTTTAGAAATTGGCTTTGGCATGGGCGAAACCACAGCAGCGATTGCAGTGGCTCGGCCAAGCGATAACTTTTTGGGGGTGGAAGTTTTTGAAGCGGGTGTTGGCTCGCTACTGAACCGTCTGCACAATCAATCTATTGACAATGTGCGCATCATTCAACACGATGCGGTTGAAGTACTGCGCGACATGATCGCCCCCAACAGCTTGTCTGGGGTACACATTTATTTTCCTGACCCATGGCATAAAACGCGTCACCATAAGCGCCGCTTAATTCAAGCCCCGTTGGTGCATTTATTGGCCAGTCGCATGAAGCCTGGTGGCTACTTGCACTGCGCCACTGACTGGGAACACTACGCCCAACAAATGCTTGCCGTACTCAGTGCAGAACCCAGCATAAAAAATACCTTTGAGGGCTTTGCACCACGGCCAGACTATCGGCCACTCACCAAGTTTGAAGCACGTGGCTTGCGGTTGAGCCACGGCGTGTTTGATTTGATTTTTAAGCGTCTATGATTCAATGATTGCTTGGGTGTGTTGAAGCGTTAAAGTGTAAAAACATTTAAGATAAAAACTTAATCTCTTAACGGTTAACGCTTAACGTGGTTAATGCTTAACGCCCAAACCCGCCCATTTTTCCTAAAGCTTTCATGCCACCCATGGCACGCATCATTTTGGCCATACCGCCTTTTTTCATTTTTTTCATCATGTCTTGCATTTGATCAAACTGATTCAACATGCGGTTGACCTCTTGCACCGGTACGCCTGAACCTAAAGCAATACGACGCTTTCGCGAGGCTTTTATCAGTTCAGGCTTTGAACGTTCAAGCGGTGTCATGGCATTGATAATGCCTTCCGTGCGACGCATTTGCTTTTCAGCTTGACCGCCTTGCAACTGCCCGGCCGCTTGTGCAAATTGGCCCGGTAGCTTTTCTAACAATGAACTCATATCACCCATTTTTTTAACTTGGGCAATTTGGTCTCTAAAATCATTTAAATCAAAACGGTCGCCCGACTTCATTTTGGCGGCCATTTTTTGCGCTTCAGCCACATCAATATTTTGTTGTGCCTGCTCAACCAATGACAGAATATCGCCCATACCTAATATGCGTTGGGCCATGCGATCTGGGTAAAACGGCTCAAGACCATCAAGCTTTTCTGATACACCCACGAACTTAAGCGGCTTACCCGTCACATGACGCACTGACAAGGCTGCGCCACCGCGTGCGTCACCATCTAACTTAGTGAGCACCACACCCGTTAAGGGCAAGGCATCGCCGAACGCTTTAGCCGTATTGATGGCATCTTGACCTTGCATGGCGTCAACCACAAACAAAGTTTCAACTGGGTTGAGAAATTGATGCAGCGCTTGAATTTCTTGCATCATGGCTTCGTCAATACCCAAACGACCTGCCGTATCAACAATCAACACATCGATGTGATGACGTTTTGCATAGTCAACTGCATACTGTGCGATTTCTAATGGCTTTTGTGAGGCGTTTGACTCGACCCATTCAACCCCAACTTGCTGAGCCACTGTTTTAAGCTGTTCGATCGCTGCAGGGCGGTAAACGTCAGCACTCACTACAGCAACTTTTTTCTTGCCCGTTTTACGGCCTTGATGTGTGTGACCGCCCTCGCTTAACCAGCGCGCCAATTTTGCAGTGGTGGTGGTTTTACCCGCACCTTGTAAACCAGCCATCAAAATAATGGCTGGTGGCTGCACTGACAACGACAGTTCACTGGCTTCAAGGCCTAGATCGCCGCCCATCAAAGCAGTCAACTCTTGATTGACCACCCCAACTAAGGCTTGACCAGGCGAAAGGCTTGAGACGACCTCTTCCCCCAACGCTTTTTGTTTGACTTGATCAATGAAAGCGCGCACTACGGGAAGCGATACGTCAGCCTCTAGCAAGGCTAAACGCACCTCGCGCATCATCTCTTGGGTATTGGCCTCAGTCAGGCGGGCCTGACCTCGAATCGTTTTAACGACGCGGGTCATTCGTTGGGTTAAGTTTTCAAGCATAGGGTTAGATTCGCTTACACTAGTGAGATGTCTACTGACATTGTATTTCACACCCTCGCGGCTTTGGTATATATCGCTTTAGCCACCTATTTATGGCAGCCTCTACAGGCAGGTCAGGTGTTGGCGCACCGCGGTAGAACAGCCCGTATTGCGCTTTTAATGGGTATTGTGCTTCAAGGTGCGGCCCTATATGCCTCTGTTTTACCCAACCAACAGCTACATTTAAGCTGGGTTTTAGCACTTTCAGTCGCAATTTGGCTCGGTTTGATTGTATTTTGGCTTGAAAGCATCATCGTCGCGATTGATGGCCTCCAGTTACTGTTGTTACCCTTTGCTGCGTTTATTTGTATTTTGGCCGCTCTATTTCCGGCAAGTTATCTAATCGCGCACAACTCTCAACCGGCCTTACGCAGCCATCTTTTAGTTGCTTTAGCAGCCTATGGCTTAATTACCATAGCGGCATTGCAAAGCATGTTGATGGCGGCTACTGACCATTACTTACACAACCCCAAAGAATCTGCTCGACAAAGCGGCCCGTTACATCTCGCCTGGAGCCGCATGCTGTTCGCCCAACCCTCTTTAATGGCGCAAGAACAGTTACTGTTTCGCATTATTTGGGTCGCATTTATTGCGTTAACGCTAGCCGTCTTGTCTGGTGGGCTCATTTCTTTAGCCACTACAGGCAAAATTTTACCGTTTGACCATAAAACGATCTTTACCCTTCTATCTTGGGTAACGTTTGGCGTACTACTTTTAGGTCGCCACATACGCGGTTGGCGCGGCCGCATCGCACTGCGCTATACGTTACTGGGTTTTGCTTTTGTGGTGCTGTCTTATAGTGGCAGCCGTTTTGTGATTGAATTTATTTTGCAAAGGCATCGATAATCAATGGGTAAAATTTTATTTTGGGTATTGGTCATCATTGCTGGTTTATTTTTAAGCCGTATGCTGACTCACTACGCCGCGCGTAAACGACAAGAAAAAGAACAACCCAAACCATCACCCAAAGAAGAGCAAATTTCAGCTGAAGAGATGGTGCAATGCAAACACTGCGACATTCATTTACCAAGGTCTGAGGCATTTTATGAGCAGGGGCAGGCATGGTGCTGCAAAGAACATGCTAAAAAGGGTGCCAAAAAATAACGTTTTAAATACCTTTTCAATGTTTTAAAACACGTGTGATGAATTTGCACTCAACTTCATAGGTGGCAGACAATAGGTATTGAACCAGAGGGTTACCCATGCATATTAACGCCGCAGGTTGGGTTGACGTTGAACTCGGTCAAACTAAGCCGAATCAACACCTGCCGCTTGTTTACCATCAACTGTCGCCCCACTTTGATCAACGCCCAGTGGGGTCTGTAGTTGATTTATTGGTGGTGCACAACATTAGCTTGCCACCCGGTGAGTTTGGCGGTGGTTATGTGCAACAGCTCTTTGCGGGTACGCTTGATTTAACAGCCCATGATTGGTTTGTGAACCTAAAGGGTGTGCGGGTTTCAGCCCATTTTTTAATTGAACGTAATGGTCATATCACTCAGTTTGTATCGTGCCATGACCGCGCCTGGCATGCGGGTGTTTCCAGCTTTGATGAACGAACACAATGCAACGATTTTTCAATAGGCATTGAGCTAGAAGGCGCTGACGAAGTACCCTACACTGGGCCACAGTACGCCACGTTGGCGCTATTAACCGAGGCGTTACGCAACGCATTCCCCCTTAAAGCAGTTCGGGGGCATTGTCATATTGCACCCGTGCGTAAAACTGACCCTGGTGCTTCGTTTGATTGGTCGCGTTACGCGCGTGAGGTTAATTGGCCACCTCATATGTTGCCCATAAATTTTAATAAATAAATGCGACAAGTTTTTGGGTTTGTCGCTTAATCTTTCTTACTGGG
>JBDNHM010000286.1:0-2348 GCA_041688825.1 Burkholderiaceae bacterium | reverse complement strand
GAATCTTAGTCGCCGTGAACACATGTTGGTGCAGTGCTTCTAAGAGTGGGGCTAATAAAATATGCACCCCACCGACCCAGTCACCTAGGGTGCTGTCACTGAGATCAACGTCTTGACGGCCGTAGATTTGGCTTTGCCTGTGTAACCGGCAACAGGGTGCCTACACGAGCACCAAAACAAAAAATCCAACTGTTTAAAGTTGGCTTAAGTACTTGATACTATAAAATTTTTGGCTCCCCAAACTGGGCTCGAACCAGTGACCTACGGATTAACAGTCCGGCGCTCTAGACATGAAAAAAATTTCTAAATCGAGCAGCGATTTCACGTTTACTGTTCTGCAACAATACGATTTCTGATTTTGTCAGCATTCTCGGTGTTTGTAAGATAGCGAGCTTCTGATTGAGTAAGGCAGTCGAAGCCGTGACCGAACCGGCTTTTCCGCCATTCTTCGAGTTGTCTGCCATGTTTGTTCCTTAAATCAACTAATTGTTTATCTTCTAATGTGATTTTGGCTGAATATGGCTTACCCTTCAAGGACGTTGCACCCATGACGCAACCACCCCGAGACTCAATATAACCACGTAAGTTCGCTATATAGTACCCCCTTGATGACAAGTATCCCAAGGCGGTAAACAACCTGAGAAAGGACCGTGAGAAGCTGATAGCCTTTTACGACTTTCCCGCCCGGCAATGGCAGAGCTTACGTACGACCAACCCCATTGAGTCGACGTTTGCCACCATCCGTCATCGCACGAAGCGGGAAAAGGTTGCCTAACCGGAAAGCCGCTTCGTAAGCTTCCCCTGACAGCCTACTAAACACTAGATTTGAAAATAGTTCTCACAACAATCAATATACATCTACCAAAAAGGTAAGTCTACAATGACAACGACCAACAAAGATCTTAAGAAAGTTGTGTGCTCTGCTTTGATTGGCTCAACAATTGAATGGTACGACTTCTTTCTCTACGGGGTCGTAGCTGGGATTGTATTTAACAAACTCTACTTCCCCACGCATGACCCATACATTTCTATTCTTTTGGCCTATGCCACCTTTGCGGTCGGTTTTGTCTCTCGACCTCTTGGTGGCTTGATATTTGGGCACTTTGGCGATCGAATTAGCTGTAAAGGTGCCCTAGTTTTTACGCTAATTATCATGGGGGTTGCGACATTTTTAATTAGCCTAACGCCAACGTACGATCAAATTGGAATCGCTGCGCCTATTATACTTTTGATATTGCGCATCTTTCAGGGTTTTGGTTTGGGCGGCGAATGGGGCGGAGCCATTTTAATGGCTTATGAACACGCCCCCAAGGATAAGCGAGGCTTCTACGCCTCCATTCCACAAATCGGCTTGTCTTTGGGCTTATTTCTGGCCGCTGGCACAGTAGCCCTTTTGTCTTTTGTGTTGACAGACGAACAGTTTTTGAATTGGGGCTGGCGTATTGCCTTTATTTTCACAGCAACATTGGTTGCTTTCGGGCTTTACGTTCGCACACATGTCAAAGAAAGTCCAGAATTTGAAGCTCATAAAAATGAAAATAAGAACAACAAAATCCCAATTGTTACGCTCTTTAAAGACTACCGAAAAAGCATCCTTCAGGGAATGGGAGCTCGTTATATCGATGGCGTATCTTTCAATATTTTCGGTGTCTTTGTAATCAGCTATCTGACCCACAATATTCAAATAACCAGAACAGATGCATTAATTGGCGTCATGATTGCAGCCTTCTTAATGTGCTTCTTCATTCCTTTCTTTGGCTCACTGTCTGATCGAGTTGGCAGAGCAAGGGTTTATTTTTGGGGCTCAATCTTTACCTCTATTTCTGCCATCCCAGCATTCTGGGCTATGCAGAATTCTGGTGGAAATCTTTTAATCGTTTGGATTGCTATTGCCATTCCTTTAGGCGTCTTATTTGCTTCTATTTTTGGTCCAGAAGCAGCACTATTTTGCGAACTATTTGACCCATCTGTTCGGTACACAGGCATCTCATTTGTCTACCAGTTCTCAGGCATATTTGCGTCAGGAATCACGCCACTCATTGCGATTTATTTACTAAGCATGTACGACGGGCAGCCCTGGGGCGTTGTGGGTTATGTTTTATTTACTGGCCTTATATCCGCACTTGCTGCGCGCTGGATTGGAAAGACTCAAACGGCCGAGGCAAAAAAATCAAAGACTTGAAGGCCTTAACCACGCACCCCCTCCTAGTCAATTATTTTTATCAAATTACAGTTCGCATGCGTTTATAACGTTAAAGATCACTCACGACAAGATGAAATTAGGGGGCGGCGTACTCATCTCAAACTCTCCATTGAAAATATCATGGGAGTAGTTTGAACTTTTAAAT
>JBDNHM010000285.1:0-1033 GCA_041688825.1 Burkholderiaceae bacterium | reverse complement strand
TGGTGGGTGCTGAGGGGCTCGAACCCCCGACCTACGCCGTGTAAAGGCGCCGCTCTACCAGCTGAGCTAAGCACCCAATTTTCATTGGGAAGCCCAAAAAATAAGGGCTTTAGTATTATAAGTGTTGTTAAATGAGTCACAAACCAAATACTTAAGGCCGTTTTCAAATGTCAAAGCAATGACATCGAAACGATATTACTGCACACACCTCAACGACATTACAGCATGAAAGCAATGATTCAAACTTATCAAAACACTACGTTTTAATAACAACGACCCGCATTATAGCGGGTCGTTGAAAAACTGCAAACCGAAAATTTAGTTAACGGCTTCTTTCAATGCTTTACCAGGACGGAACTTAGGCACTTTTGCTTTTTTAATTTTGATTGCTTCACCCGTACGTGGGTTACGACCCACACGTGCAGCGCGTGTTGAAACAGCAAATGTACCAAAGCCAACCAAGGTAACTGAGCCACCCTTTTTAAGCGTTGCTTTCACACCAACAATCATAGCGTCAAGCGCGCGTGCAGCGGCAGCCTTTGAAATGTCAGCCTTAGTTGCCATGTGGTCAATAAGTTCGGTTTTGTTCATGTGGAAACACCCCTAGAAAATCTGTAAGTTTAAGTTATGGTTTTATAACATAAGAAACGCTTGTTACAAGTGCTTCACGCTGATTTTTACTTAAATCAATTTTTAGCCTTTTAAGCATATATGTGTCAAGCAAAAAAATAAATATAAATTGATTAACAGCCTTTAATAACAACAAATTTAATGCATCATGCTCTTGAAGATAGTGTTGCAAAAGCTTGATTCAAATCGTGAATTAAGTCTTCAGGGTCTTCAATACCAATTGAAAAACGTATTAAATTTTCACCAATGCCCATTTGTTGACGCAGCGCAGCACCCATTTCATGATAAATAGTTTTAGCAGCGGGCAAGGCTAAAGTGCGTGTGTCGCCGACATGTGTTGCCAAAATAACGACTTTTAATTGATTCAAAAAGTCGATGCAGTCAATGTTATCTTTAAGTGTTG
>JBDNHM010000284.1:0-5716 GCA_041688825.1 Burkholderiaceae bacterium | reverse complement strand
TTACAGATATTATCGATTTCAGTATTTGAGAAAAATGAGCTTTCAAGCGCCTTTCAAGTCGATGAACTCACAACTGATTCTCCTGGCTCCGCTAACCAATTGAATCTATTCGATTTTTAACCGGACATTACTGCAATTTCATTAATTTATTTTTAATTTACAAATCAAGACAAGCGTCTCAATCAGCTGCATCAACCTAAAAAGAGTGCAACCATGCTAATAGGGCTAGATGATGACCACGTGTGGAATACTGAAACTGCCTTTAAGCATCTTAAAACTTTAGGCGAGGCTGACACCAAACGCACAGCAGAGCGACGGCTTCATGAGCTCGCATTGTTGCCGACGGCATTGACTGCCAATAACCTTAAAGATGAACTTGATCGCGAGCCGAATCGGGTCGTTTTAAATTGGGCGCTAGAAAAATCTCGTGGCCAACGCAAACTAGTCTTGTTTGCGCAACTCTATACCTGGCCAAACGGCCGAATAGCCCTACATGCGAATGACGCTCGAGGTGGGCGCTATTGGGTACCCCTGCGTGCTGCAACCAAGAACAACGAAACCACTAGAAAAATGTCGCAAGTTGAGGCCTCGAAGGCTTTTAAATCAAAATCACTCTTCATACAGGCTGATACATTACACTCACCAAACTCAAACCTTGGAAACACTCATACTGAAATTTCCCAAGCATTAACCCGTTTACAACAACACCTCGGTAAAGACATCGCGGTCTTTCCTCATAGCGCTTTGGTGGGTATATTAAGAACCCTGACTGAAACGACGGAACCCACACAGACCCCACACATTACCCTTTACCCAAACGCCTATTTACCTATTCTGACATTGCACGAAAGTACCTCACCATCTAGCTCTCAAGCCTCGTCTCAAAACAGCTCGTCACTCAGTGCACAACAAAGCTCGCACCGCCCCCCCCTAACCCCCCACCTTAAGCGTCTAGAGGCCGAGAGCATTCACCTCATTCGTGAAGCAATCGCCGATGCAGAGAACCCGGTGATGCTTTATTCATTGGGCAAAGACAGTTCAGTGATGTTGCATTTAGCCCGCAAGGCATTTTACCCGGCCCCACCACCCTTTCCTCTCGCGCACATTGATACGCGCTGGAAGTTTCAAGAGATGTACCTCTTTAGAAACTACATGGCACAGGTCAGTGGCATGGAATTGATCGTACACATCAACCCCGAAGCGATTGAAAAAAACATCAACCCCTTTGACCATGGCTCAGCTTTGCACACAGACATCACCAAAACCGAAGGCCTGAAACAATTACTGAATCAGCACCAGTTTGATGTGATCTTTGGTGGTGCGCGGCGCGATGAAGAAAAGTCACGTGCCAAAGAGCGCATTTTTTCATTTAGAACCGCCAACCACCGGTGGGACCCTAAACAACAGCGCCCAGAGCTCTGGAATTTATACAACAACAAAATAAACAAAGGCGAAAGCCTACGCGTCTTTCCCCTTTCTAACTGGACCGAGCTTGATATCTGGCAATACATTCACCATGAGCAAATACCTGTGGTGCCGTTATATTTTGCAAAAAAGCGCCCGGTTGTGGTTCGCAATGGCATGTTGCTGATGGTCGACGACAGTCGGTTTCGTTTACTACCTGACGAGGAAATCGTTGAAAAAATGGTTCGCTTTAGAACCCTAGGCTGCTACCCCTTAACGGGCGCCAATGAGTCAACCGCTTCAAACCTACCGGAAATTATTCTGGAACTCATTCATGCTCGTAACTCTGAGCGCCAAGGCCGCGCGATTGACAGTGATGCCTCGGCGAGCATGGAAAAGAAAAAACAAGAGGGGTATTTCTAATGGCCGTTCAAAGTGAGCACCACAAAAATGATCAACATAAAAACGAACGGCTCAAAATGAAAGTTTCATCTAGCGCCACATCTCGCAAAAATCCTAAACGGAATCAATTAGGGCAAGCAAACTTACATTTAGACCGACCCGCAACCATCGAAGATTTTTTAGCCGAACAACACCAACAAGACCTTCTACGATTTATCACATGCGGCAGCGTCGACGATGGCAAAAGTACCCTCATTGGCCGTCTGCTTTGGGAAGCCCAACAGCTTTTTGATGACCAGCTGGCTGCACTACAAAACGAATCAAAAAAATACGGCACACAAGGGCAAGAAATTGACTTTGCCTTATTAGTTGATGGGCTTTCTGCCGAGCGCGAGCAAGGCATTACCATTGACGTAGCGTACCGGTTCTTTGCCACATCTAAACGCAAATTTATTGTGGCCGACACCCCAGGGCACGAACAATATACGCGCAACATGGTGACGGGCGCATCAACCGCTGATGTTGCCGTCTTGCTGGTTGATGCACGGGCAGGCTTACTAACCCAAACAAGACGCCATGCTTACCTGGCCTCTTTAGTGGGTATTCGCCACGTCGTGCTAGCGATCAACAAAATGGACCTCGTCGAGTTTGTTGCACAAACATCTGCAAGCATTTGCCAAGCCTTTGAATACTTTGCCAAACCCTTAGGTTTCGCATCAATAACACCCATACCCTTAAGCGCACTTAAAGGTGACAACATCACCCAGCGCTCAAGCAACATGCCTTGGTACAACGGCCCAACATTGATTGGGTATCTTGAAACGGTTGAGACAACTGAAACTGTTGATGGCACACATACAACCGCGACCTTAAGCACTCATTCTACTGAGACTATTGGTGGCATGAACACCATCGAAACTCTTTCTAGTCATGCCACTCGACACGCTAATGCCAATGCTACAACCGAGCGAAATACAGCCTACCCCATGGTGTTCCCCGTGCAATGGGTGAATCGTCCTGACGCTAACTTCAGGGGCTTTAGTGGCACAGTCGCTCAAGGCACCATTGCAGTCGGTGACACCATTCGCGTGACGGCCTCAGGGCAGACCGCCAACGTCGCTGAAATCATCACGATGGACGGTCAACTTAACAATGCCACAACCGGCCAAGCCGTCACGCTCAAGCTGGACCGTGAAATCGACGCCTCTCGCGGTGATGTGATCTCACTGGCACAAGCGCCTTTAGAGATGACTGATCAGTTTGAAGCCACTGTCGTTTGGTTACACGCTGACGCGGGCTTACCTGGGCGTCATTACGACCTTAAACTGGCCACACAGTGGGCCAGGGCATCTATCACCCAAATTAAGCACCGCATTAATATCAATACGCTGGCCCACGAGGCGGCGACGCAAATGCAACTCAACGACATTGCGGTATGCACCATTGCCACCTCAAAACCCATCGTATTTGATCGTTACACCCATTGCAAAACACTGGGCAGTTTCATATTGGTTGATCGTTTTACCCACGCCACGATGGGTGCAGGCATGATCACCCACAGCATGCGTCGTGCACAAAACGTGCATAAACAGTCTCTCACCGTGACCCAAGTAGACCGTGAACGCCTCAACGGCCACAAAGGCAAAGTGGTGTGGATTACCGGGTTGTCGGGATCGGGCAAGTCAACACTGGCCAATGCATTAGAAATAACGCTCCATGAACAAGGCCTGCGTACCTATATTTTAGATGGCGACAACGTTCGCCATGGTTTGAATAAGGACCTAGGCTTTACAGATGCCGATCGAGTTGAAAATATTCGTCGTATTGCTGAAGTCGCCAAACTGATGATCGATGCCGGCATGATTGTCATGACCGCCTTCATTTCGCCGTTTCGCCAAGAACGTGAAATGGCCAGAGAATTAATCGGCCCAGAAAACTTCATTGAAGTGTATGTCGACACATCGCTAGAAGTTTGTGAACAACGCGATGTAAAAGGCCTCTACAAAAAAGCCCGTGCAGGCAGCATACCGAACATGACTGGCATTAACAGCCCGTATGAAGCGCCTGAAAAACCAGATTATGTTGTTAGTGGATTGGCGGAAAGTATTGAGGAAAGTGTGACAACATTGAGTAGGTTATTTACTGATCAGTGATAGCAAATAATTGCAACAACACCTAACACTTCAAACGTTTTTGTGAACTTTTAGCTGTATTGAAACAGTTCCCGGTTCACCAGTATCTTCGTTCCAAAGCGAAGGTCTAGCCGCTATAAAATCATTCATTAAATCAATGCAGGTTTGATCTTGCAAATCTTCAACGTCTACGCCACGCGATTTTAATAGCGACTTGCCGCCCATGAAAGTTTGATTTTCACCGACAACCACTTTGGGTATGCCATAGAGCATGATGGCCCCACTGCACATTGAACACGGTGATAAGGTTATGTAAATAACAGACTCTTTATACACGACTGCTGCTTAGAGACCTGCGTTTTCTAGTGCACTCATTTCGCCATGCAAAATGCCACTGCCATCTTGCGATCAATGATTTTGCAGTTATGCATCAGAACTGAACCTATCGGTATGCCACCGGCTTCAAGACCCAATTTGACTTCATCAATTGCTGCCTACATGAAGTGATTCATACGTCTCATGGGTGACAAACTAAAACTCTGACGAGTAGGGGGGAAATTGTAATAACTTTGCAACACATAGGGTTTAACGTCGACTAATTTGATAACGTGCCAACCTCTCAGGCTTCCCGGTGATGCATTGACCAGCGCGGTTTTTTCGCCCTTTTCAATTGCGGTTTGTACTTGATGAATTGCAGTCTCGAGGTCTGTTTCGGTAAGTGCAATTTCTGCGGCACCAACACGAAAGCCAAATGTGTCGGCAGGTAGCCATTGCTGGCTCTCAACTTTTATCCAGGGGATGATTGGCGCAACCCATTCAGCAACATCAAGTACACGCTCTGAATAGGTCTCGGTTTCAATGAAAACGGGTGGCAGGGCTTGCGTGTCGCTGTCCTCTCCCATCATTTCCGCGATAACTGCTTCTGGATGAAGCACTGCTCGCTTGCGCTCCTGGGGCGATGCTTTTCGCAGTACTTTGACTGCTGCAAGAGCCTTCTGAAGACGCTCATCCACAACCACATATGTGCCATTTGAGAGCGGAAATGAGCTTGCCCCGGAGGTTAGGCTGTCCAGTCGAGAAATTAATGTCGCTTCTTCAGACTCAAGGAGAGCACGAACCTTGCCAGTCGATCCGTCATCAATATTGAATTGTGATGTGAGTAAAACTGGATCAATTTGTAGGTCTCCATTCGCATCAGTTGTGAATGAAAATGTCAATGAATCAGCACTGGTGACGCGGAAAATACGCAAGAAAGAATCGGTAACGTTGCCGACAGCATTCTCACCAAGCGCAGATCTAATATGCGCCCAAATTCTGAACTGCTCTTGGGGGTCAGTTCTCCCAGCTTCGTTAAATTCTTCAACCAATTCAAGCACCGAAAAATAAGGTTCCTGAAGTCGAAAAATGTGTGCGCCTAAAGAGATCAACAAACCATCAAGAACAGGGGCTTGACTCAAGGGTACTGACGTTGAAGGCTTTAACCAGCGGACGGAAAGTGTTGTTCCTGTCTGACCAAGTCCACTCGATAAGCGCAGGTCACATCCAAATGGGCAGTTTCGCGGTAGCCCAGCGCTGACAGCGAGTGACTCAGGCCATGCAGCAACCAGATTGGCAGAAAGTTGCACTTTTGTTGCAGAGGAAGGGATTTGCGAAGCTTCACAGTCAGCAAGCAGTCTTGCGGCCAATGCAAGCTTGTCGCTTGCAGTGCTTGCCCACAAATCCAAAGACTGTGAAAATTCAAATTGAACAAAATTATTTGTGATGGTCATCTTCATCGA
>JBDNHM010000283.1:0-1015 GCA_041688825.1 Burkholderiaceae bacterium | reverse complement strand
GATGATGCCGTTATAGATGCAAGTTTATTAGCGGAAGATAAATTTTTAAAAGGTGAATGTACGCTTGATGATGCCCTTTCAAAATGTATGGCAATTGGCGCACCAATTCCTACTATGCTCAGGCGAGCTTATGACCAAGCGATTCGTGAATATTACACAAACGTTCAAGTTAAAGACTTGGCAGAACTTATAACGACCCCGTGGACTACTAAGCAAAAACGCGATGCCAACCAAATAAAAAGGCAAATAACACGAACATTACTTGTTGAAGGGTACGCGCGGCGAGGACTGAACCTGAACAACCCGAAAGATGCAACGTGCGAAAAAAAGGGTGGCACACTTAACGCTTTTATACAGGTCGGCAACGATTTAAAATTGTCTGCACACACTATTTATCGCGATTACAACTTCGAGCTTAAAAGAACAAAAAACCAAGTAGAAGCACGAAAAGTAGAAAACGTGACAGACAAAGGAATGTTTGACCCAAGCTTTTAACGACCACATACTTAAGCCTAACTTATCAAGAGGGCTTAATTATGAACAACACCACACAAAACGTTTTATTGAATATTCAAGACGTAAAACGATCAATTGGTTTCAAAAGCACGACAACTGTTTACGCTTTAATGCGTGAACAGGCTTTTCCAAAACCCGTAACAATTGGCAAAACAAACAGGTGGCTTTTAGCCGAGGTTCAGGGCTGGATTGCTGCGCGTGTGACTGAGTCGCGTGAGGTTCAATAATGACAACCCAAAAAAATGAGCCAACAGGGCAGCAACCCGTATTGACTCAAGACCAAGCACAAACCATTTCAAAAGTCGGCGAGGTTATCAATAGTTTAACCAAAATCAACAGCCAAGTGGAAGTTTGTTTAGCAAGCGGTATCGGCAAACTTCACAGCGATGGTGGCAAAAACCCAAAACCATTAAACAGCATTACGCTTGATGACATTGAGGCCATGTTGACTTCACCACAGGCAGTAGACAAAGACAGCGCACTATGGGCGATATTCTCT
>JBDNHM010000282.1:0-7086 GCA_041688825.1 Burkholderiaceae bacterium | reverse complement strand
TTCATTTGCGTAAGTTGTCTTTAAATCATTAGCCATTGATAATTTTACGAGGTAAGGTCATTAAGTTTGTCTAGATGTTACCTGAGTTTGATGAAAAAAATAACTGTAACAATTGGAATAAAAAAATTTTGCAAGAAACTGCTCGATCTCTTTTAGATGATCAATTAAATTGAAATTTAGATTAATTTCAACCCAATTTTTAAATATTGTTTTATCATCGTTCTTGTAAAGTTTTTAGTAATTTTTGTTAATAACTTTTAAAACTTAGGAGAAATCATGGCTAGCGAAGGATCAGTGGCACCTAAAGAACGTGTCAACATTACTTACAAACCTGCAACAGGTGACGCGCAAGCAGAAGTCGAACTACCATTAAAAATTTTAGTTTTAGGTGATTTCACTCAAAAAGCAGATGATCGCACTGTTGACGATCGTAAACCTATAAATATTGACAAAGATAACTTTAACGACGTACTGAAGGCACAGAAGCTTTCAATCGATTTAAGTGTTCCAAACAAACTTATCGCTGATTCTGAAGACAACTTGCCCGTCAGCCTAAAGTTCGATAGCTTAAGAGATTTTGAACCTGACGCAATCGTTGAAAATGTTCCAGAACTCAAAGAAATCATTGAGCTTCGTAACGCACTAAAAGCACTAAAAGGACCATTAGGAAACGTTCCTGACTTCCGTAAAAAACTTCAAGCTCTTATTGAAGATGATGATGCTCGAGCAAAACTGCTGGGTGAGTTAGGTATTGAAAAAAAATAACTTGAGGCTTTTCAACCATGAATGATGAAACACAGAAACAAGAAGCCCCTGCTGGCGAGACCACAAGCGGCTCATTAATTGACGAATTGTTGCTGACTAGTAAAGTACGGCCTGGTGGTGAGTCATACGAGATTACAAAACAAGGCATTCAAACGTTTATTAAATCGCTTTTAGAGCCTGGCCGTGTTACTGACAAAGTAACCGCTGGTTTAGCAGATGAAATGATTGCTGATTTAGATAAAAAACTTTGCAAGCAGGTCGATGAGATTCTTCATAACCCTGAATTTCAACGATTAGAATCTTCTTGGCGTTCATTGAAATTTTTGATTGATAAAACAAATTTTCGTGAAAATATCAAAATCGAGTTAATGAATGTAAGCAAAGACGACTTACTAAGTGATTTTGAAGATTCTCCTGAAATTACTAAATCAGGCTTATACAGAAATAGTTACACAGCTGAATTTGGTCAATTTGGTGGCCAACCATATGGTGCAATTGTTGCAAATTATGAATTTGGTCCAGGTTCGTCAGACATTAAACTTTTACAATTTTGTGCCTCGATAGCGGCTATGTCTCATGCCCCATTTATTTCCGGAGTTAGCGCGAGTTTTTTTGGGTTAGATGATTACACCAAGCTACCTGACCTTAAAGATTTAGCTTCGATTTTTGAAGGCCCTCAATATACTAAATGGCAAGGTTTTCGAGAAAGTGATGATTCGCGTAACGTTGGTTTGGTGGCACCTCACTTTTTACTTCGTACGCCTTATGGTAACAACACGACCCCTGCCAAAAAATTCAATTATGAAGAAAGTGTCAGTGAAGACCATAACAAGTTTCTTTGGGGTAACGCTGCCTTTGCATTTACTTCACGCTTAACGCAAAGTTTCGCTGATTATCGCTGGTGTGCCAACATTATTGGCCCCCGAGGTGGTGGTACTGTTGATGATTTACCCATTTACAACTACGAAGCAATGGGTGAGATTCAAACTAAGATTCCGACTGAAATGCTTATTTCAGAACGTCGAGAGTTTGAGCTTGCTGAGCAAGGTTTTATAGCTTTAGCAATGCGTAAAAACAGCGACAATGCAGCGTTCTTTTCTGCAAACTCATGCCAAAAACCTAAATTCTTCGGTAACAATAAAGAAGGTAAAGAGGCCGAGACCAACTATAAACTGGGTACTCAATTACCCTATATATTAGTTGTTAATAGGTTGGCGCATTACATTAAAGTGTTGCAGCGTGAAAATATCGGCACGTGGAAAGAACGGGCTGATCTTGAAAACGAACTCAATACCTGGATTCGTCAATATGTTGCTGACATGGATGCCCCAGGCCCAGAAGTTAGAAGCCGTAGGCCTTTAAGAGCCGCTCAAATTGAAGTAAGTGACGTCGAAGGAGACCCAGGTTGGTACAGAGTAACCATGAAAGTACGGCCACACTTCAAGTATATGGGCGCTTCTTTTACCCTTTCTCTTGTTGGTAAGCTCGACAAAAAATAATATTTTTTTGTTTTATTCCTAGTAAAAAACCGCTTAGATCGGGTTTGTTTACTAGGAAACAGCTTAGATCGAGTTCTTTTACTTGTTTTTAAATTTACTACAATCATTTTAAGGAGTTTTCAAATGCCAATGCCAGGATACTTTTCACTCACAGGTGAACAGCAAGGTAATATTGAAGGAAGTTGCCAGATAGAGAATCAAGTCGGTAAAATTCTCGTTCAAGGTGTTGATCACACAATTGAAATACCCCGCTCAATTCAAACGGGTTTGCCTACTGGTAAGCGTATTCATATGCCGCTTATGATTATTAAGCAGCTTGATAAGTCTTCGCCTAAATTGTTTCAAGCGTTAACCTCTGGTGAGCAATTGTCTACTGCCAAGCTTGAATATTATATGATTTCAGCTCAAGGGCAAGAAACCCTTTACTACACAGTAGAGATAAAAAACGCCATTATTACTTCAATCAGAAAATACTTTCCTACTGCCCTAGACCCTAACAATAAAACAATTGGTCACATGGAAGAGGTTTCTTTCACGTATGCAACAATTATTGAAACGTGGACGCCTGACGGCATTGAGGCTCAAGACTCTTGGACAGCACCCAAGTAATTAAAAATCTCTAAAAGGTAGACATCAATGGTTGAAAGTCGCCTTTTAGAGCGAATATTGCATACAGCATACCCCTATTTAATAACTGGGGTTGCTAGTGATACTTTGTTAAAGCAATCAATTTCGCGCCACCTGACTCGACTGCTTAATACACGACAGGGTTCTGTTCCGATTGATTCAAAATACGGTTTAACCGATATGAACAACATAGCCGGGTCTTTAGCTATGGGTACATCAGAAGAAATTTGTGAACAAATTATTTGGCAAATTCGCCAGTACGAACCTAGACTGCAAAACCCCGTAATTACTAGTATTAAAGAAGAAAATCAAATCATTACACTTAAGTTTGAGCTGTCTGCACAAATTGCAAGAGATGATAAACAACTTTCTGGTGATATTTTTTCAATGTATCTAAGAATCAATTCTGCCGGTCGAATTCAAATAGAAGCGCGACGAGACAGGTAAAAAATAATTTCATAAATTCGACTTAATCTAAGGACTAATAAACTCATGCAAGTTGTTGAATTCAAGGGCTTGGTTGAACGACTGAACCCACAATGCCGAGACGCGCTTGAAAATGCTGCGGGCACTTGTGTCAGTAGATTACAGTACGAAATCACTATTGAGCACATGCTTGCGAAGTTGCTCGAAAATTCACGTGGTGATATTCAACTAATTGCTAAGCAATTAGAGATTGATCCAGGTCGATTATCACGCGCACTTGACCATGTTATTGAAGAATTCAAAACAGGAAATAATGGTCGGCCACAATTTTCAAATTTATTGCCTGAATTATTTGCTGATGCTTGGCTTATTGCCTCTGTCGACTTATTTGAAACAAGTATTCGATCTGGTGCTTTGTTGGCTGCATTCGTTGCACGATCTTCGGTCTATATAAGCGGTGCATATGCAACTTTATTAAAAGACCTAGACAAAAATAAAGTTATGGACGCTCTGGCAGTTATTGCCAGCAATTCAGATGAAAATTCAAATGTTAGTTCTGGGTTTGAAGGTTCAGCTCACTCACAAACCGGCTCACAAACAGGTAATTCGGCTATAGCCCGTTTTTGTGAAGATTTTACTGCCAAAGCACGTGATGGAAAAATTGACCCTGTATTTGGTCGCGATGCTGAAATTAGGCAGATGGTCGATATTCTTGCAAGACGTCGTAAAAACAATCCTATTTGTGTGGGTGACCCGGGTGTCGGAAAAACAGCTGTTGTTGAAGGGCTCGCATTAAGAGTCATTGAAGGTGACGTACCACAGGTGTTGAGTGGCGTAACTATATTAGGCCTTGATATGGGTGCACTTGAGGCTGGCGCAGGCGTTAAAGGTGAATTTGAAAACCGATTGCGCGGCGTTATTAACGAAATTAAAGCCTCAACAACCCCTATTTTGCTATTTATTGATGAAGCCCATACTTTAATTGGTGCGGGTGGCGCAGCAGGGACTAACGATGCAGCAAATTTACTGAAACCTGCACTGGCACGGGGTGAATTGCGAACAATTGCAGCGACCACCTGGAGCGAATATAAGAAGTATTTTGAAAAAGACCCTGCGTTAGCACGACGCTTTGAACTCGTTAAACTTGACGAACCCAGCGTTGAAATGGCGGTTCAAATTTTACGTGGTCTCAAAGATAAATATGAAGACGTTCACCGCGTAATTATTCGCGATGACGCCCTACACGCAGCAGCAGAGCTTTCTGATAAGTATATGACAGGTAGGCAATTGCCCGACAAAGCTATTGATCTTTTAGACACCGCTTGCGCGCGCATCAAAGTCAACCTTTCATCAAAACCTGACTTCATTGAAGACTGTGAACGTAAACTTCAAATGTTAGCTCGTGAAAAACGGGGTTTACTTCGAGATCAAGACAACCGCATCGATATTGACAAGAAGCGCTTAATTGAAATAGATGAGCACACATTAGGTTTTGAACAAGGCCTAAAGCTGATGCATGAAAAGTTTGATGCTCAACTTGCTGCGGCAAATAATGTGCTTGAGTTGCGACGTAATTTATTGGCTGCGAAAGCTGATACGAGCGATGAAATTAAACTTACTATTGCCAACACTGAAAAACTTCTAAGTGATGCCGAAAAGAAATTTGAAACGCTACAAAGTACAGAAAAACTAGTCTTTATTGACGTTTCACCCGACACGATTGCAAAGGTAGTTTCTGATCGTACTGGCGTGCCGTTAGGTAAGATGATGCGTGATCAAGCTGCTTCTGCACTGACGATGGACAGCACACTCAAAACTCGCATTAAAGGCCAAGACGAGGCTATGCTCGCTATTGCTGAAGTCATGAAGTCTGCTCGATCAGGTTTACGTGATCCAGATCAGCCGATGGGTATATTTTTATTGGTTGGGCCTTCGGGAACAGGTAAGACTGAAACTGCTCTAGCTGTCGCTGATGTCATGTTCGGGGGTGAGCAATCACTTACTGCAATCAATATGAGTGAGTTTCAAGAAAAACATACCGTTAGTCGTTTAGTTGGCTCGCCGCCTGGCTATGTTGGTTATGGTGAAGGCGGTGTGCTGACAGAAGCAGTTCGTCAGCGACCCTACTCTACCGTTCTGCTTGACGAAGTTGAAAAGGCTCACTTAGATGTCGTAAATCTTTTTTATCAAGTATTTGATAAAGGTGTTTTGTCTGACGGTGAGGGAAGAGAAATCAACTTTCGCAATACTGTTGTTTTCCTAACTTCTAATTTAGGCCTTGATGTTATTACTGAGCTTTGTCAAAACGACGAGACCCCTGACATTGCGACGATTACAGCAGCCATACGCCCTATTTTATCAAATCACTTTAAGCCTGCTTTGTTGGCTCGCATGACAATTATTCCTTTTGTCACTTTATCTAAACCCGTACTACGCGAAATTGTTGAACTGAAGGTGAAGAAAATTGCGCAACGCATGCTGCACAACAATAAAATGACACTAGAAATAACCCCAGCAGCAATTGACACCATCACCGCTCGCTGCACCGAGGTTGAAACAGGTGCCCGTAATATTGACTTCATTCTTAAAGGAACGGTGCTGCCTCTGCTGTCTAACAGTTTACTAGCGACTATGACGGGTAGTTCTGAAATGTCACATGCAAAACTAGATGCTACACAAGACGGTCAATTTACGACTTTGTTTAGCTAAAGGCACTCATATGGTTGATCGTTGCGCATGGATTATAGGTATTGGTGATGTTGAACCTGTTGTACAGTTAGTTGCCACTCAGCTTAAACCTTATGGCATCAGTATCAAAGGGCAAAAATGGCCGTTAGGTGAAAAACAAGCTTGGCGAGCAAGTGCCCAAGAAGCTGCTGGAGCAAGCGGTCGTGTCGTGATTATTGTGGCGTCAACTGAAAGCTATAACAATAAAGATATACGTCGTGAACTTGCGCTCTTTAGAATAATGCTTCAAACTTTTTTGAAACAGCCTGTAGCTGGGTTTGTCATATTGACTGACCCAAAAAAACAACCCGAGTTTGACCCAGCATTATTCGGCATAAATATTTTAGAAGACTGGGAAGTTGTCACAGGTACCACATGGCCTGCGAAAGTCATTGCACGATTACACGCCCCAAAAAAATCAACCTGGCCCATTAAAATAGAAATTTTTGCCCAAGAAAAATTAGGCGTATGGATCTCAGTTAACCCTGAGCCGGGCTCAACCACTCAAGGTTGTGTTGTCGGTGTGAGTGGCAATAACGCTGATATTAGTTTTCATGCAGTTGGCCTTGCTGGCAGACTGCCCGAACGTTCTGTCAATGAATATGAAATCAAAGGTTTAGAGTTTGATTTTGATGACCTTCACTTTAAAGCGTGGGCAGTTCAAAATAAAATAGGGCCTGACGACGCATATTATGTTCGTATTGAAGGCGAACCAGACGTCATATCAGCGGGAGGGTTTCCAAATGGTGAAATTGGAGATTTGGCTTTACTTTACCTAAAATAAATCTTTAGATACGTAGTTAGCTTAAGGTAAAAGTAACAAAAAACAGTAAATGTAGCTAATCAGTGGCTAATCAGTAGCTAATTAGTAGCTAATTAGTAGCTAATCAGCAAGTAATTAATAGGTAATTAGTAACTATTCAGCAAGTAATTAGTAACTAATCAGTAAGTAATAAAAACAGGTCAATATTGCACAATAATGACCTAAATTTATAATAATTTGTTATTTAGGTTTTTTCTATGCATATTGATGTTGAGTCGC
>JBDNHM010000281.1:0-3805 GCA_041688825.1 Burkholderiaceae bacterium | reverse complement strand
GCTATTAAATTAGCTTTGTTAAATGCTCGAACATGTTTTAATTAAATTTGTTTGTATTTTGTCATTGAGGTTCTTCAAATGGAATGGTTCGACGCCCTCAACTTAGCGCGATTACAGTTTGCGTTTACCGTTGCGTTTCATATTATTTTCCCCGCTTTCACGATCGGTTTAGCCAGCTACTTATTTGTGCTTAACACCGCACATCTATTTACGGGTAAAGCGGTTTATCTTGACCTATTCAATTACTGGAAGAAAATTTTTGTGCTTTCTTTCGGTATGGGCGTGGTGTCAGGCGTTGTGATGAGCTTCCAGTTTGGTACAAACTGGAGCGTATTCGCAGATAAAGTGGGACCAATTCTAGGCCCCTTAATGGGTTATGAGGTCTTGACCGCTTTCTTCTTAGAAGCCGGCTTCTTGGGTGTCATGCTGTTTGGCCGTGAACGCGTGGGTGAAAAACTACACGTTTTTGCTACCGGTATGGTTGCATTGGGTACCTTTGCCTCAGGTTTTTGGATATTGGCTGTTAATAGCTGGATGCAAACCCCTGATGGTCATGTCATGAACGCAGTGGGTCAGTTTGTACCCGACGATTGGTTTAAGATCATTTTTAACCCATCGTTTCCGTATCGTCTTACACATATGATGTTAGCCGCTTATCTAACCACTGCGTTTGTAGTTGCAGGTTTAGCAGCCTACCATTTGTTAAAAGTCAGAGCGGGTAAAGAAACACCCGGCTTCAGCATTGATGCGATTAAAAAAATGTTTTCAATGGCCATGTGGATGGCCGCTATTGTTGTGCCCATGCAAATTTATGCAGGCGATGCACATGGTTTAAATACTTTGCAGCACCAACCCCTTAAAATTGCGGCCATGGAAGGTCATTTCAAAAATCAAAAACCTGCAGGTCTTGTGGTGTTTGGTATACCCAATCAAGAAAAAGCCATTATGGAATACAAAGTTGAAATTCCTCTTTTGGGTAGCTTGATCTTGCACCACAACATAACTGAAGGTCTGTTAGGTTACGAATCATTTCCAAGGGCTGAGTGGCCGCCCATGGCACCGCCTTTTTATGCTTTCAGAATTATGGTTGGCATCGCCTTTTTGATGTTAGGTTGTGGAATGTGGAGCCTTTGGTTGCGTTACAAAAAACGCTTATACGACACCCCACTGTTTCTAAAAGCACTTGTCTTTATGGGCCCAGCCGGTTTCGTTGCCGTGATTTCAGGCTGGATAGTCACTGAAGTGGGTCGCCAACCCTACACCGTTTACGGTTTGTTACGCACCGCTGATTCAATGTCGCCTATTGATGCACCGGCCGTTGCCATTAGTTTGGTGGCTTTTATTGTTATTTACTTCACGTTATTTGGTGCGGGTTTTCATTATATTTTCCGTCAAATGAAAAAACCCCCAATGCTGTCTGAACCTGTCATGACACCCGGTTTACCTGCGCGTGCAGGTGGTTTTGTGCACCCAGAGTTAACCAAGTCGTCTGTTGCAGGGGCTAAGCCATGATCATCGACTATGCATTAATTTGGGCGGGTTTAATTGCCTTTGCTGTGTTGGCTTATGTTGTACTCGACGGCTTTGACTTAGGGGTTGGCATTCTGTTCCCCTTTGTTAAGGGTGAAGAAAACCGTGACCAAATGATGAATTCGGTTGCCCCGCTTTGGGACGGTAATGAAACTTGGCTAGTCCTTGGCGGTGGCGGGTTGTTTGCTGTATTCCCTCTGGCCTATTCAATTATTTTGCCTGCACTGTATGCGCCCATTTTTATCATGTTGTTGGCCTTAGTTTTTCGTGGTGTAGCTTTTGAATTTCGTTGGAAAGAAACCAAAAACCAGCACCTCTGGGACAAAGCCTTTGCAGGGGGCTCAATTGTGGCCACCTTCGCACAAGGGGTAGCGTTAGGTGCTTTGGTACAAGGCATATCTGTTCAAGGCCGTGCTTATTCGGGTGGTTGGTGGGAATGGCTTACACCGTTCTCGCTTTTGACAGGCTTTGCCTTGCTGGTGGGTTACGCGTTGCTAGGTTCGACGTGGTTAGTGATGAAAGGCGAGGGCGAGGTTTATGACAAGGCGCATCGCTTTGCAAAAATAACAGGCTCGGGCTTACTGGCTTTCATTGGTTTGGTGAGCGTGGTTACGCCGTTTTTACACGATCATTTCATGGCGCGTTGGTACCAATGGCCAAATATGTTGTATGTCTCACCTGTACCGCTATTGGTGCTTGTAGCTGCTTATTTCTTGTTTACGGGGCTCAAAAAAGGGTACCCCAATCAACCCTACTTGGCATCAGTCAGTTTATTTGTGTTGTCATACTTTGGTTTGTTAATTAGTTTTTTTCCATATATCGTGCCCCCATCGGTCACCATATGGGAAGCCGCAGCCCCCGATGCCAGTTTGCACTTTTTACTAGTCGGTGCCGTAGTGCTTATACCCATAATATTGATTTATACCGGTTACGCATACTGGGTATTTCGCGGTAAGGTCGGTAAAACATCAGGCTATCACGCCTGATTTTTACCATGCAAAAAAATCAATCCGTCAATACGCCTAAACCGCACAGTAAGATACGTCGCATCGTATGGTTTGTTGGGTTATGGGCGGTTAGTGTGTTTTTTTTATACGTTGTGAGCCAGCTGATTCGGTGGGCGATTGTGCCCTAGTCAGCTACTGGGGCAAGTGGTGGTGCAGTGGTAAGGCCTTGAAACAGGCGATTTAATTTAGTGAGCTAAAAAGAGCGTCAAGTCGCTACAATAGAAAGATTTTTCTTGTAGACCTTGGCCACCACTATGCTTGACCCACAATTATTACGTAAAGATCTAGACGCTGTCGTCAGTCGTCTTGCAACCCGCAAAGTTGTTTTCGATGTCGAGACCTTTAACCGTCTTGAATCACAACGTAAAAACATTCAAACTGAAACCGAAGCCTTGCAAGCTAAGCGAAATGCCTTAGCTAAAGAAATTGGCACGCTTAAGAGCCAAGGTAAAGATGCATCAGGGGTCATGGCCGAGTCTCAACAATTACCCGAGCACTTAAAGCGCATTGAGATACAGCTGCAAGAAGTTCAATCGCAGTTGTCTGACCTCTTGATGGGCCTACCCAACTTACCGCATGAATCGGTGCCGATTGGTGCTGACAGCGAAGAAAACGTTGAGGTGCGTCGTTGGGTGCCCAACCCAGACCCCGCAACGTGCGACCCAAAGTCATTTGATTTTGAACCTCAAGACCACGTCACACTGGGTGAACCATTAGGGCTTGATTTTGATACAGCCGCTAAATTATCAGGTGCACGATTTAGCTTTATGCGTGGTTCTATAGCGCGTATGCATCGTGCATTGGCGCAGTATATGCTTGACTTACAAACTGATCGGAATGGTTACACTGAGTGTTACACACCTTATATTGTGAATGCTTCAACCTTGTTGGGTACGGGTCAATTACCTAAGTTTCGTGAAGACATGTTTTGGGTTAATCGTGGTGGCGAAGAGGCCGCTGGTGAAGAACAGTATTTGATTTCGACTTCTGAAATTACATTAACAAGTGTCGCCCGCGATACGATATTTTCTGAGGGTGAATTGCCTTTACGCTTAACGGCGCACACCCCTTGTTTTCGGTCAGAAGCGGGTAGCGGTGGCCGTGATGTTCGCGGCTTAATTCGTCAGCACCAATTCGATAAAGTTGAAATGGTGCAAATCGTTGAACCTGAACGATCGTATGAAACGCTTGAGCAAATGGTGGGCCATGCCGAGGCGGTTTTACAAGGCTTAGGGCTACCGTATCGCGTTATGTTGCTGTGCACAGGC
>JBDNHM010000280.1:0-1153 GCA_041688825.1 Burkholderiaceae bacterium | reverse complement strand
TTGTGGGCGCAAGAGCGTATGGCACGGCAAGAGGCCTTAATTGATCTCATACAAGAAGTGCAAGACCACGGCTCTGCCGAGCGCGCTGCGGTGGCTTTAAAAAACTATTTTGTAAGCTTAAGCAATTACCGTGTGGCTGATATTCAGCAGCTCAGTGAAGCGCGGCGTTTGCAACTGTCACAACTTACCGCTTCAATCTTGAACTCTCTGACCCCAAGTCAAAGAGATATGCTTGATGCTAAGTTAACTGATTACGCGAATGATTTTGTTGAATTGGCAGCTATAAACTAAATATTGCAACCTTTGCCACCGTAAGCGTTTACGATGGTTAGGGTTGTTGTTTTAAATTAGCTTGAGTACTTACGCATTATGTCTTGCGCTGATTCGGCTGACGGTACCGGTTGTAACCCCATAAGTACTGCGTTGGCGCTAAACGAATAGCCCGCTCAATATTTTGATTCATAAGGGTTAAAGCGGCCACAGGGTCTTCAGGCCATGGGGTCGGTACTTCCCAATATTCCATCTTACAAAGCGTTTCGCCGGGCTGTCGCACCACGCACAGCATAATGACGGGCGCACCGGTTAGGGTTTGTAAACGGTGAACTAAGCGCATGGTGTAGGCGTCTTGGCCAAAAAAGGGTGCCCACTCGCCTTCACCCATGACAGGCACTTGGTCAGGCAACAAGCCCACGGTTTGGCCACGTAATAATGTTTTTACTAAAGCTCGCACACCCGACGCATCGGCCGGTACGACTTTCAGTTGTTCTAAGGTACGTAACGATTTAATGAAATCACGTAACCATGCCACGCGCGGTGGCTTAAACAACACCGTTGAGGGGTGGCGGGCACTGAACAGTGAGCCCAACAATTCGTAGCTACCCAAGTGCGGTGAAATCAGTATGAGCCCTTTGCCCTTGGCTAACAACTCGTCGGCCAACGTCCAGTTAATGGGTTGGGTATGGGCGGCCACGCGCTCTGAAGACCAGTCGCGCCACCAATAAGGCATTTCTAGAAACATTTGGCACACGTGTTGCATTGACTCGCGTGCCATGTGTTGGCGTTCGGTTGCGCTAAGTTCTGGAAAGGCAATGGCTATATTTAATATGGCACGGCGCTTGTAACCACCCGGCAATACCCACAACAACCACCCCGC
>JBDNHM010000279.1:0-2696 GCA_041688825.1 Burkholderiaceae bacterium | reverse complement strand
CTATAGTATGTCCACCTATTTGCCGCCAAGCCGCCACGATCTGATTCAAAGGCCGTGGGTCTATGTCACAGTCAGCCCACAGAGCTACGAATTCACCAGATTCTCGCTGTTCTTTGTATATGCGTGTAAAAAGCGTTGAAAAAATCACCCACTTTGCATCGATCTTGTTGGTGCTGGGTGGATATTCAATCATTTCAGCAACTTCAGCGAGATGCATCGGTATATATGGCTTTGGGTTCTGTACGCTATTTTTGTTAGTGTGATATTGACCAACACCACTCACCACTTTCCACTCGTTAAGAGTGCACGGAAATACGTTAGAATAAACAAAGTCGTTATTAATATCAGTAGTGCAGGGGGGCGTATGCAGCGCCCCCTTTTCTTTTGGCGCGTTCATAAAAAAACTCCCATATTTAAACTCACGATCCTGCTAGCCAATGATGTGCAGCTCATAGTCAAATCAAACCAACTTAAGTGGGAATGCTGAGTGATTTTGAGCAAACGCTTGTTGGTACTGCTAGTAAGCATTTGCTTTGCTGATCGCTTAATCATGATGCCCCCCCTCGGAAGGCTTTAGACTGTCCATCCAAGCGATTACGCTACTTTCGGTCCAGCCAACCGCCCTTGCGCCCAGTTTGAGTGGTCTAGGAAAGCGGTTCTCGCGAACGGCATCAAGCAGGAAGGTGCGGCGGAGCCCCGTCATAGCCATTACATCTCTACATCGAAGAATGCGACGATTTTGAACGGGAATATCGTTTGTTTGTTTCATGTTGAATGACCTCAAAGAGTGCCGCTATTAATCAATTAAGCGGCTTTGAGGTCTATTACATCGGGTTCAATTTGAAACTTAAAGCTAAGAGTGTATAGGCGTGTGTAAGCGTGTATAAACTTGATTAAATGTGTATTTAAGAGTGTATAAGCGTGTATTTTTAGTTTGGTGGTGTTGGCTAGTTATTTAGTAGATTTTGTTAACTCATTATTCTTTTTAATTGCGACTAGCCTGTTGAAGATCATGTAATAAAAATTCTTTTTGGTTGTGGTTTTAGGCATGTTATTTTCGTCGTAGTAGTGGAAATTTTCTTTAATCCCATCAAATTTTATGAACGGTTTTTTTGGTCCTGTCCCATCGGCAGGATCAGCCTTATCAAGTATGAATCCATACGCTTGTATGGGTTTTGCATTCACACCGCCGCATTTGAGAATAGCTTCATCAATAACCTCATGAAGCGCGTGATACCGCTTGCGTTCTGGGAACCTTTTAGGTGTCAGAAAGGTCAGTTCATTTTGATCTGGTGCAGTTTTGTTCACATCTCGCCAACGGCCTTCTACTTTTAAAGCCTCAAGAAACGCATTAAATTCGTGCGCATTGGTTAGTTTCCAAAACCCGCCCTCAAGGTCAGAATTGCCGTACTGTGATGTTGCATCAATGGGCAGGCCATCAACGTGGTTCACAAGCCTTAATATCACCCCTGCATTGTTATTAAAGCGACGCTCAACGGCGCTATGTGCACGTTGCTCTAACGCTGCTTTGCGCTCATCCGAATAGCCTTGTTGTTGTGCAAATTCCCTAATAAATTCAGAAACAAAGTTCACGCCCGCAACAGTTGTAATAAATGCCAACGTTTGGGCTGTATCAGTATGAACAGGTGTTTGGTTTTCGTCGAAATCCACCCAATCGCCTTGTTGCATAAATTTGTTGAGCTTAAGTATTTTTTTATCTGTTGATTTGGTCATTATTAATTCCTTAAGATGATTTTTTGCGTTGTTTAACAATGCTTGTGACCGTGGCCCCGGGGGCGTTTTTGTTGGTCAGCGTATAGGTCAACCATTCCTGCATAAGCCGTCGTCTTATATCGATCAAAGTCGTTCGCACGTATGCTGCCTCTGTCTCGTCGGGTAAATTGTGAGCAAGTTGAAACTCTGTGGCTTGCTGATTGCGCTCGTAATCAAATGACCAAGACTTAAATGAGGCCCGGCACCCGTGAATCGTTGAAGTTGGAAAGCCAGCATCTTTGAACAATTTTGACACGGTGACGTCGTTAATTGCGTTTGTGCCGGCAATGTTTGGAAACACCCATTCACAGTCTGTGAACCTAGGCATCTCAAGCAGTAAGCTTACCAACTCAGGTTGCAAAGGTACAAGGTGCTTTTTACCTGCCTTCATTCGTTGCGCAGGAATTTCCCAAAGGGCATTGTTTAAGTCGATCTCATGCCATTGTGCAAGACGGGCCTCAGACGAACGGGTGGCAGTCCACAAAATAAACAGGGCACACAGGTGAGCAACTGTGTTGCTCTTTTGCAGTTCACTTGTGAGTGAGTACATCTTTTCGTGGGGAATGTAGCCGTGGCTTTTAACTACTTGAAACTTTGACGGCGATGGCAGCACGTTGGCCAAACAACCCTTCCAAATTGATGGGTTGGGCGATTGTCTGTGATTCATCGTTATGCACCAGCCAAAGATATCTCCCATTCGCTGCATGACTCGTCTGGCCGTCTCGGTCTTATCTTGCCAGATAGGCTCTAGAACTTTGACCACATCACTGACTTCAATCGTGGCAGGATCCAAAAAGCCAATGTGGGGGAAGACATAAGTCTCAAGGCTGTGAGTCCACTGCTTTTCACTCTTGCCACCATCCTTCCATTCTATCGTCTTAGCCCTAATTCGAGCTCGGGCGGCCTGCTCAAATGTCATCCCT
>JBDNHM010000278.1:0-3738 GCA_041688825.1 Burkholderiaceae bacterium | reverse complement strand
TTTTAGAACGTAATGGTGAGTTGTTTGTACTAAACGAACCCTACGGGGACCACACTACAGGGGTGCAGGCACTTATCGCACAGGGTTTATCAGTGATTAAGGTCGCCACCAATTTGGCGCCCTACTGTGGGAAGTTCAGCAGTGAAAAAAATTCTCAGCCGTGGACAACGTCGTATTTAATAAGTGCGAAACCAACGACGATCTCTCAAGACATCGCGGAAAGACTTGAACTAGCAGATGTGTTCGCGCCGGCTTGGAATACATAGTAGCGTCTAAATAAAAACGTGGCCTTGGGGCTCACGCGCAGTGATCAGTGCTAAACGAAGCCTAATGAGCTTAACGTAGTCAAAAGCTTAATAGCTCACAAGACCCCCGGCACGCTGGTCCGGGTCAAAAACCAGTCGCGAATTCCAAAAAAAACCGAGGGCGGTTAAGGCCCTCGATAAATAAATCTCGTGCTTTTAAGCACAGACTTCACACATGGAAACAGTATATGAAAAACGTAATTGAAAGTCAATGTGCTGCTAAATTTGTCAGTAGCCAGACCGACCCAACTGAAATCAAAAATGTCTGGCGACTACTTACAGTAAATAACAACAGCGTCATCGAGCTACGGGCAATAAGCCCAAACCGTTCATCAGCGCCAATCATCAATCATTACCGAGCCGAGAACTACAAAAACCTAGATGCACTAAAGAGTGCCTTCGAGCGAGATGCGATCGGGCTCAACAATGACGGGTACAACATCTACACGGTAATGAATCCAATCCGGCCCGAGTTTTCTGGCAAGGCTGCAAAAGACGACGACATTCTTCACCGAAAGTGGCTGCTGATTGACCTTGACAAGGCAAGCACTGAAAAAAGACCCAGCACACAGCTCGAGCTCGATGCGGCAAAAGATGTGGCTGCCAACATTTCGCAGCGCTTAAAAGAAATTGGTTGGGGTGATCCCGGTCTCGCTGTCATGTCTGGCAATGGTTATCACCTGTACTACGACCTCGGCAAGATGGTCAACACAAAAGAAAGTGCAGCCCTTGTACAAGGCGCGCTAGCCAAACTCGCAAGAAGCTTTGACACCAGTTTCGTCAAGGTTGATCAGGTGGTTTACAACCCCTCGCGAATTACAAAAGTTGTCGGCACTGTCGCCCGTAAAGGCGAAAACACCCCCGAAACCCCTCACCGCATTGCACGCATGGAGCAGCTATGACTATCACTATTGAACTTCTAAAAAAGACCATCGAGACGCTTGCATCAGAAAAGTCTTCAATGGCACCTGTTGCTCCTGTAGACACATTATTTGGGCAACCTCTGCGACCAATGGACGAGGTCACAAGAACTATCATCGGAGGGGGCGCGACGATAGAAACCCCCGAAGAAATTGCCAAACTTCAGGCAGCCCTATCTCACGTAAGCTCCGATGTCGGTAGAGGTAGCGGTTCAATCTTTGATCCCGCAGGAACACCGGTAGCCGACTATTGGCTAGGCGTAGTTTGGGCTGGTGCCAGCCTAGGATGGGACTCGGGTAAGGAAATATTTCGAAAATGGTCTAAGCAAAGCGAACGCTATGATGATGATGGCTTCGAGAGGGCCTGGAACGGTTATGACGCCAGCAGGAACAACGCCATCGGTATCGGATCCCTGTTTAAGTTGGCCAAGCTAAAGGGCTTGAATTCATACCCAGTCCAACCATTACCAAGTATGAGTCAGTTAACCACAAATGGGTCATCGACTGTCGTTCCAATGCTAGACCCAAGCGATGCTGGCAATGCAATCTGGCTCAGTAAAAATCTTGATGAGCGGGTCCGTTGGGACCGGGAGCATAATCGATGGCTTTGCTTTGATGACTGTTCAGGCTGGGTGGAACAAGCCGATGCTCAAATGCTTCACATCGCGGAACAATGTATTAGGCGCTTGGGACAAGCGGGTTACAACCATTTCAACGGCGATGATCTTAAGGCACTGACAAAGCATGTCTTGAAGTCCTTAAATGCTGGGCCACTATCGAACGCACTAACCCTGCTAAAAGGGCAACCCGGCATCATCGTCAGTGTTGATAGTCTGGACCGAGACCCAATGCTGCTAGGGGTCAATAGTTGCTTAGCGGTCGATCTGCGCACGGGACAAGTACGGAAACAGTCACCGAAAGACCTGATGACAAAGCGCGCACCAGTCGACTATGACTCGAACGCAAAGTGCCCAATTTTTGAAGCCTTCTTAGTCAGTATCTTTGAGGGAAAACAAGACCTGATTGATTTTCTCCAACGGTGGGTTGGGTATGTGCTCACTGGAAAAACGACTGAACAACAAATGCTCTTTGGGTATGGGTTTGGCGCCAACGGCAAGAGCGTTTTGTTCTCAGTGATCTCAGAGCTTTTGGGCAGTTACGCAGTCTCGGCACCAATTGAGACATTTATGATGTCGTCCAACAACGAGGGGCCAAAGTCGTATCTGTTGGCGCGACTAGCCGGTGCCAGGTTAGCACTGGCTAATGAAACCTCGGACGGCCAGCGCCTAGCAGAGAGCTTAATCAAGGAAATGACAGGGGGAGAACGAATAGCCTCAGCCCATAAGTACGGTCATTTATTTGAGTTCATGCCTACTTTTAAACTGGCAATTGTGGGCAACCACAAACCGGTCATTCGCGGCACAGATGATGGTATCTGGCGCAGGCTCCAATTATTACCTTTTAAAAGAAAGTTTGAAGTGTCCGAGCAGGACCCACAACTCAAACAAAAGCTCTTCGGTGAGTTGAGTGGCATCTTGAATTGGGCGATTGCTGGTTGCCTTGTGTGGCAAAAAGAGGGTCGGTTGACAATGCCTCCGGTCATGCAATCTGAGGTGTCACAGTACCGCTCTGAATCTGATGTGATTGGCCTGTGGCTTGAAGAGCGTTGCATTGATGACCAAAATGAGTCAACCACTGCAGAATCACTGTACCTAAGTTATGACAATTGGTGCAAATCAAACGGCCACAAACCGGCAAGTCAGACAACACTTGGACGCAGGCTAAATGAACGGGGCTACCAAAAGAAAAGGGGGTTGAAAACTCAGTGGGTCGGTATCACCTTTCGCCAAGGCATATTGTTATCTAGTTGACCTATGTAGGGTTTGTACAGTTAGAGGCTTTTTTAATAAAACTCCTTACACGAGAGAATAGATAGAGGAAGTTATAGAAAACACCTCAAACCCTACAAACCCTACACGTTTTGAACTGGCTCATGAGGTATTGCGTCAAATTCATTCCCAGTGCCCCTTCGGTTTCCTACCCCGAGTGCGAGGGGCTGCCGTCATGCCGTGGTGGTACATCAAATCCTCAAGTTCAGCTAGGCGAAGTGAAGCTTCTTGGCGTTCTTTACGGATCTGTCGGGTCTCATGGCCGTGAATGGTTTTGACGTCAGCAATACGTTGCCTGCCTGCGAGTGTTTTCGGCCCAGTACTTTTACCGCCATGAAACCGACACTTGGACTTACCTTTCATCGCTGGGGCTTGGCACTGTTGCTTGGTGCGTTTTGAAAGAGCTTGGCAGCGACAACACCGAATGCACCCACCGGCTAGGGTGATATGGGATTCAAACGTTTCTCGGGCCGTGCAGTGCCCATCTGGGTTGCTCTTTATTGCTTTATGGATTGGCACCATCTCTTTTGTTTCATTTGTCAGCACCATCGTTTCACCCTCGCCAGATAAAGAGTGGCCAACCGAGCACGGCACCTAAGCGCAACACCTTCCCATACAAACTGA
>JBDNHM010000043.1:0-3212 GCA_041688825.1 Burkholderiaceae bacterium | reverse complement strand
TTGAGCAGGCTAAAAAACAAGGGCTTGCCCAACAAAAACCGACTTTAATTATTTGCCGTACGGTTATTGGTAAGGGTGCCCCCAATGTGGCCGGCACCGATAAAGTACATGGCGCGCCATTGGGCGATGCTGAAATTCAATCTACCCGTGAAGCCATTCATTGGCCGCATGCACCTTTCGAGGTGCCTGCCGACATCGCTCAGGCATGCCAACATGTTGAAGCAGGTAAAGCTCAACAGGCGGCTTGGCAAAAAACGTTTGATGCCTATACGGCTCAGTTTCCCGATTTGGCGGCTGAGATTAATCGCCGCATGCAAGGTGCGCTACCTTCTGATTTTGCGCAACACGCTACCAAGCTGTTGCAAGCAATGCACGCCAAAGGTGAAACCGTTGCTTCCCGCAAAGCATCGCAGCAGGCTATTACTGCTCTGGTCGAGGTGTTGCCAGAAATGTTGGGTGGTTCAGCCGATTTAACCGGTTCAAACTTTACTGATTGGCCCGGTGCCGTGCCGGTTCGTGCGACACCTATAGGCCTTAAGTTTGGGCGACACATTAATTACGGGGTGCGCGAGTTTGGCATGTCGGCCATCATGAATGGTGTGACTTTGCATGGTGGTTATTTGCCATTTGGCGGCACATTTTTAACGTTCTCAGATTATTCCCGTAATGCTATTCGTATGGCTGCGCTCATGAAGCAACGCGTGGTGCATGTGTTTACACACGACTCAATCGGTTTGGGTGAAGACGGCCCTACCCATCAATCTGTTGAACATGCAGCCAGTCTTAGATTGATTCCACAATTGTCAGTTTGGCGCCCTTGCGACACGGTTGAAACGATGGCGGCTTGGTTGCACGCCGTTGAACGACCTAACAGCGTGGGTATGCATGTTCAGGCCGGTGGCCCAACCGCGTTGCTGCTGTCAAGACAAAACCTGCCCTTTGTGCCGCGCGATGAACACACCTTGATGCAGGTCAAGCGGGGTGGTTATGTGTTGAAAGATGCCCCTGAGTTTAAGGCTATTATCATTGCAACAGGCTCTGAAGTGGCGCTGGCATTGGCGGCCCAAACTGCTTTGGCTGAACAGGGTCTCGCAGTAAGGGTTGTATCGATGCCCAGCACTGATGTATTTGACAGTCAAGATGCAGCCTATCGCGCTGGCGTTTTACCGCGCCATGTACCGCGTGTGGCGGTTGAAGCGGGTGTGACGGCAGGTTGGTACAAATACGTCGGTTTAGAAGGGGCGGTTGTTGGGCTTGACGCCTTCGGTGAGTCAGCCCCGGCAGGTGTATTGTTTAAACATTTTGGCATCACGACCGAGGCTGTATCAGCCGCAGTTAAATCGGTTTTATAAACTTGGAGACTGAGTAATCATGACAATTCGCGTCGCAATTAATGGCTATGGCCGCATCGGCCGCAATATTCTTCGTGCACATTATGAAGGTGGCAAAAAGCATGACATTGAAATCGTAGCAATTAACGATTTGGGTGATTCAAAAACCAATGCACACCTCACGCAATACGACACAGCCCACGGTAAGTTCCCCGGTACGGTAGGTGTTGAGGGCGATTTCATGGTGGTTAACGGCGACAAAATTCGCGTGTTGGCAAACCGTAACCCAGCTGAGTTACCTTGGGGTGATCTTAAGGTCGACGTCGTGCTTGAGTGCACCGGTTTTTTTACCAGCAAAGAAAAAGCCTCAGCGCACCTGAAGGGCGGCGCTAAAAAAGTCATTATTTCTGCCCCAGGCGGTAAAGATGTTGATGCCACAGTCGTGTTCGGTGTGAACCAAGACGTGCTGCGCGCAGAACACACTGTTATTTCAAATGCGTCATGCACGACCAATTGCTTAGCACCATTAGTTAAACCCTTGAATGACAAGCTTGGCGTTGTGACGGGCCTTATGACCACTATTCATGCTTACACCAACGATCAAGTCTTAACAGACGTTTATCACGAAGATTTACGCCGTGCTCGCTCAGCCACCATGAGCATGATTCCGACTAAAACGGGCGCTGCCGTTGCAGTGGGTTTGGTGCTGCCTGAGTTAAATGGCAAGCTTGATGGCTATGCCTTGCGCGTGCCAACGATTAACGTGTCAATCGTTGATTTATCGTTTATTGCCAAGCGTGAAACCACAGTAGATGAAGTTAATGCTATTTTGAAGGAAGCCTCTGAGGGCGCGTTAAAAGGTATTTTGACTTACAACACTGAACCTTTAGTATCAATCGACTTTAATCACAACCCTGCCTCAAGCAACTTTGACGCGACCTTAACGAAGGCTTCAGGTACGCTTGTGAAGGTATCCTCTTGGTATGACAATGAGTGGGGCTTTAGCAACCGTATGCTTGACACCACCACTGCACTGATGGCTGCAAAGTAATGGCGCGTGTTAAGACCCTTTCAGCTTTGGCTCAAGCGGGTTTGTTAAAGGGTCAGCGTGTCTTTATTCGCGCTGATTTAAATACGCCACTCGACGATCAAGGCCATATTTCAGACGACACCCGCATTCGTGCGTCAGTGCCAGGTATTAAAATGGCACTTGATGCGGGTGCGTTGGTTATGGTTACATCACATTTGGGTCGGCCGGTTGAAGGCGAACTTAAAGAGGCTGATAGTTTGGCGCCAATTGCCAAGCATTTAGAAGCTTTATTGGGCCTACCGGTTAAGTTGCAAGCCAACTGGGTCGATGGTGTTTCACCGTTGCCGGGCCAAGTGCTTTTACTTGAAAATTGCCGCGCCAACAAAGGTGAAAAGAAAAACGACCCTGATTTGTCACGCAAAATGGCGTCATTATGTGATGTTTATGTCAATGACGCCTTCGGAACGGCACATCGCGCTGAGGCAACGACCCACGGCATCGCGCAGTTTGCACCCATTGCTTGTGCTGGGCCGTTATTAGACGCTGAACTTGACGCTTTAGGTAAAGCGCTTAAGTCGCCTAAGCACCCCATGGTTGCAATTGTGGGTGGGTCTAAGGTGTCAACTAAGTTGTCTATTCTGTTGTCTTTAGCTGACAAAGTTGATCAGCTTGTTGTGGGTGGGGGTATTGCCAATACCTTTTTGTTAGCCGCTGGCTTACCAATTGGTAAATCGTTAGCTGAACCCGATCAAGTCGACCAAGCGCGCGCTGTTATTGAAAAGATGCGGGCACGTGGGGCAGATGTACCCATTCCCGTTGATGTGGTGGTGGGTAAAGCTTTTGCAGCTGAC
>JBDNHM010000277.1:0-7537 GCA_041688825.1 Burkholderiaceae bacterium | reverse complement strand
CTGGTGGCTGGCTCATTGTTTGCCTTGTTCGCAGGTGCCTATTACTGGTTACCCAAGTGGACAGGTCGTATGTATGACGAAACCTTAGGTAAGTGGCACTTCTGGACAAGCATGATTTCGTTCAACATTACCTTTTTCCCGATGCACTTCTTGGGTTTAGCCGGTATGCCACGTCGTTACGCTGATTACGCCGCACAATTTACTGACTTCCACCAGGTTGCAACCGTGGGCGCCTTCTTGTTTGGCTTTTCACAGTTAATCTTTGTGTGGGTATTAGTTAAAGCATACTCAGGTAAGGGTGCACAAGCTGCAGCCAAACCATGGGAAGGTGCAGAAGGCTTGGAATGGACAGTGCCATCACCTGCACCGTTCCACACCTTTGAAATACCACCTGTTTTAGCACGTACTTAAGCGATAGATATGACTCCTGAACAACGCCGCAAGAACAAACGTACTGGCCTTATACTTTTAGTGTTTGTTCTTGCAGTGATTGTTTGGGTGATTTATCGCCAAGTTCAGTTAATTTATTACCCGTCTTAAACATCTTTGTATTAACTGCTTTTATTGAGACCTTTGCTATAAACCGCACCAGTATTTGAGTTGTTAATGACCGAACCGCAGTCTGATGAACGTAAATTAAATTTTTTTCAAACCCTTAAAGCCGTTGTATGGGCTATGTTTGGTGTACGCCGTAGCTCTGGTTTGCGTGAAGATATTGGTAAGCTTAACCCCGTATATCTTGCGCTGACAGGCATTATATTTGGTGTGGTTTTTGTAACCAGTTTGGTGTTTTTAGCGAAGTGGGTTGTTAGCATGGCCGTGGCAAGTTGAAAGTTTTTTTGTTCATTAAATATAATTAATATCAGTACCAGGAGAACTACATGAGTGCTGCAAGCCACTCCGTCGCGAAAGAAGCCCCTTACTACTACGTTCCCGCAGAATCATCTCGCCCAGCGAGCGCAAGTTTTTCGCTGTTGATCATGATGCTCGGTGCAGCAGCTTGGGTAAATGATTACACAGTAGGTAAATGGGCTGTATATGCAGGTTTGCTGGGTTTGCTGGTGGTGTTGTACTTTTGGTTTGCTGACGCTATTCGCGAATCGCAAAATGGTTTAAACAGTAAGCGCGTTGATTTGTCTTACCGCTGGAGCATGAGCTGGTTCATTTTTTCTGAAGTCATGTTCTTTGCTGCTTTTTTTGGTTCACTTTGGTACATACGCGTTGTAACAACCCCTTGGTTGGGTGACCTTGACCATAAAATGTTGTTGTGGCCAGAGTTTAATGCGGTGTGGCCAAATATAGGCCCCGCAGGTATTATTGAAAAATTTGAAGTAATGGGCCCTTTTTGGTTACCCACTATTAACACCGCATTGCTCTTAAGTTCAGGTGTCACACTCACTTTTGCACACCACGCATTGCGAGCTAATCATAGGCGCAGCACTGTTTTATGGTTGGCTGCAACGGTATTGCTTGGCTTTATATTTGCTGGCGTTCAAGCTTACGAATATATGCATGCATATTCAGCGCTGAACCTGCGTTTTGATTCAGGTGCTTTTGGCTCATTGTTCTACATGTTGACTGGTTTTCACGGTTTTCACGTGATCTTAGGTGCCATCATGTTGACCGTTATTTTAATACGCGTCATGAAGGGTCACTTTACAGCAGACAATCACTTTGGTTTTGAGGGTGCAGCGTGGTACTGGCACTTTGTTGACGTGGTTTGGCTTGGTTTGTATTTGTTTGTTTACTGGTTCTAATTCAAACCAGCTGCCAATTAAAAAAAGCCGGGCAACCGGTTTTTTTTAATTAAGGCTTAAAGCCTGTTGCACTGATTAAGCCAAAATAGTTGGCTGCCAGTAGGCATATAAAAAGCACCACTGACAAGCCGATACGAACCGTTAAGGCATTTACTGTTCGGTTGCTAGCGCCCTTATCGCGCATTAAGTAAAAAAGCGCTGAACCTAGGCTAGCTAAAATAGTCAAAAAAATGATGACGACGGCGATACGCATGTTTAACCTCTTGAATTTCGTTAAATCATAACGCACCTATGACACAAAAAGCAGTCGTTCCACTTTCACAGAAGCCACAATCAAATAAAAAACTGATTGTAGGTTTTGTATTGTTAATTGTTGTGGGTTTAATCTGTACATCATTAGGGCGTTGGCAGCTAAAACGCGCCGACGAGCGACGCGCCATTGCCCAATCAATTGAAGCAGGCCGGGCACACCCACCTATACAACTGAATGCGGCTACCCCCAACGCTGATCTAACCGAATGGCGATCAGCCAAAGTTGAGGGTACCTGGGCAACACAATTTACTGTTTTGCTTGACAACCGCAACCTAGATGGTCGCCCAGGCTACTGGGTAGCCACCCCCTTAATCAACTTAGATGGCAGTGCAGTATTAATATTAAGGGGTTGGTTGCCTCGATTGATTGCACCAATGGGTTCGAATATGGTGGGCAACCCCGTCCAAGCCTCACCCCAATTGTCAATTCTCACACCAACGGGCATCGAGCAGATTGTTGGTGAAATGACCCCCCATGTGCCGCGCCTGTTTGAGTTGAAAGCAGACCCAACATTGCAGATGGCACCGGCTTCAACATTTACCGCGCAAACCACTAAAATAATTGAAGCTGACACTCGGCAGTTACCCACATTACAAAACCTACAGCTTGAGGTTTTTGCGAACGCTACGGGGTTAAAACTGCTACCAATTGTATTAAAACAAACTTCCGCTGCACCAGATGGTCTCATTCGAGAATGGGCGGGCCCATCAACTAATTCAGATACCAATATGGGGTATGCCATGCAATGGTTTGCATTCGCTTCGATTGCCATTATTGCAGCAGGAGTATTAGGGTGGCGAGGGTTGAAACGTGCAAAAATATAGTATTTTATATATTGAATACGTGTAAACCCTATAATTGAAATTACCCATCAATAGAACGCATCTAAAATTTATAGCCATGACACAATCAGTCAATCAAGTTTCAGCCTCATCAGCACAATCGAAACCACAGCCACAGCCACAGTCACAAACGCAGCCGCCAAAAAAACGCTCAATTAAACCGCTGATTATGGTTTTATTATTGAGCTTGTCGCCCGTTGTTGCTGCCGTGTTGGTGTATTTCAACCCTGAATGGCGCCCTGAAGGCAGCACCAATTATGGCCAGCTGATTGAGCCACAGCGCCCTATGCCATCAGCACAACAATTGTCCCTCGTATCACTTGATGGAAAGCCGTTTGACTTAAACAGTCTTAAAGGCCAATGGCTAATGGTTACCGCTGACAGCGGGGGTTGCGACGATGCCTGCGCAAAAAAATTATTTATTTTGCGTAATACGCATGCCATGAATGGTAAAGAAGTTGAACGTATACGTCGTGTTTTGTTTTTGACAGACGATAAACCGGTTCCACAAAAAGTCCTCGACGCTTATGTGGGTACTGTGATTGTTCGAGCTGACCCAGCTACCTTGGCGCGCTATTTACCCGTTCCCCCAGGGCAGCTTGAAACGGCAGCAGGCCTTGCTGAAAACATGTGGATAATCGACCCGCAAGGCAACCTTATATTGCAGTACCCACGAGAGACCGACCCACTCGAAATGCGTAAAGATATTGGTAAATTGTTGAAAAACTCAAGAATAGGTTAATACCGTGTCTACACTTGCCACTGTGCCTGTAACCGTTGAAGAAAAGCGCATTGCGCGATACCGCAAAATCGTTTTTTTAACGTGGTTTATTACGCTAGATTTAATTATTTTTGGTGTGTTTGTGCGCTTAAGCGATTCAGGTTTAGGTTGCCCTGATTGGCCGGGCTGTTACGGCAAAGTCACCCCAATTGGTGCCCTGTCTGAAATACAAGCTGCTGTGCAAGTACTACCCGATGGCCCGGTAACGATACCCAAAGCCTGGATCGAAATGGTTCACCGCTACGTTGGGGCCTTGTTGGGCTTGTTGATTATGTCAATTGGCATCTTGGCATGGCGCTGGCGTGGCACGTTGGGCCGAACCCCAACACTCGCATGGGCCATCTTTGTAGCGGTGTGCATTCAAGGTGCGTTCGGCGCCTGGACAGTCACACTCAAACTCATGCCCATCATTGTCACCATTCACTTGTTAGGGGGCATGACATTGCTTGCTCTCATGACCTGGTTGGCCGCTCGCGAGAAAACCCATCTGCCTATTCAGCCCCAAAGTAAAGCCTATGTCGGTTGGGTGGCAGGTGCAGTATTTTTGCTGTTTATGCAAATCGGTTTAGGGGGTTGGGTGAGTACTAACTACGCAGCCTTAGCATGCATGGATTTTCCGACTTGCCATGGTTATTTGGTGCCACCGATGGATTTTAAAAATGGTTACTCAGTCGTGCGTGCCTTAGGTGAAATGCCCAATGGCGAAGCCATTTCACAAAACGCCCTGACTGCTATTCATTGGGTGCACCGCAACTTTGCTCTGGCGGTGGTGGCTTACATAGGCATTTTGGCTTGGCGTTTACGTAAAGACCCAGCCTTGCGTGGGCCATCAAACTTGGTGATGACCTTATTGGCTGCCCAATTTTTAACAGGTTTGACAACCATATTCTTCCAATGGCCTTTATTGATCGCCTTATTGCATAGCGCTGGCGCGGCCGGGCTGGTGATTGCAACGGTGACGCTAATGGTGCGTACAGCGGGCATTCAACCGGCGCGACGCCATGGTGTTGCAAATGTGATGGGTGAAAATATGAATCAGCCAACACGAGTAGCTAAGTACGCTTAAAATGACCATATGACAACAGCCCTAGCCCCTGCAGAAAGTGTATGGCACCAATATTGGGTGCTCACAAAACCACGCGTGACGCAGTTGGCGGTGTTCTGCGCAGTGATTGGCATGTTTTTAGCTACCCCAGGGTTACCTAAAATTTCAGTAGTGGTGGCCGCTACCATCGGCATTTGGTTATTGGCTGCAGCAGCCTTTGCCATGAACTGTTTAATTGAACAGCAAATTGACGCACGCATGACGCGCACTGCACAACGCGCCACTGCACAAGGCGCCATTGCGTCACACCACGTGTTTGCCATGTCAAGCATATTGGGCGGTGCCGGTATGTTTGTGCTGTACTACTGGGTTAACGCGCTCACCATGTGGCTGACCTTTGCAACTTTTGTTGGCTACGCTGTTATTTACACCATGGTGCTTAAACCCCGTACCTCACAAAATATAGTGATTGGTGGTTTGTCGGGTGCGATGCCCCCTGCTTTAGGTTGGGCTGCTGTAGCAAACAATGTGCCCGCTGAGGCATGGTTACTCGTTTTAATTATTTTTGTCTGGACGCCCCCACACTTCTGGGCACTGGCCCTGTATCGCAATAAAGATTACGAAAAATCAGGCCTACCCATGTTGCCCGTCACGCACGGCCAGCAATTCACACGTTTGCACATTTTGCTCTACAGCATTGCCTTGCTTGCCACCACCACTTTACCGTTTGTCATGCGTATGAACGGTTGGCTTTATTTGGCTGCAGCATGGCTGTTGGGTGGCTGGTTTATTTGGTTGGCGTGGAAGTTGTACAAAAACTATAGCGATGCCTTGTCAAAGCAGCTCTTTAAATATTCAATTGTTTACTTGTCGTTGTTATTTGCAGCATTGTTAATTGATCATTGGTTTATTACAGTATGAAATACTTGCATTCATCCAGGTATCAAATGCGAACAGGTTTTGTTAAATTAGTGAATGGCCTATTTGTATTGCTAGCCATTGTTTTATTGTCTGCCTGTGAGCCCGCGCAAACTAAGTTTATGGGCAGTGACATTACAGGCACCAACCTAGGTCAAAACTGGTTGATGCCCGACACCTCGGCCGTCATGCGAGACAATAAAAGCTTTCCTAAACAAGTGCAGTTGGTGTTTTTTGGGTTTACCCAATGCCCCGACATATGCCCAGCGGCACTGTCGGAAGTCAGCGAAGCCATGCGGCTCTTAGGCCCACAGGCCAAAGATGTGCAAGTGTTGATGGTTACCGTTGACCCTGAACGCGACAACCCCATGGTGTTGAGCAGTTATATGGCAGCCTTTAACCCCGACTTTAAAGGTTTAGTCGGTAGCCCCGAGCAACTTAAAAAAACCGCTTCCTCATTCAAAGCGTTTTACGCTAAATCGCCACTACCAAACGGTGGCTACACGATGGACCACAGCACCTCGTTTTACCTGCTCGATCAGAAAGGTGAGCCTCGTGTGCTGCTTAGCAACCAAGCCGGTGCAAATGCTATTGCGCACGATATCAAGGCGTTGCTGAATTAAATTTTATTAAGCGCTTCGAACCAAACCACTAAAGCAGCTTGCGCTTTGTCAGATAAATGTTCAGTGGCAATCTTTTGTTCACGACCCAAAATCATCAAGGCATAAGGCGTGGCCAAAGCTGACGCCTCGGCACATAGACGGCACTCTTCACCCACCGACGGGTTTTTAGCGCGCCAATAATTAATGGCAGATTCAAGGTCAGTTAAGGCAATAGATTCGGGTAGCGCGTTTTTCATATAACTATTTTCGCAGATTATCTCGTATGATCAAAATATTAATGAATCATTTTCATAATAGATTGTTCATCAGTACTCGAATGCTTAGTACGTTGCATGTAAAAGTGAATTGATTTACAACTTAGTTAGCCATCATCAACCTGAGCCGCAACTAATAAATTGAGTGAGCCCCAACATGACAAACAATGCCTTTAACCCATTCATGATGCCCAACTTTGGTCAAGGTGCGTCAGATTCTGCCACCAACCCCTTAATTGCAAGTATGGAAATGATGCGCCATGCGATGGCTGGCATGTCGGCACAGACTCCGGGTGATGCGACGGGTGGTGGTATGGGGGCAGGCCTTAACTTTGCCCAAGCCCTGAACCCTGAAGACATTGAGCGCCGTATTAGCGAGCTTAAGGTTGTGGAAAACTGGTTGAAATTGAATTTGTCGATGCTCACCAGCACCATTCAAGGGTTAGAAGTGCAGCTGGCTACCATTCAAACGCTGAAATCATTTGCTGCCATGGGTGCACAGGCGAACGAAGCCTCACAAAACATGCAAAAGGCTTGGTCTGAAAGTGTGAACAGTGCGAACCCAGCGAATACGGCAGGGCGTGTTAATGCGGCTTCGACTGCACCTACTGGCTCTACTGCCTACACCGCTGGCACCCCTGCTGGCACATCGAGCAGCGCGCACAGCGTTAACCCCATTGGTGGTCAGTCACCCCTTGAGGCTGCCTTAGGCATGCAGCCTAGCGCTCAGGCTGCTGCGCAAGCACACGCACAAGCTCAGGCGCAGGCAGAGCAGGCCAGGCAATTAGCCCAAGAAACGGCTGCCCGCTCAGCTGCCAGTTCACCAGAAAGCAACGGCACCGGCAAGCGCTCAGAAACAGCGAGTCGTTCAGGCCCTGCTGATGCCCAACCCGCAGCACAAGGTGCAACCATTCCCCCTGCTGGCCAAGCTTGGTGGAATATGCTTGAAAAACAGTTTTCTCAAATCGCTACAGCGACACAAGAGGCTGCTCAGGTCGCTAATG
>JBDNHM010000276.1:0-4750 GCA_041688825.1 Burkholderiaceae bacterium | reverse complement strand
CGTCAAAGTAAATATTATTCCCACCTCTGGGCCCTTAACAAACTTAGCCTTACTCAGCGGCGACAAAACAGAACTGGCCAAGTATTTACCACCCAATCAAAGCATTGACGTGGCGCTAACACAATCTGGCTTAGCGTCTGAATTCAATGATTTAAATAAAATTATTTATTTAGGCAGTATTGATTTCGAGCCCATATTTTTTATGGTTCGGCGCGGCCTCGCCCAAGATATAACCAGCAATGAAGTTGAAAGTTTTTCGCAGTTAAATATTGAAACAGGTCAGATTGGTACGGGCACCTTAGCGCAACTATCAAGGCTGTTTGCTCTTGATGATGTTGCTGAAATTAATGCTCATGTCGAGGCCAGAACAGATGAAGAGGCTGTAACCGCCCTGTTAGACGACAAAATTGATGGCATGGTTTTAGTTGATGGCATTGAAAGCGCCAATATGATGAAGCTTTCACAGTCTGAAGAAGTCAAAATATTGAACTTCCCTCGGGCGCAGGCTTATCGCCACAGGCTACCGTATTTACAAGTTCTGACCATACCAATTGGTTCGTTAAACCTACCGAAAAACATTCCATCAGAAAACATTCAAATTTTAAGTACCACCACGGCTCTTATTGCCAAGTCTGATTTACACCCGGCGATTCAGTACTTATTAGCTCGCGCCTCAACTGAAATTGCAGGTAAGGCCAGCTTCTTTGCCGACTCAAGAGAGTTCCCTCAATTTAACGACCCCGAAATTAAGCATAGTGAGATTGCGCGTGAATACTATTTAAAAGGGTCACCCTACTTACAGCACTATTTACCATTTTGGCTGGCTGAAATCATTGATCGGTTAATTTTTATTATTTTGCCTTTTTCAGCATTGGCCTACCCCGTTTTATTGGCTTTACCTAAATACAGATACAAACGCCTCAACAGAAAGATTTGGGCAAACTATGTATTGCTTAAAGAGCTAGAGCTTGAGGTTACAGACCACTACGACAACCATAAAGTTGACGAATATTTACAAAGGCTCAGTAAAATTGAAGACAATGCTGTTAAAGTCAAAATTTACGGCAGCATGGGCGGCGATTATTTCAAACACCGCCAACATATTTATTTTGTAAGATCGCTTATACATAAGCAGGTGCACTAAATTTTTTACATATTGAATCGGTTTTTTTTCCGTTTTTATAATAAAAGTCAGTCACAACAGAGTAAATTAAGCTTGCTGTAAATCGAAAGCGCCTTTAATTTCAACACTTGGTCGCAATCGATATTGTCTAACACATGTGCGTGATTGAATTCATAAGGTATGGCGTTTAAGCTTATATGACCACATATTTGTGACCAGTAACCGGGCTGGTTGCATATTTTTTCGTAGTTCACAGGCAAAACATTTGGCATACCGCTTTCAAGAACCGTTAATAGATAACCGTAAGCATCAACCCAACGCTGCAACCAATAATCTACATTACATTCATTTTTTGATTGATTCAGTAATTTCGAGCTGTCAATGCTGCCGCTTCTTTCTATAGGGTCAGCTTGCGCAATACTGACCGTGCTAAAGTCAAAAGGCCTATGCGTTGAACCAAATTCATGGTGCACCAGCCAATTCATGTACTGATGAGTAAACTTGTCATTATATTTAAAATGAATATGCTGTTGCAGCAAGCTTTTCGCTTGACTGAATGGGTGCCGAAAGACCACTAAAAAAGTACAGTCTTTAAAATTATTGGCTAAGCTGTTAAGTCTTAATATCGTGTTGTTATTTTTGGCTAAGTACCTTTTTTTACCATTTTTTAAGCAAATTAAATTATGGTAAGTGTTTAACTCACTTAAGGTATTTTGATCAACTTCGTGCACATGCAATGATTTGGGTTGTATATATTCACCCCCACAATGCAGCCGCCAAAATACTTCTTCAAACGATTCAGGTGAATCGTAATTAACCTGTATGCCATCTTTGTGTGCACGTTCTTTAGATTGGCGCAACTTACCTTTAAAGCCTGAAACCTTAGACCATAAATTGGGCGCCAGCACAAAGGGCATATCGTTATAAGTTAGTGAAGCAAATTGGGCGCTTGCATACAGAGCTCTCATAACCGTTGTGGTGCCGGCCCTAGCCAAACCCGTTACATACACACTATCGGTTCTTTGAAAGCCCGTTCGATTAAACAACTTTTCTAGGTCGAAGGTGAGTTCACTCAATGATGGTGAACTCAATGCAATTTTATGTAATAACCGCTCTAATGTTGAATAATCAGTCATTCACGTATTTGCGTAGTTTCAAATATAACATAGACACAATTACCACAAAAAATATTAACCATAAATCTAAACTCAATGAAATAAAGTTTTCTAAAGAGTGACTAGATACCCACAGTGCAAACCCAAACGGCATAAAAACCAAACATAATAAAAGTGGAATAAGCAGACTAAACTTTAATAGTTTTATTGCGTAAGCTTTTACCACTCGTTCCTTCCAATGGTCAGATATATTAGACGACAACAGAACAAAAACTATTTTTTTAATTAATTTAATATCGCTTTTAACCACACTTAAAAGCGGTGTACGCAGTAGCAACTCGCTACTGATTACCGTACCTATCGCAATAACTAAAAACTGATAAAAAGTAAAGTTCATTATTTACAGTGTGGTCTTTACAAAATAACTTAAATGATCCCATACACGTGTGTATGAAAGAATTTTTTACAACGTATTGATTGAAATAAATCAATTAAAAAAAGAGGGCTTGAAGATCTATTTTCTAAGTGAAACTATTTTTCTAATCAGAAACATTTTTCTAACCGTTCCTTTCTAACTGTTCTTTTTGAGCTTTCTTTTTCTTAATCATGCGCTTGATGGGGTAATACAAAACCCCAAAAATAGCCAAAAATATTGCACCGAAAATACCTAAAATGGTCGCAATCATGCCTGCACCCATACCAGGCCCTATATAAGCTTGTGCAGGTAGTGCTAGTGCAGCAATAAACATCATGAATACTACTTTCATGGGCATACTCCATTTAATTTTATTTTCTCTAACACTTTATCGCCTAGCTCACGAGGAACCATTCGTGAAAGGTTCATGGTGTAAACCTTGCCGTCATCAGCTGTATTGACATATTGCCAAGTTATATTTCCATTTTTGTCAAACTGAACCAGGCGACCCGCAGTGGTGTCTTCTACAAAGAGTTCATTACCAATCAATTCACTTCGCCCCTGCGTTTTAGCACTGATATCAAGCTTCTCAAACCCTTCTTGAAAAGGGCTAAGTATTGAATTTGTATCAAAGTCATAAAGCAAAGCATTGCTATAGCCGCGAACCTTTAAGCCTATAACACCAGATGATGCAGCATTATTATTAAAAAGTAGTATTTGATGGTCATTTAAAATATCAACATCATGTTGATGCAACCATGGCCCTTGACGATGCCACAATACTTTATTTGTAGAGGGCCGATACAGCAAAATCATTGAAAGTTCTCGAATACTTAGAAAGACATCACCTTTTTTCCAATATTTACCGTCAGATAGTACGGGTTGAATGTCATTTAAATGTATAGGGTCATTGTTAAACTTTCCTTGGCCGTAAATCAAGTAACTTAGTTCATTTTCATCAAGAATTTGTATCACTGATTTTTCAAATAAAACATCACCATTTGCTGATAATTGTGAAATGCCGTCGTCATTAAAGTTGTCATCACCTAAGTCTACGGTTTTTGGAATCATGCGATTCCCCATCCAGAAGTTACCCTCTTCATCTGCCTCAAGGGCATGGTGATATATTCTGTCTTGATTAATGATATTTACGTTTGAACATAAATCAATCATTAGAAAAGGCGCATCGGTTAAATGTGTGTACAAATTACCATTTTCAGTCAACAGTCCGTGCAAACCTCTGGCTCGACTTGAGCGATTCCTCAAGGTCATGTCGTCTAAATGATCTGCTTTATTTAACGAATTAGCCCATACCGTATCTAACTTGGTTAGATCCCATTTATGAACCATTTTTTGAGTATTTAAATCATATAATTCAAACACAGAGTATTCGACATCACCATCATATCTATTCACTAAGATGTAACCCAAATCGGGCCTAGTGTTCGCTTTGTAATTAAATTGAAAGCCTTTTAAACTGTTGAATCGGTGGCTTTGCGCTTCTAAATCAAGCTTATCGCCACCAGCCGTTGCAATGAGTTTATTAATATTTGCAGGTAGTGCTGCAATTTCATTCACGACCGAAGCTAACTTACCTGCCTTATCACCACCTTTCATGTTGTGCCTGACAGCACCCGCGAGCATGACTGAAAAAACGATGCCTAAAATTACGATTAAAAGAACAACCCAAAGCTCAATTTTTTTAAAAAATATTTTTTCCATCACCCAAAACCTATAACCCTTTGATCTTACAACTATCTTTGTAAACTTAAATAGTATACTTTCATAGTTATAGGGCTACAACCCTAAAGTTAAGGTTTAAGTTATACATATGAAAACTATTGCCGTCATTTTGTCGGGTGGGCATGGAAGTCGGTTTGGTGCCTCAGTTCCAAAACAATACACCAAACTAGCTGGGAAAATGGTGATTGAACACACGCTAAGTGTTTTTCAATCACACCCCTTGATCGATGAAATTTGTATTGTTGCGAATAGAGATTACATAAAACTTATCGAAAAATCGATACTTCATAACCCCTACTCTAAAGTTAAGAAAATTTTAATTGGTTGCGAAGAACGATATCAGTCTAGCTTGGT
>JBDNHM010000275.1:0-1420 GCA_041688825.1 Burkholderiaceae bacterium | reverse complement strand
TCTTTTAAGACCACGCCAAATTCTTTCCAGAACGTTGCATAATCTTCAGGCTTGTTTTCAGCCATTTCTTCAAGCAGCGACAAAATACGCTTGGTTGAACCTTCACGAATGGTGCGCACATCGCGGCTTTCTTGCAAAATTTCACGCGATACATTAAGTGGCAAATCAGCCGAATCAATTACGCCACGTACAAAACGTAAATAGCTCGGCAATAACTGCTCAACGTCGTCCATAATAAAAACGCGTTTAACGTACAGTTTGACACCGCGTTTGGCATCACGCTCAAACATATCAAATGGGGCGCGCTTAGGCACAAACAATAATTGGGTATATTCGCTTCGACCTTCTACGCGATTGTGTGACCACGCAAGCGGGTCTTCAAAATCGTGTGATACGTGCTTATAAAACGCTTGATATTGCTCGTCAGTGATGTCAGATTTATTTCGTGTCCAGAGTGCGCTGGCTTGGTTGATGGCTTCCCATTCGCCCGTTGATTTCATGGCTGACGCCTTTTCGTCCCACTCTTCTTTGAGCATCTCAACGGGCAATGAAATGTGATCAGAGTAGCGGCGCAACACTTCGCGCAGTTTCCAACCACTTAAAAACTCGTCTTCATCTGCACGCAAGTGCAACACCACGTCAGTACCCCGACCTTCTTTGGTGGTTTCAACAATTGAGAACTCGCCTTGGCCGTCTGATACCCACTCAACGGCTTGGTCGGCTGCAGAACCTGCACGGCGTGTGGTGACAGCGACTTTGTCGGCAATGATGAATGAGGAATAAAAGCCCACACCAAATTGACCAATCAGTTGAGCGTCTTTTTGCTTGTCACCGGTTAAGCGTGAAAAGAATTCTTTGGTGCCTGAACGGGCAATGGTACCCAAGTTAGAAATGGCTTCATCGCGAGACATACCCACGCCATTATCTGAAATGGTGATGGTACGGGCTTCTTTGTCAAAGCTGACGCGTACGCGCAAGTCAGTATCGCCAGACATTAATTCGGGCTGTTCAAGCGCCTCAAACCGCAGTTTGTCGCAGGCATCTGAGGCATTTGAAACCAGCTCGCGCAAAAATATTTCTTTATTGCTGTAGAGCGAGTGAATCATTAAATGCAAGAGTTGCTTGACCTCGGCTTGGAAGCCAAGCGTTTCGGGTGCTTTAGGGGTTGCTGCGTCGGTCATGCGGGTCACCTGTATAAATATTGAACGTAGAGTGTATTTGAATGAGTATTTGAATGAGTATTTGAGTGGTAATTTGGGGGTGGTTTGTTGAATTTCAAGGGTAGGTGCCGTTATACATAGTCTGTTTTGACAACTAGACTGCGTTGCAATAAGTTAAGTGTCGTTTGAGCGAAGGTCAGTGCGGTCGTTTTTGTTGTAGCGCATGCCGTATTAGCAGATAGGCCTTTTCGTGTCATAAT
>JBDNHM010000042.1:0-4767 GCA_041688825.1 Burkholderiaceae bacterium | reverse complement strand
GGTGCTGTTGGGGCTAGTGGCGGCACCGGTGACGAAGATGAAATTATCTGTGCCGCTGGCGTTCATGCTATTGGTTTGTTAACAGCCTAATCATTAAAGAGGAATCAAAATGCAATTTATTTTTCCTGCACCTGCAATCATTTCTTTACCGATTAAAGGTGAAACAAAGCAAATGCCTGTTCACCGTTTTTATTGTGTAGGTAGAAATTATGAAGATCATGCAAAAGAAATGGGGTTTACAGGCCGCGAGGCCCCATTTTTCTTTATGAAACCTGCCGATGTATTAATCGTTGTTGCTGACGGCACGACAGGCAATATGCCCTACCCTAGCCTCACAAAAAACTTACATCACGAAATAGAGTTGGTTGTCGCAATAGGTACGGCAGGTAAGAACATTAAAGCGGTAGATGCAATGAATTATGTTTATGGCTACGCGGTCGGTTTAGATATGACGCGACGTGATTTACAAAACGAAATGAAAAAACAAGGCCGGCCTTGGTGTATTGGTAAGGCATTTGACTCAAGTGCCCCCGTTGGGCCTATTACACCAAAGGACCAGGCGAGTAATCTAGATGATGCTGAAATTAAGCTTGATGTAAATGGCTCAACTCGTCAAAGCAGCCGCATTGAAAAATTAATCTGGAACATCAGCGAAACCATTGAACATTTGTCAGCTGCTTGGGCGCTTGAACCCGGAGACTTGATTTTTACAGGTACACCTGAAGGGGTAAACGCTGTGATATCAGGTGATTTAATGGTGGGTTCTATTACCGGTCTCGGCGAACTTAAAGTTCATGTTAACTAATTAAAATGGGCATGTACGGTTGTGTTCAAGTGTGCCAAGCTTCACACACCATGCCACTTAAACTCAGACAAGTGGCCATAACGTGATAAATCAATTGCTGTTTCATGAATCGCTTTATGTTGACGTTGAGCCATAGACGGTTGGCTTCCATCCACACTTTTTACATAATTCCCTAACCAACGGGCCCGTTGTGTAGCGTACTTTCCAGCAGGCAAACGAACTTCTTCATACATCTTAAGTGCGTGTGGGTTGGCGCCATAAGCACATATAGCGTCGGCTAATGCCGAGGCATCTTCAGATGCTTTGAGCACGCCCATACCTATATGTGGTCGAGCTACAAAAGATGCATCACCCATCAAAGCCACTCGACCATCAACTAACGTGTCTGAAATCAAATCAAAAATCGGCTGTAAAAAAGGTTGTGGTGTTTTTTCAATAATCTCTGCAAATTGGGGTGCCAACAACCGACGGGATTCTTCGCGCATCTTGGCAATTTGGCGCCAATCAATTTTGTGCGGTGGAATACCTTGAGGGTAATGAATACCATCAGCATCTGTTAAAACTGCAGAGAGTTGTTGACCCACTGGCATAGCGCGATACCAAACAAAGTTGTAGGCTCTTCGACCAATACTTGTGTCGTTGCCAGAACCAGCCACAGGGTAACCAATGATCTGTTCATCTTGCGGTACACAAAAACCAAAATATTCAAACAGTGTATTTAAAGTAAGTTTCGAGAGCAAAGACTCGTCGCAAACACCTCGCCATGCAATATAGCCTGCATATTCAGGTTGAATATTTGGGTATAACAATTGACGAATACCTGAGCGAATACCATCACTAGCAATTAAAAGGTCAGCTTGCCAAAGCTTATCAATACCATCAACTAATGAGGAAACTTCAACACCGTCATCATGCGACTTTATGTGCGTTACAGACACGCCTTGGTGATAGCAGTCAACAGGTAAAGCTGATTTCAATATTTGATATAAACGGCTCCAAGAGGTGAGTACTTGTGGCATGTCAAATGAACTCAAACACTCACCTGATGGGTCAAGCAAAACTCGCCCAGGCACTTGAACGCCAAGTGTTTCATGGGCATCAATGCCAGCTCTGTGCAATGATTTAATCAACACGTCGTGCGACACAATACCCGCACCACGACCACTCATTGAACCTTTAACCTTTTCTAGTACTCGAACATCATGACCATCTCGATGCAACATATTTGCAACAAACAAACCGCCCAGTGAACCACCAACAACAATGATGCGAGCCATGTCAAACGTGCCCTTCCAAATTATCTAAAGCCTGCTTTTCTAAAAATGGAAAATTGAGCTCTACAACAATTCCGTTTGGATCATTTAAAAAAATCTGATGCAAACCTATGCCGGGCACATCTCTTCTTCGCATATCAATATTTAAGGCTTTAAAACGCGATAACATTTCAGCTAATTCTGTTGCAAAGAATGCAACGTGATCAACGGCACCGCTACCTTGCAAGCTTGGTTCACTTCGAGTTCCTAGGTATTGCGATACGCCAGAGGTTTCTTTCGTATCAACTCCAAAAATATGGACAGCTGCATTAGCGTAATCGTCAAAGGAACCTTGATACAACCAATAACCTGGAAATGAAAATTCAGGACGTGGGCCTACTTTCAGTCCCAACACAGAAGTGTAGAAATCTTTTGTTGCTTCAAGATCAAGTGATCTAATTGAAAAATGATTTAAAGACAGACTCATGATTTAACCTTTTTGGTTGTTGCTACTTTTTTAGGCGTTGATGACATAACATTTAAAACGTCAAATACTGCTGCTGTGTCGTTGTTTTCATGCCCCATACCCATCGCTGCGTTATAAATTGGAACCGTTGCCGCAAATAATGGTGCAGGTACATTCATGTCTAACAAAGCTTGAGCAATCAACTTCATATCTTTTTGCCAAACTGAAACTTTCATCGTGGCATTCGTCCAACCCTCATCTTCCATCATAGGGCCGCGCACTTGCAACATACGAGAACCACCCGCGCCATCACTTAGAACTTTTACGGCGGTGCTTGGTGATATACCCCAGCGTTGCCCTAGCAACAAAGCTTCTGCCGTTGAAACGTTATGAATAGCTACCAGTAAATTAGCCATTAGTTTCATTTTCATACCCATACCGAATGGGCCTAAGTTAAAGTGATTTTTAGAAAACCCTTCAAAAACTTTTGCTAAACGTTTGATATCAGTCGCTGAGCCACTTGCATAGACTGTTAAATCTTTAGTAGCCGCTTGTGCACCTGTACCCGACAAGGGACAGTCAAGCATCACTATGTCTTGAAAAGCCATCAATTCACGCGCAATTTCTTTATCTTTGATGCCTAAAGTACTGGTTTCAATCACCAACAACTCTTTACGATCAACATTAACCATGTCTTCTGCAGTTTTAATCAAAGCGGCTGCGTTGGGCAATGAAGTAATAATGATTTGAACCGCACCGAGCAAAGTATGTTGGTCGATACACGCGTTACCACCCATACGCTCAAGATTTTTACGCGCTTTTACACTTGGGTCATAGCCGTAAACATGGAAGCCGGCTTTAATCAAATTATTCGCCATGGCGGAACCCATTATTCCGAGACCTAAAAAACCAATTCGTTCGAAATTAATTTCGGTTTTTGAACGTTTGACAACCTTCTTGATGCTCATAAGAATCCAATAAATACGATTGATTAATTTTTTTGAAGTTAAAAATAAAATGCGCAAATAAGAAATTATTAGATTATTGATAAAATACCGATAGGCATATTATTTAAATAATCAATTGATCACTTTCTAAAATTAGCATAATTTCACAAAAAAACCAATGATATTTTTAAGTCTTGGCGTTTTTACGTTTTTAGTAACGTATGTTGAAACTAAGAGAAGTTTTTTAGGTGGATATGTAGATTACCTACTTTGATGAGGCACTTGAGAGCGTAGCGAACGTACCTCGTCAATTAAGTCAGCCACGAGTGCCGCCAATTGAGGGTCAGCATCGTACTGATGCTCGATGCTGGCGACCTGCTTGGCCCTAAAGAGCATTTGACTGGAAAAATAATAAGAACCGTCTCGCATAACAGCATGCAATATTTCTTGCTCAATGCGTGTGTGAACCCAATGCGTGGTGACGCAACAAATGCGTGCAATATCGTCTGCGTGAAGCATTTCGCCGTCGATCACTTGTACATGCTCAACAACAAGGTTAGTGTGAAAACTTGACATGTTTTGGCCTCTGTATCTTTAGCGTTTGATGTTTAACGTGCTCGGGGTTCGAACCCCGGATAAGCTTGTGAAAGTGCGTGCCAGGCTTGTTTTTGTTGCTCTGTCACCGCACTGGGTACAGCAATATTGAGTTCGAAATATAAATCGCCTGCCGTACCATTAGTTTGACTGGCAGGTATGCCTTTGCCACGTAAACGCAACTTACGACCAGCCACCGAACCTACTGGAACAGTCACAGTAAGTAAACCCGCTGGTGTTTTAACGTCCACTTCGCCCCCTAAAGCAGCTTCCCAAGGCGAAACAAATACTGGCATGGTGACATCACGACTGGCAACTCGCACGCCTTCGGTCTGTGAAATATTGACTTTCATAAATAAGTCACCTGCCTTACCACCCCCAAAACCTGGGCTACCCTGACCCGTCAACCGAATTAACTGACCTTGCGCGACACCCACCGGAATTTTGACATTCAACGTACGCATTTCGGGAACGGCCTGACCTTGGGCGTCAATTTTGTAACTGTTGAGCTGTAACGTACGCTCTGAGCCATGATAGGCCTGCTCTAAATCAAGGGTTATTTCAACGTGTTGATCTTCGCCATTAAAAGCTTGACTACTCTGCCCGCTTTGATTTGACCGATAGTTTGAGCGTTGTTGGGCGGCACGACCAAACATTTCCTCAAAAAACTCGCTGTGGTCTTGACTAAAACCTGAGCCGCCT
>JBDNHM010000041.1:0-4305 GCA_041688825.1 Burkholderiaceae bacterium | reverse complement strand
GTGCCCTCGGTCCAGCGGCATACACGAAGAAAATACTTTTTGTTCACAAGGGAACCGGCGTTGAAATAGAAGTACCCATCGTCGCGTAATTCGCCGCCAGTTAAAGACTGACCGGACGTAAATTCCGGGTTGACAGAGACGGCTGCGATCATCCTCTGGCCGGGTGGAATACCACCCTCAGCCTGTACACGAATCCAGCGATCTGGGTAGTTGCCTTCTGCCTCTAGCGGCTTAAATGGTAACGAGCCCGGGCCGTAGGCCAGAGGCTTAGGCTTGACTGGCAGCCAGTCGCTCACTTGCGAAAAATCAACAAATTTAGCTGCCTGCACGAAGTAATTACGGCTCACACTGCTTGACGCATTCAGTTCGACGTGAAAATCGGTCTCAGAGATTATTCGATTAAGTGTTGTTACTTCTTTCATCGAATCATCAAAACAAATTTGAATATAAACCTTTTCTTTGTATAATCTAACACCGTCATAATCGGCACTAAATGTCTGCTTATCCCAGTCGCACGTAATGTCACTAACTGAAAATTGCGTTTCTGGCCCAGAGTCGTAATCTGCCTGAGCCTTTGCTTCGATGCAGGTCTGGCCGTAAGTGAATTTCGTGACGCTTAAGCGAATGCTTATCAGCCCTTGATTTTTTGAGCGCACCTTGTACTCAACCTTGCCCGGCATTTCCCACGCTAGTTTTTGCGTGATGTCTGGGGCCGTGTTGTAACCGTCTTGATTGTACTCACCGACTTTCACCAACCAAAAGCACTCTGGGTCTTCGATCTGCGGTGATCGGTTAAGCCAGCACAGACTGACATCTTTAGAAGATGGGTCTACGTCAACACGAACCTCTGTCGTGATTAAGTCGTAATGAGCGGGGTAGAACTGAATAACTTTTTGCGGGTTGTACTTTCCGTAAGACCCGAGCACGAATGAAACGTCACCGTCGAAATTGAAAAGGTCAGCATCCGATTCGAAGCCCCATAGGCCAGTAAGCGGGTCAATTTTACAGTCGCCTAGTAGTCTAGTTAAATAGGGGTTGCCAACGATCCACTTCATCGATGTGACCTCTGGGCAGCCAGCGTGCACGACCTCGACAATATGCAGCGTGCCTCGAGCCAAATCGCTGCGAGGAATAATTTTTGTTAGCTGGGGTATGTCGTTCTGAGTCTTAAAGCTTACTTTTGGTCCCGTCTGAATCTCTGTCTTACTGTCCTCTGACCAGTAGCTCATATCAAAGTCATAGTCGTGATCGCATTCGAGATTATCAAAAATGTATTCATTAATTCCGGCCGCAGGTGGAGACACGAAAATTATTTCTCCGGTTGATGGATCAGTGCATCTGTAGCTAACCGTATAATTTTTTGGGTTGTCTGATATGTCCCCAAACACCGCAGCTGTGCCGGGTGAGCATGCCCTTTTGTCGCTTGCAATAATAGACTTGATATATGGGCCTGATACAAATGTCTGCTCTAGGTCCTGTCTTAATACCCAGACCTGCAAGTCCTCACGCATACCAACGTAGATCAGCTTTGCTTTGCCGTCGCGTGGGAGTGTAAGACCGGTCGGGGTGTTCACATAAACACCGAAGTCCGCCAAGACATGCACTCTAGGCGTGGCCGTATACATAACCAACTCTAATTCTGTCCCGATCTTAAAATCGCCCTTTGGAACGCGAATCGCAAATTGATCAGGACTAGTGACGTTAATCAGCACGGTCGCAAAGTCGAGCGTGTCGGGAATAATCCACTCAATTTCTTCATTACTCAATGCAATAAATTGATGCCCACCTGAGCCGCCGGGTATGAAATCCTTAATCGCCTTGGCACTGACCTTTACAGTCTTACGAGAACCGGCTTCGCCTTGCATTAGCATTAAGGTGTCACTGTCGCTAATTGCGCCGCCCTGTGGCAGGCCGTCAACGGTTGACGTGGCCTGTTCCTGTACTTTAATTTTTTCAGTATTCATTCTCGCCTCAAGCGATTAAAATTATGCCAAGTTCGGTAACAATGTAGTCACCTTTTTCAGTCACGATGATCGTCCCAGCAGAGGGCGGTGGCGTATTAGATGATGTCGCAACAGCGCCGTTAATTGTTAGAGGTATTCCCTCCGAGTAGGTGGCAATTACTCCGATCGAGTCCACCACCAATGCACCGTCTGAGGTATACGGAAAGCCCCCAAGGTAGGTCGTATTTGAAGGGAGGGGTGAACCCAAAACGTCTAGGTAGATCATCTTGCCATCGGCCGTCATGCCCTGACCAACTAAGTAGCTAACGGCGCGACCACCTTGGACGCCAACACTGGTGTCATGAAGCTCATCAATTGGTCGGCCCTGCATGTACTCTGTAATAATGCCGTCGCCGATTATCACCCGCCCGTCGTCACTAAGCGCGAAGCCGCTTACGAACAAGTCCTTGCCCATTATTCGCATGACCATCTGGATTACTCCTCGGCCTTAAAGTGCAAAATCAATGTCGGAAATGGTGGTGAATAAGCCACCTTTTTTTCAATCGACGCTTGAGCCTTGCCAACGATCACGCCAAGCTTATTGATGTACTCAATGGCACTGGCAGCACTCTCCTGAATCAACAAGTCCTGCACGTTTGGCAGGGTTAAATAAACTTTGTCTTGAACCTCAATGATGGCTCTACTGAGCGTGTCCGCGCTAATCTCTTCAGGAGTGGGTGGGGCTGGCGGTGGGGCAGGCGGTTCGGGTGGGGGTAACCAAGGTAGACGAGGCTTAAAACCAGCCTTGGATGCGGCCTTTTCTTGCGTCCTGTCTTTTACAATACGCTCTAGACTGGTCGCGTTGTTATAGCCCATAACTTCTTTGACCCACTCAGCAACGTCTTGCTCTTTTAACTGATCAAATGGGATCGGTTTGAAATTCATCTTGTAGAGTTCAACGACCGTTTCGCCAAAGCTGTCATAGAAGACGTCAACCCTTGCGCCGCTTTTTGAAACTTCAATAAATCCTTGACAGTTCCAATGCACTACGTAGATGGGCAGATTGGGATACTGAGGTACTGGCACATAGTCCATACTCAGAACCTTCCAGTTTATTTGTACTGACATTTAGACCCCCTTGTATTGAGCAAAAATCAAGACGTAATAAGGTTGGACGTAGGCTTGACTTCCACCGACCATTGAAGTTTCAATCACGTGCGTGTGTGTAACGTTGCCTGACATAGCGCCCGTGTCGCCAGTTAACGTTACATCTCCATCAATTGCGTGAGTGTGGTCTGGGGCACCAGCGATACTAATGTTGGTTGCTACGCTGTCTGTAGCACTTGATGTACCTATCCCTGATAACCTTTGATCAGGCGATCTTCCCGCACCCTGACCGGGCGACTGAGGGGTGACCCAAAGTTGACCAAGCGTGTGCCCGTGACCGGGATCACTGACCCCGTGCGTATGGGCTCCACCAGAACCGGTTGTGCCCTGTATGTGCACAGCCTGAGAACCCAGACTGTGTTTGTGGTCCACGTTGGTAGCCTCAGCAGAGCCACCGTGTCCGTGATTGGGCATGTTTTCAATTGCAATCTGAAATGAGCCACCAGACGTGTCTGCTGCATGTGTACCACCAGCAGCCATCACAAAACGGTCACGCAAATCAACCGTGCCATTAGTTCCATTACAAATAAACCAACCACCGGGCAATGCCGCAGTTGGCGCAAACATTCGCACCTCATTTAAGATCGGTGTGCCGTTTATTCCCGGTATGCCGGGGTCACCTTTGTCACCCTTGTCACCTTTTTCGCCTTGCGGACCTTGTGGGCCACGTGGACCTTCCGGGCCTTGTGGTCCTATAGGGCCTTCAGGTCCCTCGATGTCACCACAATCAGCCCAGCCAGATTCCATAAACTCTTGACCGACAAAGGACCACAGATGACCGTAGGCTTCATCCGTCTTACTGCCACCTATGTAGACAACTGCCTCGCCAACAGCCATCTGGTAATCAATTGGCGGGTTGCCAAACGAGTCCCAATCAGCCGGTATTAAGCCGGTAGCCGGTAGGTCAGCAGGCACCTTACTCTTGCCGAAGGTGCCGACAATTACGGCGGTCTCACCCGGCGGACCTTGACGACCCTGTGGGCCAATGGGGCCGCGAGGACCGGGTGGGCCAACTGGACCCTCTGGCCCCTGAGCGCCTTCAATATGTCCCACATCAACCCAACCCGACTCGGTAAACTGGGTGCCGACGTAAATGTATGCATGCTCGGTTGGCGTATAGAACAAGCACTGCCCGATCTCCATCTTGATCTCTTCAGACGGGACACCGGGCTCGTCCCAGTCCTTTGGGATGATG
>JBDNHM010000274.1:0-1259 GCA_041688825.1 Burkholderiaceae bacterium | reverse complement strand
GTTTGAAATGAAAAACGAAAGCGATGCAACCGCTACAAAATCAAAAAATGAGTTGTTCTACAAAGAACTTGATAAAGACCGTACTGTAAAAAAATGTGAATACGCTATTTTGGTGTCTATGCTTGAGGCTGACAACGAACATTTCAACAAGGGTATCGTTGACGTCTCACACCGGCATGAAAAAATGTATGTCATCAGACCTCAATTTTTCATTTCAATGATTTCTATTTTGCGCAAAGCTGCGATGAAATCGCTGGAATATAAAAATGAAATTGCGCTAATGAAATCTCAAACGGTTGATGTGACTAAGTTTGAAGAGCAGCTTGAAGGCTTCAAAAATGCTTTTTCTAAAAGCTACACCTATGCCTCAAACAATTTCGAAACCGCTATTGCAGAAATTGATAAATCAATTGATCATCTGCAAAAAACCAAAGATGCTTTGTTAAAAACAAGCAATCATTTGCGCATTGCAAATGACAAGGCGCAAGACGTCACCATTAAAAAGCTGACTAAAGGTAACCCCACCATGACTGAAAAGTTTGATGATTTAAAAGGCTCGGGTCTAAACGAGGCATAAAGTCGCCTTGCGGTGTGATGTGGTTTAACCCAAAACCCTTGTAACGATCTGCCTTTGCTACCCTCAATTACAGATACTGAGTCTAAGGTCATAAAAACGTCATCAAACTGTCATGACAGTGTTACGTAGATCTGTCATAGTAAGTAAATATAAAAAGTTTTTCCTCATTTACTTACTTTGAAGAGTGTGACATGACATTTCCTTATGATGACGACTATTACGAAGGTAACGAATCAAACAATGAGCGCTTTGAGCAAGTGCTCAAGAGAGCGCTGGCTAATCCATCACGCCGAGGCATTCTGAAAGGTGGTTTGGGTTTGGCTGCGTTGATGGCTGTTCCTGCTTCATCGTGGGCAACTGAGTCATTAGCTTTGCCAAGTGCGGGTGCGGCTTCGCAAACGTTAGGATTTAGTGCCACTGCAAAAAGTCTTGCTGACCAAGTGATGGTTCCTGAGGGTTACGTCGTTAAAGTGTTGCATGCAACGGGCGACCCCATTGATCAAACCGTACCTGCTTACAGCAACGTAGGGGCTGAAACTGACGATTGGTCACACCGTATCGGCGATCATCATGATGGAATGGAAATTTTCTACATTGATGCTAAGGGTGTTTATTCAACGACGGCAACCAATCGTGCTGTGTTGGTGGTGAATCACGAAAGCTCGGCTGATGCACACTTCTT
>JBDNHM010000040.1:0-45108 GCA_041688825.1 Burkholderiaceae bacterium | reverse complement strand
CATTAAGTAATGACTGGTTGCAAACACAAGGCTTTGACTGCAACGATGACGGTTTAGTGTTGCGCCGCGTGCTTGACCCGCAAGGGCGCAACAAAGCCTACATTAATGGCTCACCCGCCACCTTGGCACAATTACGAGAGCTCGGTGGTTCGTTAATCGATATTCACGGTCAACACGCCCATCAAAGCCTACTTAAAGAAGACTTTCAACGCGACATGCTTGATGCGCAAGGTGATTTGTTAACCCTACGACAAAAAGTAAAAGAGGCTTGGCAACACTGGCAGGCGACACAACGTCAACTTGATGCGGCTCAAACAGGCGCAGCCACGCAAGCCAGTCAAATTGAACAGTTGCAATGGCAAATAGACGAACTCGCCCAATTAGCCGTCAAACCAGGTGAGTGGCAGGCTGTTTCGCAAGAGCACACCCGCCTGTCTAATGGCCAATCTTTAATTGAGGGTGCCAGCGAGATTTTAAATACGCTTGAAGACGAACAGGCTGGGGTTTTGCGCATGGTTGACCGCGCTTCACATCATTTAAGTGGCTTGGCTAAACATGATGCGGCCTTACAAAACCCAGTTGCCTCGCTTGAAACAGCCCGTATTGCGCTAGCCGAGGCACGTTCAGATTTAAATAGTTACCTCATCGACCTAGAGCTTGACCCTAATCGTTTAAGCGAAGTTGAACAACGCATGCGCGCATTATTTGAGGCCGCACGAAAGTTTCATTGCGAACCTGAAGTATTGGTTGAATTGTACAAAACCTGCCAAGATCAACTTCAAAACTTAAGCCTGGGTGCCGATATAGGCGCATTAACTGAAGCGACGCAGGTTGCACAAAAAACATTTAGTGATACTGCGCAAAAGTTATCAAAGGGTCGCCACAACATTGCTAAATCTTTGGCACAAAACGTCACCCTGTCAATGCAGCATTTAGCCATGCAAGGTGGCCGATTCAACGTGAATGTTCAAGCCGCTAAACCCTCTAGCCACGGCATTGATCATGTCACCTTTGAAGTGGCAGGTCATGAGGGCACGGCAACTAAACCGCTAGCAAAGGTGGCTTCAGGTGGCGAATTAGCCCGTATTTCGTTGGCTTTGTCAGTGTTGGCCAGCCAAACCGCACGCGTACCCACGTTAATATTTGACGAGGTTGACACAGGCATTGGTGGTGCGGTTGCTGAAATGGTGGGTCAACTGCTGCGTGAACTGGGTGCACGCCATCAGGTACTGTGCGTCACCCATCTGCCCCAAGTGGCTTCGCGTGGTCAATTTCATTTTGAAGTCAGTAAAGTTAAAAAGCCTAATGGTGCCGTGTCTGAAGTGCATGCACTTGATGACACAGGCCGAGTTGAATCAGTTGCAAGAATGTTGGGGGGTATAAAAATTACCGCCACCACTCGGCAACATGCGAGCGAGATGTTGAAAAATTGATCTTAATCGACTCTCGCAGACGTTTACGTGCAACAATCACATCGCTACAGTATATGTATAGGCACAGCGTTCAAACACATACTGTTACATTGACAAGCCAGTCAAAAATTAAGACTTAAATAAGGTTGCCACATGAAGTTTATTAATTTGTCAGTTTTTTCTGCATTAATTGTGTTGACTGGCTCGGCCTTTGCGCAAACCGCTTTTGAAGGTTTTTATGGCCAAGTCTCAACAGGCTATGAAAAAAACACAGTTGAATCTGTCAATCTAACCGGTACTGACAATGGCCAGCTACCCAATGTCAGTACAAGTTCGAGCCCCAGTGCTAGTTCTGCCCCCCTTGTATTGGGTTTGGGCTATACCTTCAAGCTTCAAGAAAAATTTACGTTGGGTCTAGGCGTTGATTACTCTGCCGTGACACAAACAACACAAGCCAGTGGATTTTCTTACCCAAGTATAAGTAGCAACACGTACGACTACGATTTTTCAATATCTAACCGTTTCAATATATTTATTGCACCGGGGTATGCCATTGATGATAAAAAATTGGCTTATGTGAAATTAGGTTACTCAAACCAAGACGTTCAGTACAGTCAAACAAATTGCTGCTCTTCACCCTCAAACAAAGCCAATGTCAGTGGTTATGTATTAGGCTTAGGGTATAAGCAAATTATTAGTGACGGCTTATACGGCTTTGTTGAAGCCAATTACTATGGTTACTCAAAAGCCAACATGTCTTCAACATACTCTGATGGGCCTGGCGGTACCGTTTCAGCAAACCCTAATTTGAATGCCTATAACGTTTTAGTCGGTTTAGGCTATAAGTTTTAAAATCTAAGCCTATTAGTTATTGGCCTAGTGTGTCTTTAACAGCACATTACATCACCTCTTCGGGTTTTTTTAGAATAAGTCATGTACTGCCACAAACACCTGTGAGCTTTCCGCTTGACCCTTAAAGCTGGCGTGAAGTTAGGGTTGATAACACAGCCCATGCAGATCGCGCTAGCCGCTGATACCGACAACACGAGTGAAACCGTTCAAGCTGCATTTGCCAACATTCGATTCGTTGACGAGCAGACGGCATGCACGCCCTAGACAACAGGAATAGTCTATGCAGCATCAAATTGCGAAAGCACCCCAAGCAACTGAAGTAAACCTTGAGACCTACGCACGGCGCTGGGCTTACGAGCACTTTATAACGTTTGATGTGCCGGTTATATCTAGAACTATGCAACTCGATATTACAAAATTACGAGCACACATTGAGACGCATAAACTCAGCTTTATGCTGACATTCGGCTTTTTAGTCACAAAAGCTATAAATGATATTCCTGAATTTCACCACCGCATACAAAACGATTTACTTGTCGATTTTGATCGGGTCATACCCTCTTACACAGCATTAACGGCTAACAATATTATCTGCTTTGCTAAAGGTAATTACTCGGGCAATTTCAATCATGATTATGCATACAACGCCGACAGGGTTGCCAGAGCAAAACAAGGGCTTGATCAAAACAATCTCGATAAAAGCCAAGGGCAGATATTTATAACCAACATACCTTGGTACAGTTTTACGTCTATTCACCACCCCTATTCTAAAAATAACGCATCGATACCTATCATTAGCACCGGTAAAATTTATCAAGAAAATAGTCGTGAAAAAATCCCATTTGCCATTCAGACTCATCATGCGCTGGTTGACGGTTATCACGTCGGGCTTTTTATGGAAAAACTAGAGCATTTTCTAGAAAACCCACATGAAACAATTGCAGCTCAAAAGTAAGTTTTACGCATGTAAAAATATTTAAAGAGTCTGATTTGAATTTTAAGTTATTGGTATGTTGAGCGCAGTGATGCCATCAACCGATACCCTTGGCACGCTGCTATCTGTATTAGTCTGGGTAGTGTGGGGGTTTGGCGCCGCTGTGTTGCTAGCAGGCGCTTTGGGTGCACATTGGTTTACCAGCCGACGCCAAGGTAAATTATTGCAAGCCTAAGGGAATATTGAACATGTGATCCGGGGTTATTATTTTGTGATGAATACGGTATTACAAACACCAGAAGACATACGCCAACACATATGGAAAGAGCTCGGGCGCGCCACGCACGATCGTCATCACGCTTGGCGCACGCCAGTTCTGGCGACAGCAACTGTTGACGCCGGCGTGAACGCACGCACTGTCGTGCTTCGTCGAGTCGATGCGCTTGGTCAAGTGCTTGAAATCTACACAGACAATCGCAGTTCGAAAGTATCTGAACTGACTGCGCAACCCCTTGCGTGTTTAGTCTTTTGGAGCCCGCGATTGCGTTGGCAGTTGCGCGTGCATGCAAAGTGGTCTGTTCAAGCCACAGGTGTCGATGTTGCGTCACGATGGCAAGCGGTTAGACAAACCAGAGCTGCAGGCGACTATATGAGCCAAATTCCACCTGGTGCCTTTTTGCCTAATGACGGGGGTAAGACTGAAGTTGATATTAAGGTCAATGCCGATTCTGATGCAGAGATCGACGCTAAAGTTAATGTGAATCTTGATTATAAATGTGATGCAAACATTGATACTGTAGTCGATGCACTCACACAAAACGCTGACGAGAACTACTTTACAGTTTTACGAGCCCAAGTCGTTGAAATAGATTGGCTTGAACTCGGCCGCGAGGGGCACAGACGCGCCAAGTTGGTAGAAAAAAAATGGCAATGGCTCAACCCATAAGGCTTTGGTGGTCGTGATTTTGCAGTTTTTTTCTAAACCCAGCAAGAAATTTTGATGGTGCAACTCGGTATCGAATCGAGGTAAACGGATTTACAACGAACCATAAAGCTAAAATATTTAATAGAACCAATCAAGCTCCCTAATTTGCTTGATCAGCAACATTGTTCCTGAGAACAACAGAATAAGCCCGACTGATCGCTTCATGGCGACTTGACTTAATTTTGTATGAAACTTTGTACCCGCTCTAATACCGATAAACAATGGAATGATCATAACCGTTGCCAAAATCATCACGTCTTGACTTAGAATTAGTCCGGCCACGAGCATGAAGACAAGCCTTAAAAAAGTTAGCATAAAAATAGCGAGAGCCATGGTTGCCCTCAGAATCTTTGGGCTGTCAATACGCATGGCTAAATACGAAACATAAACAGGGCCACCCGTTGCAAACAAGGCCGTAAAGACACCCCCAGCCGTGCCAAAAAGTAGTGCCCACCAACGGTTAATGACTGTGTGAGTTTGTGTTGGCATTTGCATTAAGACACGCATACCGTTTGCAGCAGCAAAAATGCCTAGCGTCAGTAGCAGTGGCTCACTTGGTGATTTCATAAGCAAGATTATGCCTATGCCCATACCAACTAAGGTAAAAGGCAACAACCAAATAAGCTCTTGCTTATTTGCATCACTCGAAACCTTTCGCCCTAAATATAATGAAGCACCAATATCTAAAATAACCATCATGGGCACTACCGTGGTCAACGGATAAAGTTGTACCAGTAAAGGTACCGCCACAATTGAGGACCCAAACCCAGATAAACCAAAAATAAAATAGGCAGAAAAAATGATCAGTATTGCAAAGGCTGAAGGAATGGGCTGCAGAATCTCGAAAATATAGAGCCTATTTATTTGTATGATTAATTAAACAATCTCTTAGAAAAATATATTCTTAAATCGTCTCTTCTACCAAAATCGTTTCACCTGGTTTAACTAAAGTAAATTGAACAGGCTCATTTTTAATAATTAACTTTTCATTTTCTAATTGTACTGTGGTGAAATATGAGGTTTTTAAATCGCCCGGATTTGGAAAATCTTCGCGATAATGAGCCCCACGCGAATTTTCACGGGCAATGGCCGCTTCAGTGATTGACTGACTCACCAAAATAAGATTCCGAAGGTTCATCCAATCGTGCCAAGTTAAATTGTAGGCACGATCAATGTCACCTATGCCCATTTGGTGAAGCGTTAGCGCTAATTCACTTAGCTTTATACGGGCGCGAAGCAGGCTTTCTTGCGAACGTGAAATGCCAACATCGTGCCACATACAATCAGCAAGTTCATCGCGTATTGTTTCAATGTTGCCAGGTGCGCGATTTAATGGCGCTTCATGGGCCTGAATGCTGGTAGTCAATTGATCAATATTGAAGTCGGGTAAGATTTTATTAACAACCCATCTTGCCATTTCATCACCGGCAATACCACCAAAAACAGTAGAGTTTGCAACGCCGTTGCCACCCAGTCGGTTGGCGCCATGCACACCACCGGTATCTTCGCCAGCAGCAAATAAACCCGGTAAATCAGTACTGCAATCTTTGCGGAATATGACGCCGCCCATCATGTAATGCGCCGTGGGCACCACTTCAACTAGATCTTCTGCTAGGTCAAAACCACTGTCTGCACAACGCTCAACCATACCTTTAAATAATTTGCGAACCTTATCTGGGCCTAAATGGCTCATCTGAATATATACACCGCCATTGGGGCTTGACCGACCAGCGAGAATTTCTGAATTAATTGAACGCGAAACTATATCACGCGTTGCGCGTTCATTTCGGGGGTCGTAATGACTCATGAATCGTTCTTTATTGCCATTAAGCAAGAACCCACCTGCGCCACGCAACCCTTCTTCTAATACCGTACCGGTCATGCGGGTGCCTGGGCCTGCTAATAAGCCTGTGGGGTGAAACTGCACCATTTCCATATCTCTAAGCTCTAAACCCGCCCGCAATGCCATCGCTAGGCCATCGCAACTTTTGTCACCTGATGGGGTATGGTACTTGTACATCGTTGGGCCACCACCCGTCGCGAGTAAGACGGCCTTAGCGCGAACCATCGCAAATTCACCAGTTTGCATATCGAGCATAAGCACACCAGCCAATGATTTTCCATCAACGCTATGAATCAATTCGACGGCTCGATACTCTTCTAGCCGGTTAATACCTCGCGCCCAAACCTGTTCGGCCAATCGATTAATAATTTCAATGCCGGTTAAATCGCCTTTATGTACCGTTCGATCAAAAGTTTGACCCGCAAATGCCTTTTGATGAATCGTACCATCGGGGTTACGATCAAAAAAACAGCCCAACTCATTTTCAAGTTCACGAATACGTTCGACGGAAATGCTCGCAAGCGTCCAGGCTAATTCTTGATTACAGAGCCACTTACCGCCCTCGATGGTGTCCATAAAATGGCGTTCAACCGAGTCACCCTCAGCCAGCGCCACGTTATACCCACCCTGCACCATACGCGTACAACCACATTTACCCAGCAAGCCTTTTACGGCGATGGTAATGTGAAGATTTGGGTTTGTCTGATGGGCATGCAATGCTGCAAACAAGCCAGCACCACCAGAACCTAAAATTAAAATATCTGTTTCAAGTGTCTTGATATTAAGTTGATCATTCATGAATCGATTCCCAAACTTTTTAATACGTCTACTTTGTTTCGAGCAACATCGCATTGTACGTCTTGGTAAATACTGCCACCATGACTGTCCATCGCAACCAATAATGGACCAAAATCATGAATTTTAAATTTCCATAGCGACTCAGGGTTCAGATCGTCCATATCAACATCTTCAATTTGTTCGATCCAGGTTGTTTCTAACGCTGCAGTACCACCGATGATGGCTAAGTAAGCACCACCCAACTCTGCAAAAGCGCTCGCTGAACCCTCACGCATGCCGCCTTTACCCACAATTATGCGCACGCCATTTTGAATCATTAAGGGGCGGGTAAAGCGTTCCATACGGTCTGACGTCGTGGTGCCAATACAAATGGGTTGATAGCCAGCGGGATACGTTTCACTAATCGAAACTTTGCGCACATTTGGGGCGGTATGAATAACAGCATGACCTGATAAGTCAAACTTGGTCTTGCGACCCCGATCATACAAATACATTTGCGTGGCATCTCGTATGCCAAACAACGTTCTTTGTAACGTAACCGTATCGTTAATTTTTAAGCGACGAACATCAGTTTCGCTAACCGGTGTTGGAAGATCATAATGGGCCATTGATTTTTTCCTAAAAGCCGAATTCAACGCCCTGGGGCGTGAATATGGCACGTGCACGTCGGGCAGAATGGCACTGCATATTGACCGCAACGGGGTTCATTGTAATGTGGGTCGCTGCTAATTCAACGTGCACGGCAAAAGCCGTTCCGTCACCGCCCAACCCTTGTGGGCCAATACCCAACAAATTAACAGCGATGCTTAATTCTTTTTCAAGCTTGGCGCCCTCTTCATCTGGACATTCACTACCTATCGGTCGGGTTGCTGCACGTTTGGCCATGGCTACACACTGATCTGATGTGCCCCCAACGCCAACACCGACTATGGTTGGAGGGCAGGTTTTACCACCTGCACTCACCACACTCTCGACCACAAACGCTTTTACACCCAACATGCCGTCTGCTGGAATCGCCATTTTTAGAAATGAGTTATTTTCTGAACCGCTACCTTTTGGAATCATTTCAATTTCTAACGATTCATTTTCAGCACTGAAATCAATATGAATTGCAGGCATGTCGATACCACAAGACGTGTGATTATTTTTTCGAGTGATTGGGTGAACAACTGAAGACCTAAGTGGGTACTCTGTGGTGGCCCTTTCACAACCCATACGAATAGCGGCTTTCAATGCCATGCCGTCAAAATGAACATTGCGACCTACTTTAACGTTATAGATCGGTAACCCGGTATCTTGACAAAGCAGATTGTCTTCTCGTTCAGCAACGACGATGTTAGTGATCATCGTCTGCAACACAACTTGAGCCCGCGCATGGGTTTCAGACTTTTTCAAGCGATCAATGCCAAGTTTCACATCATCAGGTAATTTTTTAAGGGCTCGTATGTATAACTCTTTACATGTGTCTTGAACCAAGTTCATATCTAACTGCATATTTTTTTCCTGTTAGTCAGCTAAGACTAAAAATAAAATACCGAAAATAATTGAAATCACAATGGCGGCTTGTATCCAGCCTTTACGAAGACCGCGCCATGTTCCAAACTCAATCATCAATAGGCGAACACCACCAATTAGGTGAATGGTTAGTAACGTAACTAACCCCCACTCACCAACTTTGATAGCCCAAAAATCAGATAGTTTTAAATACTGATCTAAAGCACTTGCACCTTTTAAAGATTGCGACAGAATAAAAAAATGTAGTGGCAAAAAACAAGCCAAAAGTAGGCCTGAATATCGATGGGCTGTGTACATGAAATACGACAAGTGTGATTTGGCACGCCGATCTAAGGTTGGTCTATTGCTCATAAACTGCCCCCACCTGTGAAGACACCTATTACGGCAACTGTACCCATCACCAAAATGAGACAAGCCAAAACCCAAGGCAAAATAATGACTTTTTCGGAACTTGGAAAATTTTCACGCAAAATATTCGCAACCCCTATAGGTGCGTGCACAAAACAAGCCAAAACAAATACTTCATAAAAAATAGCAAACACCCAGCTGCCTTGGGTGCGACCTAAAATCTCGCCTGCAGACAACCCGCCACGAATGGCATAAAACATGATCAGTAAGTGAATGGCAACACATATACCAAGCACCATCGCGCTGATGCGCTGGGCGTACCAGAGTTTTGCCTGTAAAACGGCCGTACGAATGGCGGATGACTGAATAGTTGTTGCACTCACAATTTGCCCCACTGACTACCGCGCACTGCTGCGGTAGCGACTAATTTCTTTAAGCCTGAAATACCTGCAGTAGGTGATAATTGTTTTGGGCACCGTTCAGTGCAACTTCCATGCGTATGACATGTATGGCAACCCGCGTCACCTGCAACCGCTCGCAAACGATCTAACTGCTGAACGTCACGCACATCGTTGGTCAGCGTCCAAGCGCGATTCAATGCAGCTGGGCCTAAGTAATCAGACCTACTTGCAACGACATCGCAAGAAGCGTAACAAACGGCACAACCAATACATTCGATACCTGCGTTAGCAAGTTGTCGCGCCTCTGACTCGGGCTTAACCTTGGCAAAATCATCAAAACGGGTTTGCTCGCCCTTAAAAAAACCTACGGCGCCTTTCCATTTATTAAAGAACTCACGCATGTCAGTCGCGAGATCTTTAACGACAGGTAAATTATTGAGTGGGGCAATTTCAAGCGAATTGCCTTCTACAATTTTTGCAACATGGGTTCGACACGTCCAACGCGCCACGCCATTAACCGTCATGGCGCAAGACCCACACATACCCACCCGGCATGCAAAGCGATAGCTTAAAGTAGGGTCTATTTTTCGCTGAATGTAGGTGACCACATCAAGCACCGTTTGATTCGAATTACGGGGTACAAGGTATTCTACAAACTCACCTTGTTCCTTTCCGCGCCAGACTTTAACTTTAAGATTATTTTCAGACATATTAAATTGTATCGACTGATAACAAAAAAATATATCGAATAGTTTTTTGTTTGAGATAAATAATTTTTTTACTATAATATAGTTTATGACTAGCATACGCGTACTTAAAAACTACATTTCTATCACTCGCCACACCAGTGTCGCAGCTGCTGCGCGAGAAATCGGGCTCACTGCTGCGGCAGCTGGGCATCAGTTACAGCACCTTGAAAAAGACATAGGGGTTGAGTTATTTGATCGTACCAAGCGCTCATTAGTGCTCAATAGCCAAGGCCGTGCCCTCATTGAACCGATTCAAGAAATTATTGCTCGATATGAAGCATTGAGTGCTCACTTCAAAACTGATATCGGCGGCACAATTGTGTTGGGTGCATTGGTGTCAGCTTTGATGGGGCAATTTGGGCAAGCACTTAATATGCTCAAGCACGACTACCCTGAGTTAGAAATAAAGTTAATCGCAGGCTTATCAAGTACTTTTCTTGAGCTCGTACTCGAAGGTAAAATTGACGCAGCCATTGTGACTGAATCACCTTTTGCGTTACCGCAAAGCGCCACATGGACAGAGCTTTACAAAGAACCTATGGTACTTATTTTGCCTTACAGCGACCACAAATCATACCAAACCAAAAAGATTGATCAACCCATACCCATTGCTCTGCCATTTATTCGTTTTGAACAAAAAACATGGACAGGGTACTTGGTTGATCAAGCTATTAAGATCAATAAACTAAAAGTTATTGAGGGTATGGAAATAAACTCTGTTGAGGCCATTATTGAATTGGTTCGACAAGGTTTTGGCTACTCTATTATTCCGCAATTGGCTAACATTGACTGGAACAGTGACAAAAGAGCACGCATTCAGGTTTTACCTAGAAAAACAATTTACCGCCGTGTCGGCTTACTAGAGCGAAACAAACACAGCCGTCAAAACATCACAGAAGTTATTAAGCAACTTTTTTTAGCAAACTACAAAGCCTCTGTGTAAATGCTTAGCGCGTCATCTACAGTTATTTCGCGTGGGTTGTTCATCAATAAGCGAGATTGCAGCATGGCATCGGTTGCTAACTTCTGCATATCATTTGCTGTCATTCCCACCTCACTTAAACGCATAGGCAAGCCCAAATCACCCGCTAACTCACTTAAATATTCAGCAAGTTGATACGCTTGCTCATGCGTAGACCCATTTAGGCCTGGCTTGATAATGGCACCAAGCTCTGCATACATGACGTGTGAAACGTCTATATTGAAACGCATAACAGGCCCTAAAACCAAGGAATTAGATAGACCGTGTGGCACATGAAACCTAGCACCAATTGGGTAAGCCAGTGCGTGAACACCGGCTACCGCTGAATTCGTAAATGCCATACCCGCTAAACAGGCGCCAAGCAGCATATTTTCACGTGCGACGACATCATCACCCGATTTCACAGCTTGGTGAATATTACCCGCCAACATACGAAGAGCCTCTTTTGCCAAACAATCTGACAACGGGTTTTTTAAGCGCTTCGTCGTGAATGCCTCAATAGCATGAACCATAGCGTCAATACCTGTTGCTGCCGTTACGTGAGGGGGTAGACCCAACGTGAGCTCAGCATCAAGAAGCGCAACATCTGGCAATAAATAAGGCGAAAGAACGCCTTTCTTCTCGCTTTCACTAACGGTAACGATTGAACTCTTAGTGACTTCAGAACCAGTACCTGCAGTCGTTGGCACCAGTATTAACGGTAACCTAGGGCCTTTAGCCATGCCAACACCGTAGGCATCAGTTAATTTTTGCTGACCGGGCAGCAGTAAAGCAACGAGCTTAGCAACGTCCATTGAACTTCCACCGCCAAAACCAACGATATAGTCTGCCTTGCAAGCTCGACCCGCTCTAACGGCTTCATCAATAACTTGAACAGGTGGGTCTGCTTGAACATCTGAAAAAATTTTGACAGCTAGGTTTAATGCTTTGAATTTAGTTAACGCTTTATCTAACAAACCGGCTGACAGAACCCCCGCATCGGTCACAATTAAAACTGACTTACCACCCCTATCTTGAATGATTTTGGCAAGACTTGCCGAACACCCTCTTTCTACATAAATAGAACCAGTTGAGTCAAAATTAAATCGCATATTGCTACCTTTATATTATTAAATTATTTAAAGCTATAAACTACGTTACCGAAAGCTTTGAATATCTTAAAATAACTTCAGTCGTTAATGAAGAAGCTTCCCACTGCGGCATGTGCCCAACATCTGCAATCAAATGAAGCGCAACAGTTGCTGGGGCATTTAAAGCATGCTGCCAAGGTATGATCATGTCGGCTTTACCATGCAATATGGATACTGGACAAACTAGAGACTTCAGATCATTGAAAATATTAATCTGTTGTATGCCTTGACAGCTAACTGCAAGAATCGTTTTTTCTAAACCATCTCGATAAATATCAATGCGATCTCTCAACTCGTTCATATAGACATCAGACGGAATCGTTTTAGCATGTGTCAGCTTAGCTAATTCTCGTTGCATTACTGCATTGTTTTTTGAATTGATGACGCCTTTTAAAAATGTATGTTCAATTTCTGTTCCAAGCCCGAGAGGGGAAATCAAAACTAATGCGTGTACAAGTACCTTCGACTTAACAGCAAGCCGAGTAGCAATTGCAGCGCCTAATGAATGACCAACCAAGATAGAATGTGCACCTGTCTTAAATGCAAGTACTTCACTTACAGAATCGACTAGTTCATCAAAATTTTCGACTGACGCACGACTTTCTCCGTGATTGGGCAAATCAACTGCTAAAACGCGTTGCCCAGAACGACTTAGACTTAATGCAAGACTCGCCCACGCCTCGATATCTGCAAACAAGCCATGTATTAAAACAATATCTGGGGAATTTTTTTGTGGTGTTGTTGGTTCCCAAGTTCTCAACCTTATTGAACCAAATTTGGTCTTTATGATTTCTGTACTTATACTTGAATTAATTTTAGGTTTAACGTCTGACGCCATCGACAATCGATTGACATCTGCTACAGTAATTCGCCCGTTTGGTCCCGTTCCTTTTACATGATCAATATTTATTTTTTTAGTAAAAATAAGATTTTGAGCAGCAGGCGATATCAGGCGACGTTCATTTTGAAAGCCCGATACGACTGGTACCTTAAAATCAGTTGAAGATAACTCTTTAAGTCTTGAAAGATAATCAGAATTTTTAATCGCAGTGGTATCGTCTAAAACCAAGTGATTGACTGAAGTAGTGGCTAAATAAGTTTCTAAGGCTTCACCTTTTAATTCTATTTTAGCCAGTGGTGTTTCAAGTTCGATAGTACTGTCAACATTTACAAAATGTTCAATCATTTTTCCATCATATAACGCTGGTATTTCAATAACCGATTTGTCGGTTTCAATTTCAAGCAAAACATCGTCACATTTAAATTCTTGACCGGGCTGAACCTGCCAACTCACAAGTCGTGCTTTGTCTTGAAACTCTCCGGTCGGAGGAAGTGTGAAGGTGATTACGTGTGTCATATTTTCTCAAAATTCATGGTGTAAGAGCACTGTAACTCTTAGGTTAGTTGGGGATTCTAGATTATTTAAAATATTAGTATTCGTCAAAATAAAATTTTTTTTGTTTGCGCCACTTGAATAAGTTTTTTAAAAATTTACTAGCTCAATGCATCGCTCGAACCACCCAACTCTTCTATAGCTAGCAACATGGCTGTACAGTCTTGATCTGAACGGCCCTGTGCACAGGCTGTTCCAAATAATTGACTTGCCACAGCACCTAAGTAAAGCGGCGTCTTGAGTTCTTCGCCTAGTTTGAGCGCAAGTGCCAAATCTTTTCGGCCCAAAACAATTGGAAAATCTGGGGTTATATCACCCGCTAAAACTTTTCTAGGGAAATTTATATTAATCTGACCACGACCCGCTACAGTATTTTGCAAAACTTCTGTCGCTGTAAACATGTCAATGCCAGCTTTACTTGCCATAGCCAGCGTTTCAGCTGTTACCACCATACTGACCATACTCATATAATTATTAATGATTTTCATTCGAATGCCCGAGCCCGCTGGGCCTAAATAAATAATCTTATCTGCCATGGCTTGAAAAATAGGTGTAGCGCTGTCAAAGTCTTTTTTGTTACCGCCCGCCATGACAAGTAAGGTACCATTCGCTGCATCTTGTGGTGTACGACCAACCGGCGCATCCATCATTCTTAAACCAGCTTTTGTAAGTTCATTGTTAAGTTCAATGCTTGTAGCAGGAAAAATTGTACTCATTTCAAGCACCAAGGTGCCCTTTGACGCGCATGCAACTACACCCTCTGCAGACAACAAAACCTGACATACATGTTCATCGCGAGGAAGCATTGTGATGATGATATTTACTTTCACACAAACGTCTTTGACAGAGTTGCATACCACACCACCTCGAGATGCAAAATCGGAAGCCCTAGCTTTGTCAACATCAAAGCCATACACATTGAAACCGTGCTTAAGCAATTGACCCGCCATGCCTTGCCCCATGCTTCCAAGCCCAATAAATCCAATATTTTTAACCATGAAACACCTTTGACATAAATTGAAAATCAATTCATTTTAGGATTGAACTCAATAAATTCAGTGATTGCACCTTCGGGCTCGCAAAGATAGAAAACACGTGTTCGGCCTCCTCTCAACGTTTGTGGCGACGATACGATTTTATAACCACGAGCAAACGTTTTTTTATAAACAGAATCAACATCTGCGACCTCGAATGCCATATGACTATAACCAAGATCACATTGACGTCGAGCTAACGTTTCACCCTCTGGCGTGTAGTATTTAAAAAGTTCAACTCGGTAGGTACCCTTCTTTAACATTGCCCAACGAATTACGGCGCCAGATAAGCCAACTACTTCACTTAGTGCCGGCTCACTACGTTGGTCCATTTCACCTTCTAGATCAAAACCTAAAAATCTATATATAAATTAAGTGCGCGCTCAAAATCAGTTACACAAACTGCGGTGTGATGTGCTACTAGAATACTATCTTGCAATATCATTATTAGCTCCTAAGCACTCATCAATTAAATACAGTAAAAAGTCATGCTCGACCACGACGACTGTCAATTTCTTGCAAAGCCTTTTCTACTGCTTCTACCCCTGCCAATGCAGCACGTTCAAGAATCTTAGATACTACTGGTGATGAATTTGCACCGGTAACATGAATAATTTCATGATCAAGATAATCAAACAGCCGGGTTTGTGCTTCACTCACAATACGAGAACCAATTGTGGTGCCGCGAGTTGATTGCTCTGCAATGACTAATGCATTTGTTTTCTTAACGCTTGCTGAAATTGTTTCCCAATCAATACCAAGCGGGTCTAACGTACGTAGATCAATTATTTCAGCATCAATGCCCGTATTTTCAACCGCCTTTTTAGATGCACTGACCATTGTTCCGTAAGTCAAAATAGTGCATCGCTGACCCAATCTGACAGTCTTAGCCTTACCAATCGGTATGATGTAATTCCAGTCTTCAGGCACAGGGCCAGTCGTTCGTAACAGGTCGTTAAATTCGACCATTAGAACGGGGTCATCACAAGCCAACGCTGCATTTAATAAACCGATATAGTCATAGGGTGTTGATGGCGCAATAATTCTCCAGCCAGGGTATAGAGCAAATAAACCACTTGCATCCATCGAATGCTGTGAACCGTAACCCGTTCCTGCAGACACTCGGCTTCGCACAAGTACTCTTACGGGAAATTCACCGCCAAACATATGACGAACTTTTGCAATTTGATTGAAAAGCTGATCGGCAGCAACCAATGAAAAATCAGGGTACATAATTTCTACTACAGTCCTCATTCCATTAAGCGCTGCACCAAGCGCTAAACCTGTAAACCCATTCTCACAAATAGGTGTTCCAATTAAACGGTTTGGAAATCGTTCGCCAATGTTTTTTGTTGCACCTGATGTACCACCACGCAATCGGTGCACATCTTCGCCCAAAATAATGATTTGGTCATTTTTTTCCATATTTCTAAGCATTGCGCTTGAAATCGCATCAACAAATATTGATTCACTTAACGTATTTAATGGCTCATCTTCAATCTCGCGTATCGAAAGGCTAGATAGTTCAGAGAGATCACCACGAATTCCAAAATCAACTGACTGTGGGTCTGGCCACAAAGCTGGCTTAATCTGTTCAGTTTTTTTATCACCATAATTGTCTAATAATTTTCCCAATGCACCATCAACTAAAGCTTGAGCCCTGTGCTCTAACTTTTCAATACCGACATCATCGATTAAACCTTGTTTGCGCAACTGTTCTGGAAAAGTTTTCATTGGGTCTCGTTTAGCCCATTCTTCTTCTTCTTTTTTATCTCTGTATCCAAAAGCACTTCCTTTTTGCGCGCCTGATTGATGCAGATATCGGTATGTTTGTGCCTCTAATAGAACAGGGCCACCCTCTTTCTTAATAATTGCTAGGGCTTCGTTCATTGCACAGCGAGCTGCCAGCACATTCATACCGTCGAACTCAATTGCGGGAACACCTAACGACAAACCCCGTGCAGAAAGACGAACTTCGCGCGTTTGTTCGGAAACATGGGTTGACACCGCGTAAAGATTATTTTCTACAAAAAAAATGGTTGGTGTTTGATAGAGTGCAGCAAGATTCATGGCTTCATAAGATGCACCACTTTGCATGGCACCGTCTCCGAAAAATGCAACAGAGACATGGTCTCGACCATTAAATTTGTCTGCAAATGCATAGCCAACTGCATGCGATGGGTTGCCCCCAACAATTGCATTTGAACCATAAATGCCTGCTTCGGAATAACGCAGATGCATCGAGCCACCTCTGCCACCACAGTACCCTGGGGTTAGCCCCAATATTTCAGCGTATGTTCGATAAATTACTTCGTGCATAGCATCAGGTAATTCTTGAGTTAATGGCGAATAGTTTTTAGGCCTGACATGGTTCAGCGCTTTAGCTAAAAACTGGTGATGCATTCTATGGGTACCATTAATTTTGTCGTGCGAATTCAACACTGACATTGCACCTACCGCAGCACCATCTTGACCAATACTTGAATGGGCAGGGCCATGCAAAATACCTGCGACACTGAGTTTTAAAAGTTTTTCTTCAAATCGACGTATAACGATCAACTGCTCAAGCATGATTAGTAGCTCAGTTTCGTCAATACTCTTTATCATGTCGCGGTCACCGGTGTCAAGTCGCCACCATGGGGTTTTGGTTTTAAGTGCTACTAGTTTTGATGTCATGCATGAACTCCAAGTCAATTTTTAAAAAGCCTTTTTTACTAATATTGATATTTTTTAACTTTTAATTTTAATTAAAATGTAAATATTACTTGGCGGTATAACCGCCATCAAGATAAATAGTTTGTCCGGTCACGAAAGAAGCCGAAGGCGAAGCTAATAAAAGTGTCAAGCCCCAAATTTCTGACAACTCTGCGTTTCGACCACAGCAAGTTTTTTTTTGCCATATCGCTTAAGAGTTGCGAGTTTTGATAAATTGATTCTGTGAGTTCAGTTGGAAAAAGTCCTGGTGCAATAGCATTGCAACACACGCCATCACGCGACCAAGCTTCAGCCATCGCTCGTGTTAGCTGAGTTATACCACCCTTGCTTGCACCATATGCCATACTGTTTGGAAATGCGCGAACAGACTGTAGAGATGCAATATTAATGATACGCCCCCAACTTTTTTTCTGCATAGTTAGTACAAGATTTTGAGCTAACTTAATGAAGCAGAGCTTATTGTTAGAGGTTCAACAGCACCTCCCTTAGGGTTGAACCGATAAAAAAACCATATTCTTAAATTAGCCCTTTCTAATTAATGTCATTCAACATCATATTTAACATGGAAGACGCGCTGTATCGCGACGTTGCTCATAAGCTTTCACATGGGTGTAAGCGGCAAGATGCAGGCCTTCGTCCAACCCTGCAATTCGACATAGTTGTAACATGTCCCCCAAAATTTGCTCTGACTCGATACGTCCGCCTTTTTCGAGGTCACGCAACATCGAAGCTTCATAACTAGAATCAGTTGTTGCAAACAATTTAAGATACGTTTCAAGGAAGCTTTCATCGGGTCGGTAGCCCGCATGTGCAGCAATATCAGCATTGCGGCGCAAGAATCGTTGCATGAGTGCCGTACCTTCCGGTGTACGAGCGATTTCTCCGACGTTGGCGCGCATTAGGCACGTGATGCCCGCCACTGTAGAAAGATGCACCATTTTCATCCACATTTCGCGCACAATATTTTCAGTTGTCTTGACTTCAATGCTTGTCTTAGCCAACAACGACTTGAACTTGTCGGTTCGCTCAGAAAGGCTGCCGTTTTGCTCACCAAAGGTTAGGGTTTGCCAATCGCTCAGTTGTCGAACGACACCCTCAGCGGTAAGCGTTACTTGCATTTTTATCGTGCCGCCCAAAACCTTTTCTGCGCCGAACTCTTGATTTAATCGACTCATATGTGCGATGCCGTTCAAAATGGGCAACACACAGACTGAACTGTTTACAGCAGGGCGTATCGTTTCAATCGCCGAGTCAAGGTCGTATGCCTTACATGCCAGAAGAATAAGGTCGTAATCAGGTTTAATTTCTGACTTAAGCTTTGCCACAACAGGTAAAGAGGCGTTACCAAATGGGCTTTCAATTTTCAAGCTATTCGCTTGCAGCGCCTGCTTGCGCCCTTCCCTAACTAAGAACGTGACGTCTGCGCCACTTTGCACAAGTCGCCCACCAACCATGCCGCCAATTCCACCTGCACCGAGTATTAATATTTTCAATATTTACTCCCATAATTGCCAGCCATAAGGGAAAAATTTAAATTCGTACTCACATCTTTTTTGGCAAACTCTGGCATGTATCGTCAGAGTCAGTCTTTACAGAAGTGATTTCTGCACCACTAAAATGAACAGGTTTAGTATTCGTTTCGTTCACACGTAATGAAAAGACATCAGGTCGTGCGTAGTGCCCAGTGACGTCAAAATCATATTTAGCACGTGGAATGTCATCACGGTCGATATCAGCAACAAGAAGGGCCTCGCCGTCAAAATTAAGTCCGGCTAATACAGTTCCGAATGGATCAATGATGCAACTGCCGCCACGAGAAATAATGGTGTCATCGGCTTTGGTTACCTAACCATAAGCCTCTAGGTAGTCACTTTTGCGTGCAAACTGATTCGATGACAGAACAAAGCAACGCCCTTCTATCGCAACATGACGCATCGTTGGCAACCAAGTGTCACGGCCGTCAGCGGTGGGTGCGCAATAGATTTCGATTCTTTTCGCGAAATGAGCAGCACGCATCAGTGGCATATAGTTTTCCCAGCAGATGACGGCCCCTACCTTACCTAACGGTGTATCAAAAACGGGTATAGTTGACCCGTTTCCAAAACCCAATATCAGACGTTCCGCACCCGTGGGCATGAGCTTTCGATGCTTACCCATGAGTTGACCTTCAGCAGAAAAGAATACGACCGTGCAGTACAGCGTGCCTAAGTCTCGCTCGATAATACCTACTACAAGCTAAATGGCATACCGTTGGGCGATATTGGCAATTTGCTCACAATATGTTCCAGGGACGTCGATGGCATTTTCCCAATACTTGCGAAACGCTTCGCGACCTTCGTCACTGCGATTACCCACCACCGTGCCAAATGATGCACCTCGCGGGTAACCGCCGACATACGCTTCAGGAAAGAGCACTAATCGGGCTTCTTTTAGGGAAGCATCTTTGGCAATACGTTCGATCGTGGCAATGGCATCTTGTGTGTCACGTGCGGGCTTGATCTGCACAACAGCAACGTGAAATTTTTTTTCATCATCATCTTGGAATTTTTATTGTTCGTCGCAAGTTATACATCATGCGCCATAGGCCATGGGCCATGTTTCATGGGTCATGCATTTTTATCTTATGAAGAGTAGCCACGTTTGTCAATTCACGTATAAGGCAATCGCGATATCAACAAAAGGTTTAAGGGAATTTTGGAGGCGCAACCCGGAATCGAACCGAGGTAGGCGGATTTGCAGAACAAGCAACCAAAAATATTATTTTTAAAACAATGACTTTTAAAGCGTAAATGTCGGTGTGTAGCAAAGTGTGTAAGCTAGCAATAAATAAAGAACATGCAATAATTCGTGTCATAAAATTCTAAGATTTAGATGACCACCAAAGATATTTTTTTGTTAAGGCGAGCATTTCTTTAAAGCGCTTTGCACTAACTTATACAAAACTGGCAAATCGCCTTGAATAGTTTTCCAAACGATTTCGAGATCAACTTGATCGTAACCATGTGAAACACGATTGCGCATGGTGTACATAATTTGCCAAGGAATTTCGTCATGCGCAACAGCAAACTCTTTGTGCACACGTAGCACGTTATTAGACGCCTCACCAACGATTTCAATGTTGCGAATCACTGCATCTTGCACTAATTCATTGTTTAAAAAACCAACTTCGTCTAAGTCAGCCGTGTAGCGATCTATGCGCTCAATAGCAAACAAAATTTGCCCCAGGTAGTCTGGCACTCGAAGGCTTTTGGTCATACAGGCACAGCTTCTGCAAGAATGATATGTCGGAATTTCTCAGGCAAAGCCTTAGGTGTCAGCACGTCGACTGACACGCCTAGCAGACGCTCTAATTTCACCTGAATGGCTGCAACATCCATCAACGTCGTTTGCGATGTAGGATCGATAATGATGTCGAGATCACTTTGCTCGGTATCAAGCCCATGAAGAACAGACCCAAACACACGTGCATTGAGTGCACGATGCGCTAAAACCACATTACGAATGGCGGCTCGATTTAACTGAAGTGCTTGAGACGGTTTCATGATTTCCCCTAAATTTAAAGCTGCTTCCAGTGCATGTTATTCAGATTGTATTCAAGAATGACGTACGAAGGAACTTAAAGGGATTTTTTTGGAGGCGCAACCCGGAATCGAACCGAGGTAGGCGGATTTGCAGTCCGCAACATAACCACTCTGCCATTGCGCCAGAAGAAACTGAAAGGGGAAGCTGTTTAGCTTCCCCTAGTATTTGGAGCGGGAAACGAGGTTCGAACTCGCGACCTCAACCTTGGCAAGGTTGCGCTCTACCAGCTGAGCTATTCCCGCTTATTGAACTTGTACTGACTTCACATTGCCTAAGTAATACACTTTAAACACACCTTAAATACAACAATAATTAATAAGGCACGTAGTACTATGCGAAGACCGAGATCTTAGCACAACTACCCATACAGATGTCAAGTTTGACCCCCCATTTTCGTGATTTACAGACCTTAAATACCCTTACCCTGCCATGTCAGGCGCAAGAATTCATATTGCTCAATGATTTAGCGCAACTACCGGCATTATCGGCCTTATACAAAAAAAACCAAAAATCTATTAATACACATGGTTTTACAGATCAGTTCAGTCGCAACAATTTTAGTGAACTTGATACGACTAACCCGCTTAATAAGCCACATAAAGTCTGCGCACTACACATTTTAGGTGGCGGTAGTAACTTAGTTTTGCCTCGTGTTTTACGGCAACCTGTGGTGCACGTTCAACTAAAGGGCATTCGGTTGCTTAAATGTAATGGTGATGCTGTTGGTGATGCTAGTGCTGCTTCTGCTAGCGCTAGTGATAATAATGAACGCAGCAAAACACATAACCGTATTCGCGTTGCGGCAGGCGAAAACTGGCACGATTGTGTGACTTTCGCCTTAAATCAAGGCTGGTACGGTTTAGAAAATTTAGCCCTCATACCGGGTTCAGTTGGTGCTGCACCGGTGCAAAATATTGGTGCTTATGGCGTTGAAGTCGCTCAGTTAGTTGAGTCGGTTGAGGTATGGAACCTTAAAACCGAGCAAATTGAAACGCTATCAGCCCAAGCCTGCAACTTTGCCTACCGCAACAGTCGATTTAAACGTGCAACCGAATCAAATGAAATCATCGTCGCCGTTATTTTTGCATTACCCAAAACATGGCAACCTGTGCTGAACTACCCTGACCTTAAACCCTTAGCTGAACGCCATCTAAAGCACCCAGAATCGATTACAGCGCACGACGTATACCAATTGGTGTGCGAGGTTAGGCAACGCAAACTACCCGACCCTGGTGTCATGCCCAACGTAGGCAGCTTCTTTCAAAACCCAATCGTGCCGCGTGAACATGCAGAAGCCTTAAAAAAAGAATTCCCTCATCTCATGAGCTACCCCCAGGCTGATGGCAGTCATAAACTCGCCGCAGGCTGGCTCATTGATCAATGCGGATGGAAGGGCAAACGATTAGGCCCAGTAGGCATGCATGCCAGCCAGGCCTTAGTGTTAGTTAACCCAGGTGGCGGCGATTGTGACGATGTGATGGCTTTAGCCAACGTGGTGCGTCAAGACGTACAAGCGCGCTTTAGAGTGATGTTACAGATTGAACCGATTTGTTGGGCGGAAACTTAAAATATCAAGGTCGCAATATTATTTTAGGTGATGCGCTAACGCCAGAATCAATATCAAGAAATGCCTGTTGACCTTCGGCTAACGTACGTTCTTCAACCCAGTCAAGCAAACCAAAGACACCACGGTGCAAAGCATCAACCGTTGCCCTCAAATCTGACGTTGTATAGGTATAGGTGCCTAATAAAGTGATTTCTGCCAAAGTGAGTTTGCGCATATCAATTTCACTGGCCCAGTCTTGTAACCCCACATGCATCAACACACCACCCGGTGCAACTGCACTTAATGCTTGCATACGCGTGGCTTTTGCACCGACCGCATCTATAACAAATTCAAACGATGATTCGTCAATTGGTGTGTTACGCGAGTCAATAACATCACAACCAACAGCTTTAGCAAGCGTCTGACGACGCCCGGCATTCAATTCGCTGACCACCAATTGGGTGACACCCAAATGACGCAGCAGCAATGCGGCAAGCATACCAATGGCACCACCACCAATCACCAATACACGGCACTCATGTATGGGGCGAAACAAAGCCTTGATGCTCAAATTAACAGCATGCCAAGCGGTAGCCGCAGGCTCAGTTAACGCAGCAGTTGACGCAGGCATATCTTGAGGAATAGCTACCAATGATGCCGCTGGAATGCTCATGTATTCTGCATAAGCGCCCGCTCGCGTCATGCCCACCATTGTTCGATTTGAACATAGGTTATTACGACCCTGCACGCAATAGTCGCAGACACCACAGACGATCAGCGGGTTACCTGTCCAACGGGTTCCGACATCAAAACCAGGTGCAAGAGATTCAGCGATTTTGCCCACAAACTCATGGCCTAAAACAAGACCTGGTTTGCGACGAGGATCGTGTCCGTGCCAAGCGTGCATATCAGAGCCGCAAATACCGACTGCCTCAATTTGCAGTACCACTTCGTTAGCAAACAATTCAGGTAGACCTAAAGTTTGCAAAACCACTTCACAGGGTTGGGTGTAAACAAGTGCTTTCATGTTTTAGGCTCTAGGCTTTAGTGTTAGTTTGATATTCGTATGATGTGACCTGAACTTCAACGGGCGGTATAGCCCCCATCGACCATTAGAGTTTGGCCTGTAATATAGGCGCTGGCATCGCTACACAAGAAAACGGCTGGGCCATGTAAGTCTTCAAGCTTACCGTTTCGACCCACACAGGTCTGGTTAGCATGATGCTGTGACATCTTCTCATCGTTAAAAACGGGTGAAGTCAAAGCGGTGGGGAAAAACCCAGGCCCTATCGCGTTACACGTGATACCATTTTTTGACCAAGCTTGTGCAATAGCTCGCGTTAACTGCACAATACCACCCTTACCCGCACCATAAGGGGCACTGTTAGCAAATGCTCGATAGCTTTGTAGTGACGCAATATTTAAAATACGGCCCCACCCTTGCTCTCGCATCGCAGGCGCAAGGGCTTGCGTTAAAAAAAAGGGTGCACCTAAATGTAGATCAAGCTGCAGTTGCCATGTCTCAGGCGTGATACTTTCAAAGGGTTCGCGTAAATTTACACCTGCAGCGTTAACCAAAATATCAACACCACCCAGTTTATTTTGAGCTTGATCGGCCACATCTTTTAGCTTAGGCAATGAAGACAAATCAGCTATTAAATATTGAGCCTCAATGCCATGTTCATTGAGGTTGTTCACCGCTTTTTGTAAAGCTTCTTCACGACGCGCAACCAATAAAATATTGGCGCCCGCCGCACCTAAAGCAAGAGCTATTGTTTGACCAATACCTGAATTACCGCCACTGATCAGGGCATGGCGGCCATCAAGTCGAAAAGAGTTGTGACTATTCATAAATTTTAAACCTAGCGCTAAACGTCAACAGCTTTTCCTAAATCAAACGTTATCTCAGGGTAATATTTTGCTAATCGATCATCCGCTGTGCGAGCATGTGCTTCCATGCCTTCAAGTCGAGATATACGGGCAGTGATTTCACCTATGTCACGAGCGGCTTCACGTGTCATACGCTGCCATGTGAAGGTTTTTAAAAACTTATGAACCGATAAACCACCCGAATAACGGGCTGCACCCTTAGTGGGCAACACATGGTTGGGGCCGCTACATTTATCGCCGTAAGCCACCGTGGTTTCTTCACCTAAAAACAGTGAGCCGTAACACGTGAGGTTTTCTAACCACCAATCTAAATCTTTACAATGTACCTCAAGGTGTTCACTGGCATATTTGTCTGAAAGAGCAACCACTTCTTCATTTGTATCGCACACCATCACTTCACCATAATCGCGCCATGCGGCACCCGCTGCGTCACGCGCGGTGGGCGGCAACGTTTCAATTAACTGAGGCATGATTTTCATGACTTCATGCGCTAACTTTTCACTGGTTGTAAACAACCATGCTGGTGACTCATGACCATGCTCAGCCTGCCCCACTAGGTCACTGGCAACTATGGCGGGGTCAGCCGTTTCATCAGCAATGATACCCACTTCTGATGGGCCAGCAAAAACGTCAATTCCAATTTTTCCAAACAATGTACGTTTGGCTTCTGCAACAAATTTGTTACCCGGCCCAACAATCACATCAGCTGGTTTTCCTGTAAATAAACCATAAGCCATGGTTGCAATCGCTTGCACGCCGCCTAAAGTCATGATGACATCAGCACCTGCTTTATGAAAAGCATAAAGCATGTAGGGGTGCATAGGGCCGCCACGAAACGGCCCTGAACAGGCAATAATCGTTTTAACACCTGCAGCTTTAGCAGTGGTGACGCCCATGTAAGCCGATGCAATATGTGCATAACGCCCTGCGGGTGCATAGCAACCCGCTACGTTAACAGGCAAAACCCGTTGACCAGCGGTAACACCTGAATGCAATGTCACCTCAAATTCATTGAGAGAGTCGCGTTGTGCACAAGCAAAGTCATAAACTTGTTTAATTGCAAAGTCTATATCACGCTTAACTTGATCAGGAATGGTGGCACTGATTTCAGCAATTTGTTCAGCTGTCACAATCGGGCTACTGCCATGCCATTTATCTAGTTTTTCAGCGTAGGCTAAAACAGCTTGCTCGCCATTTTTTTCTATTTCAGCCAACATTTCAGTTACAACGGCTTGGGCAACGGCGGTTTCTGTTTCGGGTGTTTTAGATGCTTTTTTGATATAACGAATTGACATGGTTTAAATACCTTAAAATATAAATGTAAGCGCTTACATTTTACTAGGAAAACAAAAATAATACTTGTTTTCCTAGTAATTTATTATTTAATAATTATTTAATATTATTTGCAAAATCACGCAATTTTTTATCATCCATAACCATTTTCATATATTTATCATTAATATAGTCTTTGGCTGGTGGGACTGTTTTTATAGCACCAGTAGATTGCATAAATGTAGCTATTGCGTTGAACCACTGGTCTGTTTGTGACAAACCATTTGCATTATCCATCAGGTTCAGTTGCTGAGCCAAATTGAAAGTAGGGCGTGTGTCAAATTCCTTTTTCATTGAAGCTTCAGATATAGAAACTCCACCAAGGGCGTAGAACTTTTTCATCATTTCAATTGCCTCTGGCTGGTTTGAATTCATCCAGCTCCAGGCTCTTAGGTAAACTGCCAAAAATTTCGCTACATTTTGGGGTTGTTCTTTTGCATATTCACCACGAACAATTAAAGCACCAGGGACAACTGCGCCACCGTCTTTACCAGTGCAAATAACTTTGGCACCCACTTTCTCTTCAAGCGTATAAATGTTGGGTGCCCAAACACCACCTAAATTAGCATTATCAGAAGACATAGCAGATATAATTTCACCCTGCCCCATGTTTTTAATGGTGACGTCTGATTTAGTTAAACCATACTTTTTTAGGCATGACTGAACAGCATAATCACCCGTAGAGTTACCGGTCAAAACGATTGTTTGCCCTTTTAAAGATTTGGGGTTTGCTATAAAATCCGCAGCCGCTTTGGGTGTTGCTAATAATGCATTACCTACAGACTCATCATTAGAAATACCTATTGTTTCAATACCAAAACGAACAAACCCTAAAACAGCAGGTACTGAACCAGTTCCTCCAACATCCCAAGATTTAGATGCAGACGCTGCTATTTGTGGCACACCGGCAGGAAAAATACTGAAGTCAGGCTTAAGGCCCAATTCAGCCCACCAATTCTTTTCAGTTGCTACGTAAAAAGGTAATGCCCAATAAACAGCAGGTTGGTAACTGATTTTAATTTCAGTTAGTGCGTTACTCTGAGCATTCACCTGACTTATGCTCGATGTTGCAATAACGGCTGCACCAAATACATATGATAGTGTTTTTCTTAATTGCATTTATATCTCCTCAGAAAAATTAAAATGTAAATCAATGATCTACGCCTAAATTTTGTTCTCTCAACAATCTCCATATGTGACTTCGTAAATGAACAAATGAACTTAAATCCATTACATCTTCAATACGAGGGTGATTGTCCCAACCTTCTTTTTCACGAACAGACTTAATATCTATTACATCTCTAATTAACCCTGGGCGTCGAGACATAACAACAACACGATCTGCAAGGTAAACCGCTTCTTCAACAGCATGTGTAATAAACAATACTGTTTTTGGGTTTTTACGTGCTAATCGAACTAACTCTTCTTGCATAACGACTCGCGTCTGTGCATCTAAAGCACCAAAAGGTTCGTCCATCAGCAAAACTTCAGGCTCTAATACATAAGCACGCGCAATCGCTACACGCTGTTGCATTCCCCCAGAAAGTTGATGTGGAAAGGCTTTTTCATAACCCTCTAAACCCATCAAAGCAATTAAAGGTATGATTTTTTCATTTCTTTGTGTTGATGAAAAATTCATTGATTTCAAACCAAATTCAATATTTTCGTAAACTGTTTTCCACGGAAATAAAGCAAACTGCTGGAAAACTACAGCTCGATCAGGGCCTGGACCCTTGACCTCTTTACCCGCAACAGTTATGCGCCCTTTGGTTGGCATTTCAAGGCCTGCGACCATTCGCATGCAGGTTGTTTTACCGCACCCAGATGGACCAACAATTGCAACAAATTCTCTATCTGCTACGGTTAGATTAATACCGCCTACTGCTAAAAATTCTTTACCGCCTTGTTTGAAGCTACGCTCAACCGATTCAAAAATAATATCAGCCATAAATTAATTTTCTCTGTAGTTAACAGCAAGTTTTTCAGCTTGCCTCAGTAGTACGTCAATGAACAAACCTATAAGTCCGATTGCAATCATTCCAGACATCACAATATCAGTTTGAATACTTGCTTGACCCTTAACCATCATGTAACCGACTCCACTTGATGCCACAATGAGCTCTGCACCAACCAATGACTGCCATCCCAACCCTGCGGAAATTCTTAGGCCAGCAACAATTGAAGGTATTGCTGCAGGAAACAAAACTTCGATCATGAGTCTAATTTTTCCTGCCCCTAACATCTTGGCCGCTTCAATAAATTTTTTGTCGACTTGAATTGCACCACGATACGTATTGATTAAAACAGGTGGAAAAGCACCCATAAAAATAATCAAAATAGGGCCGCCAATACCCGTACCAAACCATAGGGCTGCAAATGGCACCCAAGCAATCGGTGCAACGAAGCGAACACTGTCAAAAATAGGTGTGATTACCTTGTTTGCAAAATTAGACAACGCCATCAATAACCCTAATGGCACACCTATAGCAATGGCCAATAAAAAACCATACAGATATCTTTGAAAGCTCGATGCAACATGCATGAGCAACGTGTAACCAGAAAATGGCTCGTTCATTAAATTTATTATTTTTATAATTACTTCATGAGGCATCGGTAGAAATATTTTTGGAGCCCAACCAAAGTAAACTGCCCCATACCAAATGCCAATAAAGCATGTAAACCCTAGGCCTGACAACAATATTAATTGACTGGTTTCTAAGCGATCAACATGATTCATGAATGCCTCCAGGGTATGACTATGGACTCGGCTTTTGCAAGCATTTGTGTCATAGACCATCCAGCTAATGCAACACACATCATTCCAACCAAGATCATGGCGGGGTTAATATCTTGCGCAGCTGCATTCAAGATTGAACCTAACCCCAGCACAGCACCAACAAGTTCAGCGGCAACAAGAGTTGTCCAGGAAGCCTGCAACGACAATCGCAAGCCTGTAAAAATCATAGGTAAAGCTCCTGGAATTAAAACCTCTCGATAATAGGCAAAGCGGCTCACACCTAGCATTGCAGCTGCTTCGCGTTGTGGTGTTTCAATTGAACGAACGCCCGCAAAACTATTGATAACAGAGGGTACGAATGCAGCAAAGAAAATAACCATTACTTTTGCTGAGTTGCCTAAACCCAACCAAACGATAGCCAACGGTATCCAGGCCAATGGCGGTATTGGACGCAGCAATAAAAAAACAGGGTTTACAAAGGCTTCTATTTTTCTATTAGCACCCATCAAAATACCTAGCAGTATGCCAACTGATGATGAAACAACAAAACCCATTGTTACCAAAGCTACACTTTGAAGTACATGTTGCCAAAGTTTGCCATTTCCGTAACCGTGTAATGCAATAACCGTAAATGAATACCACGTATCACTTGGGGATGGAAATCTTGAACTAGAAATTGCACCTGTCCACTCGGTTAAAGCAAACCAAACTAGCAGCAACATTAAACAAAAAAAGAAGGGGTAAAGAATTTTTATAATAATTTTAATTCCTTTATTATTTCTTATAAATATTGGAATGGTTACTTTTTATTCTATAAAGTGTAATATTTCTGTAAGCGCTTACATTTTAACCCTTAAATTTCAAAAAAATTTATTTAATTTGCACAAATTAATCAGGACTTTCCCTTACAACACCATGAAAAAAAATTTACAAACAGCCACTATTACTGATGTTGCATCTGCTGCAAATGTTTCAACAGCTACAGTCTCAAGAGCTATCAATAACCCAGACACCGTTAGTACTGTGTTGCGTCTAAAAATTCAGAATGTTATAAAAAAATTAGGCTACATACCGAATGCTGGAGCAAGATCTTTAATGCTTAAAAAATCTGGAACGATTGGTGCAATTGTTCCAACACTTGATAATGCAATTTTTGCTCATGGGCTGGGCGAATTTCAAAGACAATTAAATCAATCGGGCCATCAACTTTTAGTCGCTTGTAGCAATTACGATGCTGAAATCGAAGCTACACAAATTAAAAATTTTTTGAACAAAGGTGTTGAAGGTATTGCTTTATTTGGTACAAGTCAAAATCGAGATGCACTAAAGCTTTTAAAAACAAGAAACATGCCATATATACATATAGGTTCTTTATCACCACCATTAGGCGGTTACGCATCGGGTTTCGATAATCGAGAAGCTGTAAAAATAGGAGTTCAATATCTTTTAGACCAAGGTCACAAGTTTTTTGGCGTTTTAGCTGGTATTACTAACGGCAACGATCGTGCTAAAGGTCGCTTACTAGGTACCGTTGAGCTTTTAAAGAAAAATAAAATTTATCTTGGCTCTGAATCAATTGTTGAATGTCTGTACGAAATAAATAATGCTCGATTAGGACTTACTAAACTGCTAGAAAACAACCCAGAAATAACTGCAATTATTTGCGGTAATGATGTGCTAGCTCTAGGCGCCTTGCTTGAAGCTCAGAAACAAGGTATTAACGTACCAAAACATCTTTCTATTATTGGCTTTGATGATCTAGAAATATCTAGGCATTTAGAACCCAGCTTAACAACTATACATATCGATTCAATCGGTATGTGGGCTCAAGCTGCGAACCATTTACATTCACAAATAAATGGGGTCGACAACTTACCTGGAAAGATCAAAACAAATGTTGAATTAATTGTTCGTAATTCAACATCAAAACCAAATAAAAAGATTAAAAAAATAACCTTAAATACTCAGTACTTCAAAATCTAATGATTTTAAAAATACTGAGTTTTTAGAATCAATTAATTTAAGCGCTTTCGTACAAACGAGTCAGTACAAATTCACGATGGCCCAAAGCTTCAGCAGCAGTCAATCGACCGTTTGCTGTACGCATCATCATTTCAAGCAATTTATCGCCTGCACCGTCCATATTAAGGTCACGTTGTAACAAGCCTGATGTGTCAACGTCAACGTGCTCACCCATGGTACGAACGGTACGGGGGTTCGCACAAATTTTGATAACAGGAACAATTGGATTGCCCACTACGTTACCTTGACCGGTGGGGAAAAAATGAACGGCATAACCAGAGGCAGCACAGAGAGTAACCATTTCAGCTGCGGCTGATGATGAATCCATAAACCAAAGGCCTGGACCAGTTGGTGTTTCAGCCTTGTCAAGCACACCATCAACTAAACATTTTTTGCCAATTTTTTGAATGTTACCTAAAGCTTTTTCTTCAATGGTGGTTAAACCTCCAGCAATATTGCCCTTGGTAGGTTGAGAATCTGACAAGTCTGATGTTTTATGACGGTCAATCACTTCTTGATAGCGATTAAAAACGGTCATGAATTGCTCACGAATTTCTGGTGTGCGGCAACGTGCAGCAACGATCTGCTCGCCACCGGTTAATTCTGTCGTTTCACCAAAACACAAGGTATTACCCATTTCGTAAAGCTTATCAAATGCATTGCCTACAGTTGGGTTAGCACCACAACCCGACGTTGTATCAGATTCACCGCATTTTGTAGAAACCCATAGCTCAGCGATATTACATTCTTCTCTTTGTATTTCTGACGCAGCTTGTACCAATTCACGAGCACCACGTGATGCGTTCATGATGGTTTCGTGGTCGCCGTGCATTTCGATTGAGTAACCCATTACTGGTTTGCCTGACGCTGCAATACCATCAACTATTTTTTTGGTCCAGCCCTCTTCAATACCAATAACGATAACTGCTGCCACGTTTGGGTTACAACCGGTACCAATCAGCGTACGAAAGTGCAAATCAAGGTCGGCGCCAAATTGTAAGCGGCCGTAAGGGTGTGGTAAAGCCATCGTGCCCTTGATATTATTAGCAACCGCTTCACACGCTGCGTTTGAGATATCATCAACAGGCAAAATGATAACGTGGTTGCGAACACCGACACGCCCGTTGGCACGCCGATACCCCATAAATGTAGTGTCTTTATTGATCATTTTAAGTAGTTCCTTCGTTAACGATCGATTCGGTGTGATTACCAGCGCTTAGTTTTTACATTGTGCACGTGCAAATGCTCACCACCTTTAATGGGGTGAATAACCTTGCCAATATCAACGCCATATTTAATGACTGTGTCATCTTTTTTAAGATCAACTAATGCAATTTTGTGGCCAATAGGTATATCACTTAGCGTTGGCAAAGACACCATTTTGTCTTGTTCCATTATCCAACCAGTCAAATTTTGACCTGTTTTAATTCCTTCGACGACGACCGTACCTACTGAGTCGCCTTCTTCGTGCACGACGAAATGAATCATGCTGGTTTCTCCTGTGTTCTGATGAAATAAATGCTTTATTTAAATTTAACCATTTTTTTAATACTCCATCAACTATATCATATATATGAATACTGTTTTATAATTATTCATAGATTAAAATTGTGTAATGCCAGATACGTACTTATCGTTAAGGGTTAAAATTTGACTATGACAACAGAAAAAAATGTCGCTATTAAGCGCAAGGCTATAGATCAAACAGTCCTCAATGGTGGGTGGTCACAAACATCTCTTTATTTGCAAGTGCGCACAAAAATTCTTGAGGCAATTCGTTCTGGCGAATGGCAAGCTGGCGATGCAATTCCCCCTGAAAAAAAACTATGCGAACATTTCGGTATTAGTATTGGCACACTTCGCAAAGCAGTAGATGAGCTCACGTCTTCCGGTATGCTGATTCGGCACCAAGGTCGAGGTACGTTTGTGGCACGCCATAGCCACGACCGTTATTTATTTTTCTTTTTTCATTTAATGGGGCAAGACGGTCACAAAGAATATCCCGCAGTTGAGTTCCTAAAATTTCAGACTACTAAAGCAGATGATTATGCAGCCGAGTCACTCCAAATAAAAACAGGTGCACCACTTTGGCAATTAACTAATCGCCTATCGCTTCGCAATGAAGTGGTTTCGCTTGATGAAATATATTTGCCGCAAGCATTATTTTTCAACCTAAGTGAGGCAAGCTTACAGGTCAGACAAACAACACTTTATCAAATGTACCAAGACGATTTTGGCTTTACTGTCATGCGAGCTGAAGAGCGCGTAAGGGCCGTATTGGCTACGGCAATTCAAGCGCGTCGACTGAAAATTAAGCTGGGTACACCTCTACTGCAAATCGTGCGTATTGCTTACACCATAGACAATCAACCCATTGAACTTCGCTATTCGTTTGCACAAACTTCTAAATGCGAATACAGACCAGATGTTTATGATCGAGATCGCCATGGCATCTGATGATGCAAATAAAGCTTTATAGGTGAGCCAATCAAACTTACAAGAACATACCTTTAGGCAACGGCACGTTTAGCACTACCTTAAATACGATATACAACGCAATCAAAACAGATAAACCACTTAGAACTAAGCCAAGCGCTCTTTTAAATGTCCATTTATCATAGTTTGAAATCAGCAAAATCAAAATGAATCCCACGATGCTTGTTGTAAGAAAGCCAAATACTTCTAACGTAAAGGCCCAAATTACTAACGTCAAAAAGAGCAAGATACGACGAATATTTGAACCATCAAAATCGTATTCAATCTCTTTAGGCCAAACAATAACTCGAACAATATATATGGCTGATAGTAATATCAAAAGTGTTGCGATCGTTCTTGGGAAAACGGCACCCAGATCTGAATAAGTCATCGAAACCCACCAAATGGCAACACCTAAAATTAAAAAAAACATACAAAAGGCTAGGCCATAAACATCTCTAGAATAAACATTTTTTTGTGATTTCATTTTGTTGTACTTTTTAACTTACCAAATTGTTGGCGTATGAAAGGGTAAAACAGGGTTAACAAAATGAAAGCGACAACAACCATGCTGATGGGGCGAGTGAAAAACTCTGCCAAAACATTGCCGCGTGCCTTACCAATTAAATAACCTTGTACAAAACCTGCTTCTGCTATGACACCTAGAATTAGACCCAACACAATTGGCGACTGTTTGAAACCAAAACGAGCCAACACCCAACCTATTCCCCCCAAAACCACCATGATGACAATGTCTTTTGCACTGTTGTTCACTGCATATCCACCTAGTACAGTTAAAAAAGCGACAATCGGTACAAGCAACGCCTTGGGTGTTGCGATTAATAATCGAAATGCATACCGCCCAAATAGTAAGCCTACAGGCAACATCAAAAGTGTCGCTAAAATTAAACCGTACATAAATGTAAATACGATTTCACTTTGCTCTGTAAAAAGCTGAGGCCCAACACGTATACCTTGCACCAACAACGCACCCAAAATAACTGCATCAGGTGGGGTGCCTGGAATGCCTAAAACGAGTGTGGGTATAAAACCACCACCCACAGTTGCGTTATTAGCTGATTCTGTTGCAATAACACCACTTGGGTCACCTTTACCAAAATTTTCTGGGGTTTTCGAAGAGCGACGCGCCTCTGAATAGGCCACAAGCGATGCGATTGAACCACCCGCTCCTGGCAAGATACCGACGCCAGTGCCGATGAAAGAACTTCGTAAAACATTAAATCGATCTACCCAACATTTTGCTAAGCCTTCTTTTAGCCTGAAACTTGAAACACGCGTGCTAATTTTCATATGTGATGTAGGCGATGCAACAAGATCGATTATTACGGGTATGCAATACAACCCAATCAGAGCTGAAACAACATCTAAACCACCCAGCAGGGTGGATGAATCGCCCGTAAAGCGCACGTCTCCACCCACTTCGGCCAAGCCAATCATTGAAAGTAATAAACCTACACAGCCACCGATCGCCGCTTTAAATAGATTGCCGTCTGATAAAGAAGCGATGAGGGTTAAACCAAAAATGGCCATCCAGAAATATTCGACGGGGCCAAAACTCAAGGCAAAATGTGCTAAAGGTGGCGCGAGCAAGATCAAGCATAACGCACCCACTAACCCCCCTATAACAGAAGATAAACAGGCAATCGTTAACGCTAAATCACCATCACCTTTTTTTGCCATCGGGTAACCATCAAAGGTAGTCGCAATGGCCGAAGGTGTACCAGGTGTGTTGAGCAAAATTGCTGCATAGGAACCACCATAAATTGCACCCGTGTAGATTGATCCCAAGGCAATCAACGCAGTAGCGGGTGGTGCAGCAAATGTAAATGGCACTAATACTGCGACGGCCATGGTTGCTGTTAAGCCAGGCATGGCACCAATCACTATACCCGCACAGACCCCAGCTAAAGTAATTATTAAATTGAGGGGTGTAAAGATATCAAGAAAGAACTGGAAATGAAACATGCTTACCCTAGACGTCAGAATAAAATATGTCTGGCTAGTGTTCCCTAGCCAGACATAAACATTTGCGACAATTTTTTTTAGTCAACCTTAATACCAAGAGAAGGTGCTAATTTTTTTAGGTCATTTTTCAACCCAGTCATAAAAGCTGTCATTTCAGCTGGACCAACATCTACTAATGAATAGCCGTTCTCTTCCATTTTCTTGATGAAAGCTGGGTCACTATTTATTTTTTTGATGATACTGACTAACTTTTCTTGAATGTCTGGTGGCGTTGATTTTGGAACAGCTAACCCACGATATACACCACCTACTAGGTCGTAGCCCAACTCAATAAAAGTTGGGCAATCAGGTATAGCCGGGTGACGCGCGTTCATTGCAACAGCTAAGCATCTAACTTGATCACCGAGCTGAACTTTACCGGTAGTGTAACCCCACGAGCCATCAACTTGACTGCCTAATAACGCTACATTAGAAGCGCCAGTGCCTTTAAATGGAATGTAAACCATCTCTATGCCAGCCATTTCCGAAAACCGCGCTTTTGCAAGCTCATTGCCTGACTTGGTACCGGAACCACTCACTGTCAAACTAGCGGGTTTAGCTTTAGCTGCTTTTACAAAATCATCAAGTGTTTTAAATGGACTTGAAGCTGGAACAAGCAATGCATCGGGCGTGTAATGAAACCAAAAAATATTTTGTAAGTCATCGGTTTTATAACCCACATTTTTATCCATAGGTTGCAAAATGATATGTGGCAAATTAACACCCATCATTGTGTAACCATCATTTGGCATATTATTTAATTGTGACCAACCCGCTGCACCACCCGCACCTGGCTTGTACTGAATTGCAACGCTTTGCCCAGTAAATTCTTTAAAGTAAGGTTCTTGAAATCGTGCTGTAACGTCAGACTCACCACCTGGGCCGTAGGGAATAATGTAATTTATGCTGCGGTCAGGAAACTCTGCTGAATGAGCAGGCGACATAAAACCGATCGCCCCAACTAGCGCAGTGGCAGCAAACAATTTCGTTTTACTTAAGATTTTTTTTGTTGTTAAATTCTTCATTTTGTCTCCATCAGTGAATGCTGCCTTTTTGGTGTGACAGTTTTATTATTAATAAAGAATAAAGTCATCATACATATATGTCAACTGATTGATATATATGACTCACTTATTTTTGTCTATAATTGAAAGCAATAAAGCTTATAAACTTCTAAAAGAAGGCCATGTATCGTAATGAAAATCATCATTTCAGAGTTTATGGAAGGCACCGCTGTCGACTACTTACGTCAAAATTTTGATGTAATGTACGATGAAAGCTTGGTTGATAATTCTGCAAAATTAAAGGATTTATTAATAGACGCTGATGCCTTGATTGTTCGAAATCGCACAAACGTTTCAGCTGATCTTTTGCTTAGTGCGCCCATCCTTAAAGCTGTCGGTCGTTTAGGGGTTGGTCTTGACAACATTGATCTGATTGAATGCGAAAAACGCAGTATTAAAGTATTGCCGGCTGTGGGCGCTAATGCTCAAGCCGTTGCTGAATACGTTATAACAGCCATGATGTTGCTATTACGTGGTGCCTTTATGTCTTCTGACTCTATTGGTAAGGGGTTTTGGCCTAGAGCCGACTTATCAAATGGCCATGAGATTTCAGGCAAAATAATGGGCTTGGTTGGCTTTGGCAATATTGGTCAACTCACAGCAAAATTAGCACAAGGTCTTGGAATGAAGGTTGTGGCGTTTGACCCAGCCATAACAGCACAAGACAATATTTGGCAACGTACGGGAGTTGAATCACGATCGTTAGGATCTCTTGTGGAACAAAGCGACGTCATCAGCCTTCATGTTCCCTTAATACCCTCTACACAAGACCTCTTTAATGCTGACCTCATTAGTCAAATGAAATCAAGTGCCGTGTTAATCAATACAGCACGTGGTGGCATTGTCAATGAAGAAGCATTGGCAACTGCCTTAAAAAATAAAACTGTTTTTGGTGCAGCACTTGATGTGTTTGTCACTGAACCATTGGGAAGCCACAGCCCGCTAGCAGGTATTCACAACGTTTTACTAACCCCACATATTGCAGGGTTAACCGTCGAATCAAATCAGCGCGTGAGCAAAGTAACGGCTGATCGTGTAACAGATTACCTAATTAATCAATAAATGTATCAAGGTAAACCATATGACAATTTATACTTTCGAAAATGCTGTTCAACGTGCAACTGAAGTTCTAGAGCGTGCTGGCGCAAATCACGCCATGGCACACAGCACTGCTCAAGCGCTCGTTATGGCAGAAGCACAAGGCATAGTCTCACATGGCTTGTCGCGCTTAAAACAGTACGCATCACATTTAGAGAGTGGTCGCGTGAACCCTTTAGCAAAACCCATCATCATTAAAGATAATCGAGCTGGGGTACTTATTGATGCCGACGAAGGCTTGGCTTTTCCTGCATGTGATTTAGCCATTACAGAAGTCATCGCCCGTGCAAAAGAGTATGGGATAGCTTTTGCAGGTGTTACGCGTAGCCATCATTTTGGAGCGGCATCTTTGCACCTTGAGGCCGTCGCGCAAGCGGGTCTAGTTGGTTTAGCCTTTAGTAATTCGCCAGCGGCCATGCCCGCTTGGGGTGGCAAACGAGCGTTATTTGGCACCAACCCCATTGCTGCTGTTTTCCCAAGACATGAAAAAGATCCGATCAGTATTGACATGTCTCTGTCAGAGGTGGCGCGAGGCAAGATTATGGTTGCGGCTCAACAAGGGCGTGACATTCCAATCGGCTGGGGTTTAGATCACAGCGGTAAACCCACCACAGACCCCAAGGCAGTCCTGCAAGGCACCATGTCCCCTGCAGGAGGCGTCAAGGGCTCAATGCTCGCTCTCACTGTTGAATTGTTGTGCGTTGCTTTACCGGGCGCATCTTTCGGATTTGAGGCCGATTCTTTTTTCGAAAAAGAGGGTAATCGCCCACACCTAGGTCATATCTTTCTTGCAATAAACCCGGGTTCATTAGCCGGTGCCGACATTTTTAACGAACGTGTTGAAACGTTGATTTCGGCCATGATGATAGACCCTGGTGTGCGCCTGCCGGGCAGTAGACGCAAGGCAATTGTTTTAGCGGCTAACAACGAGCTTGAGCTTGCAGATAACTTATTTGAATAAAGTAGTCACATCTACAAAACTTAAGCAGCCAAACCCAACACAGCTTGCATATCAAACAACCCGGTTTGTTTAGGCTGTAAAAACCGCGCAGCGCGCAATGCACCCTCCGCATAGGTCGCGCGGCTACTTGAACGGTGTGAAATTTCAATACGCTCGCCGGTTCCACAAAAATAAACAGTGTGGTCACCCACAATGTCACCACCGCGCACCACTGAAAACCCAATTGTGCCCGCTTCGCGCTCACCGGTTTCACCGTGACGCGCCCAAGTGGCCACTTCACTCAACGGTTTACCCCAAGCGTTTGCGATGGTTTCACCCATTTTTAAAGCTGTACCTGAAGGGGCATCAACTTTATGACGATGATGGGCTTCAAATACTTCAACGTCATAGCCTGAATTCAAAATACGCGCGGCCATATCAAGCAACTTCAACGTGGCATTAACGCCAACACTCATGTTGGGCGCAAACACCACACCAATTGATTTAGCTGCTTGCGCAATGACATCGCGCCCCGCTTCATCAAAACCAGTCGTACCCAAAACCATTTGTACATGATGCTTTACGCAAGCTTGCAAATGCAATAACGAACCTTCTGGGCGGGTAAAGTCAATTAGGCAATCAACCTGTGCAAGCTGCTCTAAATCAGCCGTTAAATTTACACCCGTTTGCAAACCATATGCCGCGCCTGCATCTTGCCCTAAGTTGGGGTTGCCCACGTGTTCAAGCGCCACGACTAACTGCAAATCTTTTGATTTGAGCGTTGTTTCAATTAGCATGCGACCCATTTTGCCGCTAGCGCCCGCAATGGCGAGTTTGAGTGTCACAGTATTTGCTCTCTAAGTAATTTAAGTTTTGTTTTAGGTCAAGTTCGGGTTTGACTTTGGCCTTAATTTAGCTGGGCAGGCGTTGCGTCTGGGTCGTCTGGTTGAGCGCTGGGATCAGACGATACGCCAAAGGCTGGCTCAATCGAAATGCCTGGCGCAACAAGTATGCCCGCTTCTTTTAATGTGCCCATACGCTCTTGCTCAAGCTCAACTTTTTTAGCTTGTTGTTGCGAGGTATACACCTCTTCTTTGGCAATTTGGAAAGGCTGCACCTCTGGTAACTCGTCGCCTTTCCACTTGGTCAAAACGCCATTCTCAAAGTAAACGGTCAAATTGCGCTCTTGCGTTTTACCAGACGGTGATTTGTAGAAATAAGGGTATTCCCACTGGTTTGCCCGAAAAATACTGGTCAACGTGGGTGAACCTAAGGCAAATCGAACCTGTTCGGGGGTCATGCCTGGGGCGAGCAGCTTCACTTGACCAGAGGTCACCCAATTGCCTTGTTGAACCCCCGTTTTATAAGGGAACCCCCACCGGTCTGACGCGCAGCCCGATAAAATAGCTATTGCGCTTGTTAAAAGCGTGATACGTACAATTGAATTTAAGCTTGATGACCGCACGGGCAACCCCTATTTCTGTTTGCCTTAAAGACGTTATCATAGGGCATCGGACGGCAAACCGCAGGGGAATTTATCGTGAAACTAGAAACAGACCAATCAGACCTCAAAAGTGTCGGCCTCAAGGCAACGTTACCCCGCCTTAAAGTACTCGATATTTTTAGGCGTTCTGACGACCGTCACCTGAGTGCCGAAGACGTCTACCGTGCATTAATTAGCGAAGAAATAGACATTGGTTTAGCAACGGTTTACCGCGTACTCACTCAGTTTGAGCAGGCAGGCATTTTATCGCGCAGTCAGTTTGATAGCGGTAAAGCCATTTTTGAATTGAACGATGGCGACCACCATGACCACATGGTGTGCACCCATTGCGGCAAAGTTGTTGAGTTTACCAACCCAGAAATTGAAGCGCTGCAACACAAAGTAGCAGATGAAAACGGCTTCAAAATCGAAAGCCACGCCATGGTGCTATACGGCGTATGCAACAGCTGCCAAAAACCTAAAAGCCGCTAAATTTTCGACTTTTAACCAGTGAGTTGGAATTAAGTCACGACTTTATTCCAACTCACGACTACGACTACGACATCAACCTCGACTTAGGGGTATGATCAGTTGCACAATGAAGACCGCCCCCTTGCACTCTAAAACGTTAAACAGCCGAACAGCTGTGATTGTCTTTTTATCGTTCGTATTTGGTTATTTTTTATCGTACGCCTTACGCTCGGTCAACGCCACGATTGCGCCACTACTGGCACAAGATTTAGGGTTGAGTGCAGCAGAGCTTGGGTGGCTGTCTTCAGCTTATTTTTTGTCGTTTGCGAGTATGCAATGGTTGGTGGGCAGTTGGCTCGACAAGCATGGTGCACGGCGAACTGAATCGGCACTGTTGGCTACTGCGGCAATTGGCGCATTTATTGTTGCAATTAGCGCTTCGTTATGGGGCCTATCACTGGGTCGTATATTGATTGGTGCTGGCGTTTCAGCCTGTTTGATGGCGCCCTACGCCTACTTTAGACGCTGCTTTGCGCCTGATCGACAAGCGCAGTTAGCCATGTGGATGTTAATTGGTGGCACATCTGGCGCGTTAGCCTCGACTCAACCCACACTGCTGCTGGCTGAAGCGATTGGGTGGCGCAATGTATTTTTAATCACATCAGTTCTACTTGCCTTAGCTGCTTTCACGATCTTTAAAAATGTGCCAGATATTGATATCGACCACATCAAAGCTCAAAACGATGTGGCGAATGCACAGGCAACCGTAAACCCGCAACACCCGGCTGAGAAATTTGTCATACCGCCAAAAATGAATTTACTGGCGGTATTGCGTCACCCCAACATGATGCGCGTCATTCCCACAACATTAACCATGTCAGGTGGGTTTATTGCCCTGCAGTCTTTGTGGGTGGGGCCGTGGATGACTGATGTCTTGGGCATGACACCGAACGAAACAGGTATTCGTTTGTTTTATTTCAATTTGGCGCTGATCTCAGCTTACGTCATCATGAGCGTAGTCAGCCCAAAACTTATTCGCGCCGGCTACACCTTGGGCTTACAGTCAAAATTCGGGTTTTTCTGGATGCTCGCCTCGATGGTTGGCATTTTAGTGTGGCGCGATCAACACGCATGGTGGCTATGGGTTGTCATGTCGGCTGGTATTCCCGCTATTATTTTGTTGCAAACGCAAACGGGCATGCTGTTTCCACGAGCTGTTGCCGGTCGCGTTCTCACCACCTTTAATCTGGTGATGTTTACCGGTGCTTTTTTACTGCAATGGGGCATTGGTTTAGCCGTTGATTTGTTTATGTTTTACGGTCAATCGCGCGATCAATCGCTCTGGTTAGCTTTGCTGGTGTTACTGTGTTTACAAGTCATGAGCGTGATTTGGTTTTTGCGAACACCTGAACCGGTTGCCGAGGCATAACCCCTACTCATTCAACTTTCTGTCAGCTGCTTAGAGGGCTATTTTGGACACTTCAGTTATTGATGCCATTAAACGGTGGCCCAATGTACCCGCAGCGTGGGGTTGGTTGTCACTGACCTGTCGAGGTGAATGGCGGTTGCATCCGCTAGGTGACGCCGCGCTAGGTGGGCCGGGCGAATCAATTGCTAATGAACAAATCACAGGCTTTATTAACCGCAACTATGTCGGTGACGACCAAGGCCAATGGCTTTTTCAAAACGGTCCACAAAAAGTTTATGTTCGACTTGACAGTACGCCCTATATTTTACGCACAACCGTTTTAAGCACTTCAGACGCTAAAATTGCACCAGATCAATCACACATTGAACCCTCTGCTGGGCAAAGTGATCAATCTTCAGTCGCTTTTCTGACGACCCATGAACTCGTGACCCACAACGGGTTAAACATCAAATCAATAGAATCTTGGTTCGTTGACCAAGGCGGCCATGTCTATGCATTAACCAATTTAGGGGTCGGCCGGGTTGATGATCGTGATTTATTAGCGCTGACTTCGCAGCTTCATACCCCCCTTGGTCAAAGCCTAGATGATTTGTGGCCCACCTTGGCTCACAGTAGCGGCGTTTTTGAAACTCACCATACCCTTGCCCTTTCAGGTATAAACAACCCTACTTTAGAGCAGCCTAGGCGCCTTTTTGTGGTCGATTCAGTTGGCACCCTCGCTCAAAAATATGGTTTTACACGCAACCCGATGGCTCACGCGTAAAATGACAACATGACACATTCCGCCGACTTTTACTTTCCTGCCCCCCGTAAACAGCACTTTTGTAGCCAGTGTGGCCACAAAGTGATCAACAAGGTGCCCGAGGGCGACAATCGTGCCCGCGATTTATGTGAAAACTGTGGCGCTATTCATTATCAAAACCCGCGTGTGGTGGTAGGCACCCTGCCCGTTTGTGGCGATAAGGTTTTACTTTGTTTACGCGCGATTGAACCCCGCGCCAATACCTGGACGCTGCCCGCGGGTTTTATGGAATTGGCTGAAACCACTTCACAAGGGGCTTTACGTGAAACCCTTGAAGAGGCAGGCGTTCATGTCGAGTTGGGCAAACTTTATACCGTTATTGACATTCCAACCGTTGATCAGGTGCACGTCTATTTTTTAGCACATGCTGAAAATGAAAACGTTGACCCTGGCCCTGAAAGCTTAGATGCCCGTTATTTTTCGCTTGCTGAAATTCCTTGGGAAAACCTCTCGTTCAGGTCAGTTTCTACTACGTTGCAGCATTTTATTGACGATAAAAAAGCCAACGAATTTGTAACGCGTTACTACTCACTTGAGCCGCTGTCCAATTAAGATGAGTCGTTCAAGACGCTATTTATTCGATCTATGATTTAGGGTACTTAAGCTGATTCATGTTTGTGTTCTTGTTGAATGTATCAGAATCAGAATCTTAAACATGTACACATACATTTATACATGAGTAGCGATTGACTATGTACTTACATGCTTTAGATGCAGACAATCGTTTTCCACCTGTAAATACCGCTTTAAGCGAACCTGACGGCTTGCTTGCTTTTAGCGCACAGATCACCCTTGAGCGGCTTGACTCAGCTTATCGACAAGGCATATTTCCGTGGTACTCAGAAGATCAGCCGGTATTATGGTGGTCACCACAATCACGTATGGTGCTTGCGTGCGATGATTTTCATGCATCGCATTCATTACGCAAACGTTTAAATCAAATGGCGCGTGCTCAAAGCTTAGGTGACTTAAAAACCTGTGTTGTCACGGTTGATTGTGCATTTGACGCGGTACTGAACGGTTGTGCCAAACGGGGTTTAAAGCGCCATACCCGTCAGGCCTTGACTAAGTCTGAAGTTGACGATGACGATGACGAATGTTTAGCTTCTGCAACGTGGATAACCCCACACATGCAAGATGCCTACAAAGCCTGGCATCACCTCGGGCGGGTTCACAGCATTGAAACCTGGCAAAACGGTGAACTGGTTGGTGGCTTGTATGGCGTCAGTATTGGGGCAACGTTTTTTGGTGAATCAATGTTTACCCGTGCGACTGACGCCTCTAAAATTGCCTTGGCGCACTTAGTGCAATTTTTAAAATGTCACAACGTAAGCTTTATTGATTGCCAAATGGTTACAAGCCATCTGAGCACCCTTGGGGCGCGGCCCATTGATAGATCGGCATTCATCGAACGCGTGGCGCAAGGTACTCAGCAACCTGACTTACCTTGGCAAGCGGGGTGGATAAATTCTGAAGGGGGAATTACCCCAAATAACGATCTGCTTGCGTTACCATTTACATCATGAGTTTGATTAACGAACTTCCCTTAGCCGCGTTGCAGTTTTATGCCACGGCACCTTACGCCTGTAGTTATCTACCGGGGCACTCAGCGCGTTCGCAAGTTGCCGCACCAGCACATTTAGTCAACACTGACACCTATTCAAAACTGGTCGAGCAAGGGTTTCGACGCAGCGGTACGTTTACCTACAGGCCGCATTGCGATCAGTGCCAAGCGTGCTTGCCCTTGAGGGTAGATTGCCGTGCCTTTGTACCCAACCGAAGCCAACGGCGCACCTTAAAAAAACATCAAGACTTAAAAACTAACGTACTACCTTTAGTTTGGTCAAATGAACATTTTGAGTTGTATAGCCGTTATCTTGCTGCGCGGCACCCAGGTGGCGGTATGGACGAAGACGGTCGCGAGCAGTATTCCCAGTTTTTGCTTAATAGTCGCGTAAATTCGCGTTTGGTTGAATTCAGAGATGCAGATGAAACACTGCTAATGGTTTCAATTATTGATATTTTAGAAACGGGCTTGTCATCGGTTTATACGTTTTTTGAGCCGAGCAATAAAACCGGTTTAGGTACTTACAATGTTTTGTGGCAAATTGAACAGTGTCGCACTCTGAACCTACCCTGGCTTTATTTGGGCTACTGGATCAAGCAAAGCCCTAAAATGGCCTATAAACAAAATTTCAGGCCGGCTCAGTTTCGGCAAAATAGTAAATGGCAAGATCTACATGTTTAATCTATTTTCGACATACCCCCTCGCACGCAAAGCGTTATTTGCCATGAATGCCGAGGCCGCGCACGATGCAACCTTGTCGATGTTACAAAAAACATACGACTGCAGTTTCACGCGGGGGTTAATTCAAGACAACCCTTTGAAGCACACAAAACTCATGGGTTTAGCACTCAAAAACCCAGTCGGTTTAGCAGCAGGGCTTGATAAAAATGGCGCCCATATTGATGCCATGGGCAGTATGGGGTTTGGCTTCATTGAAGTGGGTACGGTAACACCCAAACCTCAACCGGGTAACCCCAAACCCCGTATGTTTCGATTACCTGATTCTGATGCGCTGATTAATCGCCTAGGGTTTAACAACCAAGGTCTTGATGTTTTTTTAGCCAATGTGCAACGTAGCCGCTACCGCCAACAAGGTGGCATATTGGGTTTGAACATTGGTAAAAATGCAGCGACCCCGATTGAACACGCCACCAACGATTATTTAATCGGCTTAAGTGGTGTGTACCCGCACGCCGATTACATCACTATTAATATTTCATCACCCAACACACAAAACCTGCGTCGCCTACAAGACGCTACGGCGCTTGATGAGTTGTTGTCAGCCATTAAACAACGCCGCGAAGAACTGGCAAATCAGCACCAACGACACGTACCCATCGCGTTAAAAATCGCCCCCGATTTAAACGATGTACAAATTACCGAAATCGCTGATTTATTGTTGAAACACCAAATCGATGGCGTCATCGCCACCAACACCACTGTGTCGCGCGACTCAGTCATGGGTCAACCTCACGCCCAAGAAATGGGCGGTTTGTCGGGTGCCCCGTTGCATCAACAGTCCCTTAAAGTCATTGCCGCGTTGCGACAACACTT
>JBDNHM010000273.1:0-2466 GCA_041688825.1 Burkholderiaceae bacterium | reverse complement strand
GAAGGGTGGGAATGCTAACAAGTACAACTCAAGCTTTTATAGCTTCACGCAAAATTGCAGGGGGGGAGAAATGAGCCAACGGCCCAAACTACAAATTGACACAATTGATGAGACGCGCTGGCAGCTTGAGGCAGCTGTTGGTCTCGCAAGACGTTTGATGTGTGACGAACATTATCGCGACTTGCCTGAACACATGGATGCAACACTAATTTCAGCAACGGCTTATCTAATGGCGCATAACTACCAACGTCTTTCCGAAAAAGAAAAAGCAGTCGCGCCAACGACTGCCTAAAGCCTAACAATTCCCTTAGTGAGAACGTATGACTATTTTAACTCAATCAAGCAATAACGTCGATCAATTCGATCTGTATGCAATACAGGAACCCCTTACGGTCAACATCCCCGATGAGCTAGCAAAACAAAACAATTGGCTTAACTGGAAGTACACCGATATCGAGTCAGGCAAGCCCAGAAAGTGCCCAGTTAATGCACAGGGTTTGCTGCGTGGCTATAACGATACAAGCATACATACGAACCTCAAGACAGCTCGAGATCGATTTAAAACCAAGTGCTATGGCACAGGTATATCTCTGCATGAAAACGGCTTACAGGTGGGGCTGGGTGGTCAGGTAGGGTATTTATGGTGCATAGACTTCGATGGTTTTGCAAAATACAACGAGCCGATTGTTGATGACGATGGCTTCGAACTTATGAATCTGCTTAGTTCATACACAGAAATTAGTCCAAGCCGAACTGGATTTAAGACGTTTTTGGTGAGCGATAAACAACCTACTACAAAATCAAAGATCGAATTTAGTCCCAGCGAGTATCTTGATAAGTACCCAAGCATTAGTAAGTATGAACATCGGGCGATTGAAATATTCAGCAAGGGGTCTTTTTTAACAATTACAGGCGATGCAGTTGGGGGTAAAGACCTACGTTTCGTAACAACTGTCGATCTGGATAACATAATTACTATCATAAACAGCAAGGCCGTGGCGGGTGGCGGTAAAGGATTGGGTTCGGTTGGTTCGGTGGCGAGCGTCAGTGGTGCTGGTGTTATTGGCAACGCAAGCTACTCAAAATTGTTACCTGCGTCTCTAGAATTTGTCTTACGGTATATAGATAACGTTGACGAGCAAGCGTGGAGCGACACTGCAAACGCATTGGCACGTGCCTATGGCGAGGATGGGCGCGAGTTCTTTATTGACTACAGCAGCGGTGAAGCTACAGGCGAAGTATATGAAGACTTTGATCTAGGGGTAGTAAATGCCCGCTTTGACCGCGCTTTGCGTGAGGTAGCTAGAAAGCCAGACGGTTTCGGTACGAAGCATTTGATTGAAGTGGCACAGGCTAATCATGCTTATCCAAGAGATACGTTACTGCAGTATGAGGATGCACTGGCTAATGCTTTCGCTAAGGGTACCTACAGTGGTATCAGCGATTACGCACGTAAGGAGTTGTTTGGTAATGCGGGTGCAAGTAACGACAACCATTGTGAGAGCCCACAGCCAGAGTGCGAATTAACCACTGTTCAAGACCTAACTATGCTCGAACAAGTAGATGACACCGATGCGGGTAACGTGGCAATTTTTTGGAAGCTCCCCTCAGGTGATGTGCGTTACGTGCTTGAGCGCAAGCAGTGGATTGTTTGGGTTGATAACTGTTGGCAGTTAGATGCAGGTTGGGCCATAGTGCATCAAAAAATGTTGTTAGTGTCCAATTACCACAAGCAAAAAGCCGATAAGTTTTATAAAGACGCTGAGGTTGCAGGGAGTCCCGAGCAAAGAAAAATGATACAGCGAGCGGCGGTTGTGTCAGTTAAATGGTCAATTCAATGCAGAAATAAAGCTCGACTGGACGCAATGTTAGGGGTGGCCCAAAGAGATATGCGATTCATTATCAACGCTATTAAATTAGACTCTGACCCCCGAATTCTCGGAGTAGCAAATGGGTCTGTAGATTTACGCACGGGGAATTTACGGGCTAATAGCAGAGATGATTTTGTATTGAAACGCAGCCCAATTCGATTCGATCCAAATGGGCATGCTCCACGATGGATTAAATTTATTGATGAAATTACCTCTAGTGCATATCGCGTTACAAACGACAAACCTGAATTCACACTTCGCCCTCGCTTGGCATCTTATCTGCAGAAGGTTTTGGGGTATTGCATGACGGGTCTAGTGCATGAGCACGTAATGTTTATGGCCGTTGGTCGTGGTGCAAACGGTAAAAACGTCCTACTTGATACCTTTAAAGCAGTTAGTGGTGACTATTGTGAAACGATTACACCGGAAGTACTAATGGCCACACGTAGCGAAGCAAATGCTGATCAAGCCAGCCCAAGCACCAGTAAATTGGCAGGGGCGCGATGCGCCATAAGCAGTGAGAGCAAGGACGGTCAAAAGCTGGACGTCGCAGTGGTTAAGCGTCATACGGGCGGTGGCTTTGTATCTGCAAGGG
>JBDNHM010000272.1:0-8430 GCA_041688825.1 Burkholderiaceae bacterium | reverse complement strand
CCGGTGCAATCATCACGCTTGACCCATAACTCTGGTCCATTTAGTAGCTTAGTTAAATTGAGCATGGGCTCTAATGGTGTGGGCCAGTGTCCGCATTTAATGCGTGGGTATTTTGTGAGATCCATAACATTCCTAATTAAGTTATTGCATACGTTTTAAGCATTACACCAACGAAAATAAACGCAGTCTAATGCTATTTTTGTTGCTTATAATGCATTTATTGCATGAACAAACTTTTTTAAGTGAGGCGCACACATTATGGAACTCAAGTGGCTAGAAGACTATATTGCTTTAGTTGATGCACAAAACTTTACCGTTGCGGCGGCGACTCGAAACGTGTCTCAACCCGCCTTTTCACGCCGTATTCAAGCACTCGAAGCTTGGCTGGGTATTGATTTGGTTGATCGCAGTAAAAAACCCATGCAATTTACTGCCATTGCTAAAGAACATGAAACCGCTCTTCGCCAACTCGTTGATGCCGCCTATCAAGCTCGGTCAAACATGCAATCATCTCGCAGCGATCATGTCAAACTAACGCTCGCAGCTCAACACAGTTTATTGGTCAGTTCATTTCTGCCACGTTTTTTAGAAAAGTTATCTGACCGTGTCACCAACATGAATTACAACCTGATTTCTGAAAACATGGACACCTGTGTGTCGATGTTTTTAAGGGGCGCGGCAGACGTGCTAATAGTTTACGAATACGATGCCATCATCAGCGATATTCCACGAAACGTTTCCAGCAAAAAGGTACTCGGTGATGACGAACTCATTCTTGTCGGGCACCCTAAACTCATTAAAACCATGCACCCGATTGATATAGATCGCCCCCTGCCGCTTTTGTCTTACCCCACCACGAGTTTTTTTGGGCACGCCATTCGAGTCGATGCCCTACCACGTTTGGTTCGACGCTTTCATACCCAGGTCATTTGCGAAAGTTCATTTGCGATTGGGCTACGTGAAATGGCCTTGGCCGCCAGAGGGGTGGCTTGGCTACCTCGCTCAGTTATTGAAGCTGACTTAAAACGTGGGGTACTTCAGCCGCTCACCGAAATAAGCCCACCGATTGCACTTCGTATCGTTGCCCACGTTTCAAAATTATCAAACAACAAGGTCTGTAAAGAGTTGATTGATATTTTGTAATCAGAGCACTTCAGTCGCGCTCAAAATATCTTGAACGGTTCTGGCGATTGCCAACATAGCGGCATCTGAACCGGCCGTTGAAGAAAGTTGAAGGCCAACGGGTAATGATGAACCTAAATGGTGAATCGGCAACGAAATTGCACATTGATTGAACAAATTAGCGGGTCGGGTGTTTTGCGTGGCTAACTTATTCCAGGCCGATGCGAGCTCAACCGTTTGAAAGTCTGCTGTCGGTTTAGGCACAACGGGTACAGTGGGTGACAAGAACGCGTCAATACCTTTGAAACGTTCTGCCATCATTTTTTCAAGCGCTTTTTGTCTGGCGACAAGCTTTGCGTAAATATCTGCTGACATATCAAAAGCTTTTTCTATTCGAGAGGCGGCAACAGGGTCGATTAAACTCCAGTTCATGTTAAGCCGTTCACGACCCAAAAACGAGATTAAATCTGCCGGTACAATGCCAGCAAACACCTCATCAATTTCTGCGGCTTCTAGCATGGGCACTTCCACCAAACGAACCCCTGCATCGCGCAAACGTGTCATAGCCTGATCGAAGCATTCAGCCACTTCATCATCAAGATTTTCCATAAAATGATCTTTAGAAATAGCAAGTTTCATGCCATCAGCTAACGGGGGTGCTCGCATAGCACCTTGACGCAGTGCGGCTTCAACGATGGCAGCATCGTGCGCACTGGCTGTAAAGATACCAACCGTATCAAATTGAGGTGACAAGGGAAACACACCTTCTGTTGACCACAAACCAACCGAGCTTTTAAAGCCGGTTACACCACACAAAGCAGCGGGCCAGCGAACTGAGCCACCCGTATCGCCACCAATTGTAAAACCCGCCAATGCGGCAGCCATGGCCACTGCAGAACCATGACTTGAACCACCTGTCATACGGGGTGTTGTGAGATCGCAAGGGTTCCAGGGTATGGGGTGGGTCAAGTTAACGCCACCCAAGCAAAACTCAGTGACCACGGTTTTACCCAACAAAACACAACCCGCTTGCTGCAATGACGTGATGAAAGGACCTTGAGGGGGAATTAACTCATCTAACGCCAAACGACTGCCGACATGAGTGGGCATGTCTTCAATTGTAAAGATGTCTTTTACTGCGACGGGCACCCCCATGAGGGGGCCAAGGTCTTGACCCGAGGCCCACAGTGCATCAATTTTTGCAGCTTGTGCCAGCGCATTTTTTTCATCAACATAGGTAAACGCCTGAAGTTTGGGTTCAAGCTTGGTGATTCGCTCTAGCATGGCACGGGTTACATCAAGTGCTTTGACGTGACCTGACCGAAAGGCGGCTCCAAAATCAGCCAGTGTTTGGCCAAACAAAGGGGAATCAGAAACATTCATGCGCGAAACCTTTAAAAGAAAAGTTCATTTAGACTTAAGGGCTACATTTTGCCTGTAAATTTTAAAAGTCGAATTGACAGGCAAACAGCAAGTAAAACCTCAAAGACTTACAATTGAAAATGCGTTTGATTGAGATGCGTTTGATCGACTGACAAACGCCACCGCAGCAATCTATAAGAAAAACATTTACGTCATGAGCAACAAGAATAATTTAACCTGGGTTGAGCGCGTCAATCAACGCCCATGGTGGGTCGACTTCATGTTGCTAAGTGCCATTTGGGGCTCTTCATTTATGTTAACCAAAATTGCAGCACAAGACATTGGCGCAGTTCCCACGGCCTTTTGTCGCGTTGCGATTGGTGCGCTATTTTTATTGCCGTTATTATTTTGGAAACGACAAAGCGCAACGCTTGTTCTGCACTGGAAAAAGGCTTTCTTAGTGGGTATTTTGAATTCGGGCATACCCTTTACTGCCTACAGCGTTGCCTTATTAACCATTTCAACCAGTACGGGTGCTATTGTGAATGCCTCAACAGCATTGTTCGGCGCCCTCATCGCGTGGCTATGGTTAAAAGACAAGCCCGGCCTGAGCCGATCAGTGGGTTTAGCGTTAGGTTTCACAGGTGTCAGTTTGTTAGCGCTACAAAATGCTCACTCGGCTCCCCCTGGCGACTTAGCTGGCCAACTGATTGGCATGCTCGTGTGCTTGTTAGCACCCTTGTGCTACGGCGTATCAGCCAGCTACACCAAGCTTTACTTTACGGGTGTACCAGCACTGGTTTCGTCAACAGGTAGTCAATTGGGTGCCACGTTTTTTCTGGCACCCTTTACTATTTTCTTCTGGCCTGATCATGCGATGCAACTGAGCACCCTTGGCGCTTTGTTAGCCGTGGGTATCGTCTGCACTGGTTTCGCCTTTATTTTATTTTTCCGCATTATCGCTTTAGCGGGTGCCAGCAAAGCGTTAACGGTCACCTATGCTGTACCCGTATTTGCAGGGTTTTATGGTGTGACTTTTTTAAATGAAGTGATCACCCTGTCCATGATTTTGTGCGCAGCTGTTATTTTGGTGGGTATTAGTTTGTCTACGGGTTTGGTACGCCTTCCAAAATCGAGCTAGTCTGTTTTAAAAATCGCCAAACCAATACGATGGCAGCGAAGCCTAACGCTATAACAAAACCCGCCCAAATACCGGCTGGCCCCAACCCACCCTGGTGAGCCAACAACCAACCGAGTGGCATACCAATAGCCCAGTAAGCGGCTAACGACACCATGGCTGGAAAACCCGTGTCAGACAGCCCACGCAAAGCCCCGGTCATCGTTGACTGCACACCGTCCATGACTTGTGAAAAGGCGAACACAAAGAAAATGGTCGCAGCAACTGTGATCACTTCTGGGTCTGTCGTGATCATGCCTGCAATGTTTCGACCATAAAGACCAAGAATCAACGCGGCTGTTGTTAGCCAAACCATAGCCAGCCCTAGCGCGGCCCAAGTGATGGGTCTTAAGGCGCCATCATGTCTCGCCCCACTTTCTTGTGCCACCCTAATTGAAACCGCCCCTGAAATACCCAGTGGCACCATGTATAACAACCCACCCACAGACATAGCAACTTGATTACCCGCTAAAGCCACCGCACCAAAGGTGCCTATCATTAAGGTGGCCACGGCCATCGCACCCGTTTCTGCGACATACATCAGCCCCAAAGGCGCCCCCTCACGAACGACCGCAATAATTTCTGCGCGTGAGATTGCGGTTCGTATACGCATACGCCGCATCGAGTTTGCACGTTGCCAAAATACCCAAGCTGCCATCAATGCTAGCGACTCTGCAATAAGCGAAGCAATACCTGCCCCCGTCAAGCCTAACTGCGGCAGAGGGCCAATTCCCCAAATTAAAGAGTAGTTTAAGGGTACGTTAATGACAACAGCCAAGAAGGCAAAGCTTGTACCAAGCCAAGGTCTGTTAACAGCCTCGAAAGTTGCTTTAAATACGGTCAATATTGAAAAGGGTAGCATGACAACCGAAATGGACAACCAGTAAGGAAACATCATTGCCAACACTTCAACCGGCTGTCCCAGAAAACGTAACAGTGGCCAAAGCGACAGCATGAGCAGTGCGCCGCAAGAACCCACAATGAAACCCAGCACCAAGCCATTGCGCAAAATAACTGGAATACGACGCCCCTTTCTCGCACCATGCGCTTTTCCGACATGAATAGACATGGCAGAAAGCAGCCCGTAAATAGCCGCGTATAAAATAATGGCGACAGCGTTGGTGATGCCCACCGCAGCAAGGGGAATAGCCCCGAGAGGCGCGAGCATCACCGAATCGGTTACGCCCAATAGCGTAGACGCACCGAGACCCGCCACAATGGGCACCGCTAAAGCCAGTAAAGCAAGCACTTCGAGCCTAATGATTTTCAAAATATATAATAAATTTAAACGCGATCAGGCGATTGTATGTCTCAATATTTAAGACTACAGCCTAAATTGCAATGCCTAAAAACTGTGTGACAACACGCACACCAACAGCGCATCACACAAGCTTAACGTCTATGTGAAGGGGTTGTTTGCAATTGCTTCCTAAACCAACTTAACTTCTTGAAAAAAACTTAATGCAGTATGCACAAAAAGCATACTAGCAAGTAAAAAAACACTAGACAAGTATTTTTAACGAAGGTGTAATGAATTTAGGTTTGCTCACGCATTGAGCAAATATGTCTTTCGTAGTCTTTTTATATGCTACGGTAAAGATCGATTCAACTTAAAGTCATTGGAGGTAAACATTATGAAACGAATAACACTGTCATCATTACTACTCGCCAGCACCTTAGCGTTTGGTTTATCAACCGCCGCGTTTGCTGATGCAGGTGACTCACCTGTTTTAAAACGTATTCAAGATAAAAAAGTTGTTAACATTGGGCATCGCGAAACTTCAATACCTTTTTCATACATGAATAGCGATGGTAAACCTGTTGGTTACTCAATCGACATTTGCATGAAAATTGTTGAAGAAATTCGTAAAGAACTTGGCAACCCAGACATTGCAGTTCGCTTTGTACCGGTAACAGGGCAAACACGCATTGCCTTAATGGCCAATGGCACCATTGACCTCGAGTGTGGTTCAACCACTAACAATCTCACACGTCAGAAACAAGTTTCTTATTTGCCAACGACCTTTATTACTGGCACCAAAATTGCCACACGTAAAGACTCTGGCATTAAAAATGTAAATGATTTGAACGGTAAAATTTTAGGTGTTTCAGCTGGCACTACAAACGAAAAAGTGCTTAAGGCATACATCGAGAAAAACAAGCTAAACACCAAAGTTGTCGAACTGAAAGACCACAGCCAAGGTTGGTTAGCCATGGAAACAGGTCGCATCGATGCATACGGTTCTGATGATGTATTGTTGTACGGTTTGATTTCAAAATCAAAAAGCCCAGATGAGTACACCGTGGTGGGTGAGTATTTGAGTTTTGACCCATACGCTATTATGGTGCCCCGAAATGACAGTACCTTTCAACGCTTAGGTACAAGCGTCGTTGCTGAGCAAATGAGAACAGGTGAGTTGGCTACCACTTACAAAAAATGGTTTGAGCCAGGCCCAACCGGCATCAACATGCCTATGTCAGACACTTTAGGCATGGCTTTTGAAATTCAAGCACTTCCTAATTAATCATATTTGGCGTGTGACCTCACCCTTGGTTGGGTGAGGTTTTCGTATTATTTTTTCAGGTATTTATGAATTACAACTGGGACTGGTCAATATTAATTTCAGAACCCTATGTGGGGTGGATAGTCTCAGGCCTCGGCTGGACCATTGTCGTCTCTCTTTTAGCATGGGTAGTGGCTTTTAGCCTTGGTTCAATTTTAGGCATCATGCGCACCACAAGCTCTTCATTATTAAGAAGCATCGCCACTTTTTATGTTGAGATTTTTCGAAATATTCCCTTGTTGGTTCAGTTTTTCTTATGGTTTTTTATTTTCCCTGAATTATTACCTGTCGATGCGGGCATGTGGGTCAAGCGAGAAATGCCCATGCCAGAGTTCACGACAGCGATCATTGCTTTGGGCCTCTACACCGCTTCTCGCGTATGTGAACAAGTGCGATCTGGAATTGAATCAGTCGGTGCAGGTCAAGTTGCAGCCGCTCGGGCACTAGGTTTAACTGAGTGGCAAACGATGCGGTACATATTGGTACCCGTTGCCTATCGGCGTGTCATCCCGCCCCTCACGAGCGAGTTTTTAACCATATTTAAGAACTCAAGTTTAGCTTTAACGATTGGTGTCATTGAGTTAACAGCAGTCACCCGTCAAATTGAAGAATACACTTTTCAAGGCTTTGAAGCGTTCACGGCAGCAACCGTCATCTACAGCATGATCACCTTTTTTGTCATGTGGCTCATGAAAAAAATTGAAGTACGATCTCGCGTTCATGGCATGATCGGAAGTGGTGGTTAGATGGGTGATTTTGACTTTTCCGTTATTTTCGATAACTTACCCTTTTTATTTAAGGGTATGCAAACGACGTTACTGCTGACCGCTGTAGCGATGTTTGGTGGCATTGTGCTGGGCACGCTTCTCGCACTGGCTCGAATGTCTTCAATCACAGTTCTATCTGTGGTGGCCACCAGCTATATTAATTTCTTCCGCTCACTCCCACTCATTCTGGTTATATTCTGGTTTTACTTTCTTGTACCTTTGGCATTAGGTCGTCCGGTAGGGGGGCTATATTCTGTTCTGGTTGCCTTTACACTTTTTGAAGCTGCCTATTACGCGGAAATTATTCGAGCAGGCATTTCAAGTGTTCGTTCAGGTCAAGCCGCTGCTGCGCGTGCTCTAGGCATGTCTTATACTCAAAGCATGCGCTTCATCGTATTGCCACAAGCATTCAGAGCGATGATTCCCATTTTATTAACCCAAGGTATTGTTCTATTTCAAGACACATCACTTGTGTATGTTGTTGGCTTAAAAGACTTTCTAGTCAGTGCCGAGTTAATCGCCAACCGTGAACAACGTTTGATTGAGATGTTTAGCTTTGTAGCACTTGTTTATCTCGCGATTTGTTTTAGTGCATCGCAGGGTGTTAAATTTCTTGACCGGAGGATGAAGCGTTGATTAGTTTTGATAACGTGAATAAGTTCTATGGTGACTTTCAGGTCTTACGCGATTGCAGCACGCATGTAAAAGCTAAAGAGGTCGTGGTTGTTTGCGGCCCATCAGGCTCAGGAAAAAGCACCCTAATCAAATGTGCCAATGGTCTTGAGCCATTTCAATCGGGAACCATTACTGTCAATGATGTGAGTGTTGGCGACAAAAATACCAACCTCAATCAACTCAGATCTCGTATCGGAATGGTGTTTCAAAACTTTGAACTGTTTCCTCACCTATCTGTTCTACAAAATATTTGCATTGCTCAAGAAATGGTGTTGAAACGGTCTAAACAAGAGTCGACCGAACGTGCGTTTGCATTATTAGAACGTGTCGGGCTTTCAAACCAAGCTGAAAAATTTCCGGCACAACTTTCGGGTGGTCAGCAACAGCGTGTTGCTATTGCACGAGGCCTCGCCATGGACCCTGTGGTCATGCTATTTGACGAACCAACCTCTGCACTTGATCCTGAAATGATTAATGAAGTGCTTGATGTCATGGTTAAGCTCGCCCAAGAAGGTATGACAATGATGGTTGTTACCCATGAAATGGGCTTTGCCAAACGCGTCGCCGATCGAGTTATTTTCATGGATCAGGGGCAAATTGTTGAAGATGAAAAGACCGATGTCTTTTTCTCTAACCCTAAAAGCGATCGAGCGAAAGACTTTCTGTCAAAAATTCTGAATCATTGACCCGTTTATCAGTCACTTGTAACAGCGCGATCAAGCAACTGCAAAGCCCAATCTCTCGGGCTACAGCCGACGCGCTT
>JBDNHM010000271.1:0-7284 GCA_041688825.1 Burkholderiaceae bacterium | reverse complement strand
GAACATTTGTACTTGGTATCTGACGACATCGCTTTGTACAAAAGCATGTCTGGCATACCCACAGGGGTCACGATTCATCACCGCGATCAACTCGACGATGTTCAAAAAGATGCACGTGAAAAGCAAGGCGTTTCAGTCATTGTTTATGCGCAGGTATGTGCCGCAGAAAAACGCCGGCGTCGTAAACAAAAGAAGTTAATCGACCCTGCCCGTCGCGTTGTCATTAATGAGGCCATATGTGAAGGCTGTGGCGATTGTGGCGCGCAATCAAATTGTGTGTCGATTGTGCCGCTTGAAACCCCACTGGGTCGCAAACGCGCTATTGATCAAAGCTCATGCAATAAAGATTACTCATGCATAAAGGGCTTTTGCCCAAGCTTTGTAACGGTTGAAGGCGGTGTATTAAAGCGACCACAAATTGCGCAAGCAGCGGTACCGCACGACCTACCCAACCCTGTTTTAAACACGTTGGCAAAGCCCTATCACGTTGTGATCACCGGTGTGGGTGGTACAGGTGTGGTGACGATTGGTGCCTTGATGGGCATGGCTGCACACATTGAAGGCATTGGTGTGTTGGTACTCGATATGGCGGGCTTGGCCCAAAAAGGCGGTGCGGTTACGTCGCACGTCAAGTTTGCACACACACCTAGCGAACTGTTTGCTGCCCGCATTGCAACGCGTCAAGCTGATGCAGTGATCGGTTGCGACTTAATGGTGGCCGCCGCGAAAGAAACACTCAGCACGCTTGAATCTAAGCACACTCAAATTGTTGTGAACACTGATGTGTCGCCCACAGGTGCCTTTACACAAGACCCTGATTGGCAAGCTTCGCCTGATGCCATGTTGACAAAACTAAAAGAGCACGCTCACACGGTTGATGCCATCAATGCTTCAGTCATTGCGACAGCCTTACTAGGCGACACAGTCGCGACCAATGTGTTTATGATGGGCTTTGCTTGGCAAAAAGGCTTAGTACCTTTGCAACAAGCATCAATTATGCGTGCCATCGAAATTAACGGCGCAGCGGTTGATATGAACAAAGCCGCCTTTGCGTGGGGCCGTCAAGCCGCGCTTGATTTAAAGCGGGTACAGACTGCAGCCGGTTTGGCTACGCGTGACAATGTCATAACGCTACCCACCGCTACCCCTGCACTTGAAAATTTATTAGCTGACCGAACGCTACGTTTAACTGATTATCAACACGCAGCATACGCAAAACAATACGAACAGTTTGTACGTGACATAGCGGCTATTGAAAAAAAGCATACGCAAGGCGATCGCTTTGCGCGAGAAGTGGGTGTGAGCTTATATAAACTGATGGCCTATAAAGACGAATATGAAGTCGCGCGTTTGTTCATGGAATCAGGCTTTTTTGAGCGTATTGCTAAGCAATTTGAACCCGGCTACACCCTACAGTTTCACCTTGCCCCACCGCTGTTGGCAAAACGTGACAATCAAGGTCACCTCATTAAACAACCGTTTGGCCCTTGGATCATTCATGCCTATCGGTTTTTAGCCAAGCTTAAGTTTGTACGGGGCAGTATGTTTGATGTGTTGGGTTACAGTGCTGAACGCAAAGAAGAGCGTGCTGCAATTAAACACTTTAAAACCCTGATGTTAAAAATTGCCTCACAACTGAATGAAGCAAACTTTGCTTCGGCACTTGAGTTAGCACGCTTGCCACAAAAGATTCGTGGCTTTGGTCATGTGAAAGAACGTAACGCGCGTGAAGCACATGAAAACCAAACCCGTTTGCTGGCATCATTGCAAGCACAGCAGCCCGAATCAAACTGGGTTGTCGCGCAGGCCAGTCGAACCGGTACGGCAGGTTGAGGAAGGTGGGTTGCTGAAGGTGGGTGCTGAAGGTGCCTTGCTATGGCACCTTGGCTGCCTTGCTTAGGTGACTTATTGAATACCTTGCTGAAGATAGCTTGCTAAAGGTATCGGGCTAAATAGCGTTATTGAAACCCGTATTTGAAACACTTTGAAATACCTTTCTGGTTTTTTGAAATAGGTTTGAAACCCCCTGCGTTGTACGATTGATCTGTCTTCAACACACAGAAAGGAAGTGCAACATGAACAACTTAAACAAAACATCGGGTCTTCAAAAAACAGCCCAACGCATTCGCACTATTATCGTTGGTTTGACCTTAGCGATGCTCGCTGGAACGGGTATAGCCTATGCGTCGAACAACAACAAAGGGGGTTGTGGTGATCAAGACGGTCAAAAATCTAAACACAGTATGCATTCGCAGCAAGGTCAGCAGGGTATGCACGATATGCTTTCACTGTCTAGTAAGGTAGTAGAGCAACTTCAATTAACCGATACGCAAAAAATAGCGTTTACTGATGCCAAAAATGCAACCCAGAAAATGCGTGATGACATGCGCAGCACCATGCGTTCAGCTAAAGAAAGCCGTCAAGCTGAAATGAAGTCAGATACCTTTGACCCCCGTACCATGTTTAGCCAACAAGATGCGATGGCATCACAAATGCTAGCCTCACGCCAAGGTGTTCAAAAACAGTGGCTCACGTTTTGGGATGGTTTGACTGACATACAAAAAGCAACCGTTCGCGATTACATGCAATCGAAAAAAGAATCACATCAAGGCAAGCACCGGTCTTAATATTTAGGGCTTTTTAAAGGCCCTTTATTGATTTGAAATAAATCAGTCAGCTTTCAACTTTCACCCATCTTTAATATTGGCAACATAATCTTTACCTGCAAACCCCCTCGGGGGTTTTGCACTAGTGAAATCATTCCTCCATGCGCCAACACAATTCCCTTCACAAGACTCAAGCCTAAACCGACACTTCCCGTTCGAGTGCGCGCATTATCAAGCCGCTCAAAGGGTTCAAAGGCTCTTTCAGCATCTTGGCTTGCAATACCTTGGCCGTGATCTGTAAAGGTCAACACGGCCCAATCGGTTTTATTTTTATCTGCTGATTTTTCTATAGATAAAAAGACTTCAATCGGTGGCTCACCATGCTGTAAAGCATTATTAATTAAGTTTGACCAAATGCGGTCTAATGCGAGGGTATCGGCTAAAACAGTTACTGGTAACAAAGAAGATGTCGCCTTTGTTGTTTGAGTTGATATGTCGCCTGTTGCATCTATCGGTGAACCTGTGGGTTTATCTGAGGGTGAATCTAAGGGTACATCTGTCGGTGCTTCTTTCGGTGCTTCTTTCGGTGCTTCTGTCGGTGCTTCTGTCGGTGCTTCTGTCGGTGCTTCTGTCGGTGCACCTGATAAAGTAAGTCTCGCCATGTCTTTAATTTCTATGGGCTTGCCAAGCAGTTGATCATCTTTAACTTGCTGCACCAGCCACTCATCAAGACGTATGGGTTTGCGATTTAAGCGTTCGGCGTCTTGGCCGCGAATGAAGTCTAGAAACTGTTCAACCATACGCTGCATATCGGCCAAATCACGTTTTAAACCCTGCTTAAGCACCTCGTCTTCGGTCATTTCAATACGCAACGCCATGCGAGCTAACGGGCCTTTCAAATCGTGTGGCAGACCCGCTAATAAGGTACGTTGGGTTTGTTGCGTTTGTTGCAAGGCACGCAACATCGCATTGAAGCCCTCGCCCAGTTCACGCACTTCTTTCGGGCCAGCGGGTTTTACTGGCTGCGGGTGACCCAGCTCTAATTGTTTCGTTGCATTAACTAAGCGTGCAATGGGTGCAGAAATACGCCAAGAGAACCCCATAGCAATAAATAACAAGCCGACTAAGCTGACCAACCAACCAAACAACACGTTATGCGTAATGGGTGGGTCAATGCGATCAAGGGGTATTTCAAGCCATTGTTTATAGCCAATCGAAACGTAAAGAAGCGGTTGACCACTTTCAACAATAGCCACTTGGTTTTTTTCACCCAAAGCACGGTTAACGTCTTTTGTAAGTCGACGTAGACTATGGCGCATCTGCTGCGCTCCCGCAGGTGCAGGCTCTAAACCCTTGAATGATTGAAACCGTGCGTCTCGTGGCAAATGATTAAGTCTTAAGCGCCATTCACCCTGAGAGGTCGTCTGAACAAAGGCTGCACGTTGCTCGACCGGTACAAACTGCATGGCAGACTGTACCGTTCGAATACTGGTAACCAGCATACTGACGGCGGCTGATTGCACTTGATTACGCTGATACCAAAAAATGGCGTAAAGCGTTAGTGCTTGGGCAGCAATCACTGAGATTAAAACCAGCCAAAGAATGCGGGCGCGCAACGATAAGGGTAAAAATGGTATTTTTTTCATGGAACGAAACGGTACCCTACACCCCAAACCGTTTGAACCCAACGGGGGGCTTTTAAGTCGTCTTCAATTAAGCGACGTAAACGTGACACCGCAATATCAATTGTGCGGTCAGTGCGGTCACCGACATCGTCACGCGTGAGCATTAAAAGCCGCTCTCTAGACAATGGCTTGCCCGCATGATGAATTAAAACACCCAGTAAATCTATTTCACCGCCGGTTAATTTAATTAACTCGCCGTCACGACTTAATTGACGCGCATCTGCATCAAACACAAAAGGTCCAAAATGATAAGGCCCTTGTGGTTTTAGCGCTGAGGGCCCTGCTTTACGTCTAAGCACCGCCTCGATTCGAGCGAGTAGTTCACGGGGGTCGAAAGGTTTACCGAGATAGTCGTCTGCACCTGCCTCTAGGCCCATAATTCTGTCGACTGCCTCATCTTTAGCAGTGAGCAATATAACGGGCACGTCTTCACCTTGCTCGCGTAATGCGCGACAGGCCGCCATGCCTTCTCGGCCTGGCATCATACGGTCAAGCACCACTAAGTCGGGAGAAAATCGGGTGATGTTGACTTCTAAATCAACGGCACTGGCCGCCATAGTGGTGTTGTAACCGTGCTTTGTCAGATAAGTTGAAAGTAGCTGTCGCAACTCTGGATCATCGTCAACAACCAATATTTTCTTAAGCGGTTCCATTACCTTTGCCATGAAGTGCTGACGACCACAGGTTGTCACAGCAGCATTTCTATCATACTCGCTCTGTTAGACACAGATTGCTTAGCGGTTAGCAATGAGTTAGCGATGATTAACGCGATACAAGAAACAGTACGCCCGAAATTCAGGCCAAATTATGGGTCAAGCCGAATTAATTCCCCGTCTGATTGATCGGTTAATAAGTAAATTAAACCATCAGGGCCAATGCGCACATCACGCACGCGCTGGCCTAGCTCAGGCAAAATAATCTCGGGGTCGCCTGCTTCGCCATTTTTTAAAGGAACGCGAACCAGATATCGAAACTTTAGCGAACCCATAATTAAGCTATCTTGCCATACTTGACCATATAGGTTGTTCGTTAGTAAGGCCAGACCTGAAGGGGCAATAGAGGGTGTCCAGTACTTAATCGGTTGTGCCATACCCGCTTGTTCGGTAATGCCTGCACCGATTTTTCCACCCCCATAGTTTTCACCATAGGTAATAACAGGCCACCCATAATTTGTGCCTAGCTTAATTATGTTTAATTCGTCACCACCCTGTGGGCCATGCTCATGCATCCATAAGGTGCCGTCTGAGGCCAATAGGGCACCTTGAATATTGCGATGCCCGTAAGACCAAATCTCGGGTTTGGCACCGGCAACCTTTATAAAAGGGTTGTCAGCTGGCACCGAACCGTCGGGGTTGATACGAATGACTTTACCAATGTGGTTTTCAAGCGATTGCGCTTGTTGCATCAGGCTAAAGCGATCACCTAAACCTAAATATAAAGTGTTGTCAGGCGCTTGCACTATTCTGCAACCGAAGTGAAAGCCACTTGCAAATTTAGGGGCTTGCTGAAAAATGACTTTGACGTTCAGAAATTTTGTACGGTCGGCAGACAACTCTGCCCTAGCTAAAGCTGTCGAGTTACGATTGCTGCTTGGGTCTAAAAGATCGGGTTCGGTATAACAAAAATAAATCGTTTGATTGGTTTCAAAGTTACGGTCAACAATTACGTCAAGCAAGCCACCTTGACCTTGCACTTGAATTTTAGGCAACCCAGTGAGTGGCGCACTCACCTCGCCCGTTTGACTGATAACCCGCATACGACCTGGCCGCTCGGTAACGAGCATGTTGCCGTTACCTATAAAAGCCAATGCCCAAGGGTGCTCAAGGCCTGAGGCAAGCACAGCAGGCTTAATTGTGGGGCCAACTACCTGGTTCGTAGGTGTATTCGATAATATGTTAATTGCGGTCTGCGCAATCGACTCGTTGGTGCTAAGACCCGTTATTAATACGAAGCTTAGTGCACTTAACCATGAATACAATACATTCATTGGCTTACCCCTATATTTAGTGTATTTAGAGTTTTTTAAATATAGTGTGGAAAGTTTAAAGTTTGCTAAAAGACCTTATTAAGCAGCACGTCGATAAAGTTTTTTAACCGAAGAAAGCGTTTTTAAAGCCTTTGCAACTTGTCTAGCATTCCATAAATCGTAAGCCGTTTGTTGTGCGAGCCACACTTCTGCCGCACCCCCATGGTCACGACCTAACCACCGTTCAATACGCAATGCCATAGCAGGGCTAATTGCTGCCCGACCATTAATCGCCCTCAAACTCACACAGTGCAAACACTTTATGACCCATGTTGAGTAACCGTTGGCTACCCCCAATATCGGGCAAATCAATAGCGAAACAACATTCAACAATATTGCCGCCCATTTTTTCAATCAAAATTACAGCTGCTTGGGCCGTGCCACCTGTGGCGATTAAATCGTCAACCAGCAAAATTTTCTCGCCCTCACTTATGGCGTCAATATGTAGCTCAATACGGTCAACGCCGTATTCCAACTCGTAATCGTGGCCAATGGTCTCGGCTGGCAGCTTACCTTTTTTACGAATGGGTACAAAACCAACGCCTAAGGCATAAGCTAGAGGCGCACCCAAAATAAACCCACGCGACTCAATGCCAACTACTTTATCAATCTTAGTGTCTTTATATCGATTCGCTAGCCCATCAATTGTGAGGCGTAAACCGACAGGGTTTTTAAGCAGCGTCGTGATGTCACGAAACATGATGCCCTGGTGAGGGTAATGCGGCACGGTACGAATATAAGATTTTATAGACATCGTTAGATTTTTAATGGCGGCCAATACTGCACCGTCTGGGTTAACAAAAGCATCAAACACAGTGTAATGGTTAAGACCTTCTAATAACGTGTACTGCCCCGCTTGATTGTGAGCTTGCCGATACGCATAAAAGACATTGGTTTGCGCTTGCATGGCAGGCAACTCTGCGCCACCTACAAAACAGTCAATTGTTTTACCGAAGTGATTTATTTG
>JBDNHM010000270.1:0-8281 GCA_041688825.1 Burkholderiaceae bacterium | reverse complement strand
TCGCGGGGTTTTCAAGCTGACATTGTGCGTAAAGTGCTCGATACCCAACGAAATCAGGGCAATAATTAAATCGCGTTATACTTATAAGCTATGCCAATTGTCAATCGACAGGCTGCGAATGACCACCTCATATGCCTCTACCAACGTCTTCCCATCAACGTAAACCGTTACATAATCGCGCTATAACTGTTCACTCATATGAACGCGACGATGGCCTGTGGGACATCGAAGCAGAGCTTATTGACGACAAGTCTTACCCCTTTGATAAGCGCGATGGCAGTACCCACGCCGCCGGTAAGCCGTTTCATCATATGCACTTGCGCGTCACCATTGATCGAAGCTTCACAATTTTGGCGGCTGAAGCGGTCTACGACGCAGCACCATATGGCGATCATTGCATAGGCATTGCACCAGCGTATCAAAATTTAGTCGGTATGAATTTATTAAAAAGTTTTCGCCAGGCCGTTAAAGAGCGCTTTGCGCGCACGAAAGGCTGCTCACACATTACCGAGTTGGCGGGTGTTTTGCCAACGGTTGCCTTGCAGTCAATGGCAAATGAGCGGCATAAACCTGAAGGTGTCCCGACCGATAAACGGCCATTTCAGCTTGAAGGGTGCCACGCTCTTCGGCTAGATGGCCCTGTTGTAGAAGAGTTCTACCCGCAGTGGTATGTTCCGACCAAAAATGATTAAAAATGACATAATTTTATTTCAAACTAAACACTTCGCCCTATTTTATTCACTTACTGACCAAACAGGACCCTCATGAAAATCCATGAACATCAAGGCAAGGAACTGCTCAAGCAATTTGGCGTTGCAGTACCTCACGGCTTTCCCGCATTTAGCGTTGAAGAAGCCGTTGCTGCAGGCGAAAAATTGGGTGGCCCAGTCTGGGTTGTCAAGGCGCAAATTCATGCAGGCGGTCGCGGTAAAGGCGGTGGCGTTAAGCTTGCCAAATCAATGGCAGAGCTTAAAGAGCTGGCTACAGAAATTTTAGGTATGCAATTAATTACGCATCAAACTGGCCCACAAGGTCAAAAAGTCAGCCGCCTGCTAATAGAAGAGGGTGCAGATATTAAAAAAGAATATTACGTCGGTATTGTGACCGATCGTGATTCGCAACGCGTCTGCGTGATGGCCTCAAGTGAAGGCGGTATGGACGTTGAAGAAGTGGCTGCGCACACCCCTGAAAAAATTCTCAAAGTGTTTGTCGACCCAGCTGTTGGCTTTAGCGACAAAGAAGCCAGTGATTTGGCTCGCGGCATTGGCGTACCTGATGCATCCGTTGCTCGCGCAGCGACTGAATTTCAAAAGTTATACAAAGCCTATTGGGAAACTGACGCGTCATTAGCTGAAATTAACCCCCTTATTTTGACAGGTAGCGGCGATATCATTGCACTTGACGCCAAGTTTAACTTTGATAGCAATGCGCTGTATCGTCATCCTGAAATTGTTGCTTACCGTGATTTAGCTGAAGAAGATGCTGCCGAAATCGAAGCCAGTAAACATGACTTGGCCTACATTCAACTCGACGGCAACATTGGTTGTTTGGTTAATGGTGCAGGTTTAGCGATGGCCACGATGGACACCATCAAACTCTTCGGTGGCGAGCCAGCCAACTTTTTAGACGTGGGCGGTGGCGCAACTGCTGAAAAAGTCACTGAAGCATTCAAAATTATGCTTAAAAACAAAGATGTTAAAGCGATTTTGGTCAATATTTTTGGTGGCATCATGCGCTGTGACGTGATTGCACAAGGCGTTATTGAAGCGTGTAAGGCTGTTAATTTAAACGTGCCTTTGGTTGTGCGCATGAAAGGCACAAACGAACAGTTAGGTAAAAAACTGTTGGCTGATTCTGGCTTGCCAATTATCAGTGCCGACACCATGGCCGAGGCCGCAACCAAAGTCGTTGCTGCCACCAAATAACTCGCCTAAGGAATCAGACATGTCAATTTTGATCAATAAAGATACAAAAGTTATTACACAAGGTATTACGGGTAAAACGGGCCAGTTTCACACCCGTATGTGCCGTGATTATGCCAATGGCAAGGCCGCATTTGTAGCGGGTGTGAACCCCAAAAAAGCGGGTGAAGACTTTGAAGGTATACCTATTTTTGCCTCAGTGGCAGATGCCAAAGCTCAAACGGGCGCTACTGTTTCTGTCATTTATGTACCGCCAGCGGGTGCAGCAGGCGCCATTCTTGAAGCAGTCAAGGCTGAGCTTGATCTGGTGATTTGCATCACAGAGGGTATACCTGTTCGCGATATGCTTGAAATTAAAAGCATTATGGCTCAACTGAAAAGCAAAACGCTATTGCTAGGCCCTAACTGCCCAGGGCTCATCACACCTGACGAAATAAAAATCGGTATCATGCCTGGCCATATTCATCGCAAAGGTCGTATTGGTATCGTTAGCCGTTCAGGCACCTTGACTTATGAGGCGGTGGGTCAGGTTACTGAGTTGGGTTTGGGTCAATCAAGTGCTGTCGGTATTGGTGGCGACCCTATCAATGGCTTAAAACACATTGACATCTTGAAAATGTTCAATGATGACCCTGAAACTGATGCAGTCATCATGATCGGTGAAATTGGTGGCCCCGACGAAGTCAATGCTGCGCGTTGGGCCAAAGACAACATGACGAAACCAATTGTGGGTTTTATTGCTGGCGTGACAGCACCTGCTGGCAAACGCATGGGCCATGCAGGTGCGTTGATTTCAGGTGGTGAAGACACAGCAGATGCAAAACTGGCTGTTATGGAAGCCTGCGGTATTAAAACAACGCGTAACCCATCAGAAATGGGCAAGTTGCTGATGTCTGTTCTGTAAATGTAGTGTGAATTTAAAGTCATTTATTTGACTTTCATAAAACGCCGGTTTGTGCTTCACAGGTCGGCGTTTTTTCTTAAAGATAGTTGATTAAAAGCGCGATCTGGTGACTGAACTGTTAGTAAAAGTCTATTCGCTTAAACTGTTACCAGAATATAAGGAATTTATGATGAACATGCGAGTTCAGCAAGATAAGAAACAAATTAAAAAACCAGATTCTAAGAAAGGTCAATATATCAAAATTGGCGGGCAAAAGGGTTACAGCTTGTTACAAGGCTTACTCATTTTGATCATTATCAGTGTTGTTTTAACAATTGTTTTAAGCTACTTTAGTTAAACCGACCCTATGGCTTCAAACACCCAAACTTTACCGAAAAAACTTGTTATCGCTACACGAGCGAGTCGTTTGGCGCTTTGGCAAGCCGAACACGTGCGTGATTGTTTAATTCGTCTGTACCCCAGCATTAACGTTGAGCTTTTGAAGCTCAGCACGCGAGGCGATGAAATTCTTGACCGCAGTTTGCAAAAAATTGGCGGTAAGGGTCTCTTTATCAAAGAACTTGAATATGCGTTGCTAGACGGTCGCGCTGACTTAGCTGTTCATTCGCTTAAAGATGTACCCGTAGATTTAGTCGAGGCGTTTGAATTGACGGCGATTTTACCGCGAGCGGAAACACGAGATGCCTGGGTTTCAAACCATTATGCTGACATGCAGGCTTTGCCTCATGGCGCTGTGGTGGGCACATCAAGTTTAAGGCGTGAGTCGCAATTGCGACGCCTCATACCGCACGTTACGGTCAAGCCTCTACGAGGCAATCTAGACACGCGTTTAGGTAAGCTTGACGCGGGTGACTTTGACGCGATTATTTTGGCGGCCGTTGGTCTACAGAGACTTGGTTTGGCTGATCGCATACGGGGCTTTATATCAACGCAAGACTCATTGCCCGCTGCGGGTCAGGGTTCCTTAGGTATTGAAATTCGAGCTGATCGTTCCGATTTAAAACAATTGCTACAGCCTTTGGCTTGTTCGCAAACCACAGCCTGCTCATTGGCAGAAAGAGCTGTTTCGCGGGTTTTGGGGGGGTCTTGCACGGTACCCATTGCGGCCTATGCCACCATACAAGACAATAAAATTCACTTACAAGCACTTGTTGCCACACCAGATGGGCAAGAAGTTGTTTTTAATCAAGCCAGCGCATCAATTGATAAAGCAGTTCAGTTGGGCGAGGCTGTTGCCCATGCATTACAAATGCAAGGTGCTGATCACATACTGGCATCGTTAAACCAGACAGGGCATGGCTAACAATCCTACCCTTGTTTTGACGCGGCCCGCCTCGCGACAGCGAGGCCTCATTGAGGTGTTGGGTGATATGGGCATACCCGTGTTGGCATTGCCAGCGTTGTCGGTTGAGCCGATTACCCCTTTAGTGACATTCGCTGAGCCCTACGATTTGATCGTCTTTGTGAGCCGCGCTGCGGTTCAGTACTTTCCCTTAGACGCTGTTGCAGGAATGATACCAACATTGATGGCGGCAGTTGGTGAACAAACTGCACAAGCGATTCGTCAGCGATTTGGTTCTGAAACGAATATTTTTTACCCTCATGAGGGTCAAAGACAAGATTCTGAAGCCTTATGGCAAGTATTAACACCATCTCTTGCATCCATTCGCCGGGTATTAATTGTACGGGCTGAACAGGGCCGGAATTGGTTGCGTGATCAATTCGCTGCAAAGGGTTGTCAAGTTGATTGTTTAGCTGTTTATGCCCGTAAACCGTATGTGTGGTCGGCCGAGCAGGTTTTAAGTTTGACCACCGCGCTAAAATCTCAAATGCCTTTGATCTGGTTATTCACCAGCGTTGAGTCTGTTGACGCAGTAGATAACCAACTTAATTGTTTGGGTGTTCAGGCAGGCTTGGCCATACAGGGTTTAGTCGTGACACACCCTAAAGTGCTTGATCGGGTGCGTCGTTTATTAGCAACAGTTGATCTTGATGATTTGACTGACCAGAAATGTCGTGATGTGACGCCTTATCAAGTCGTATCATCCAGCGACCAAGAGATTTTGCAGGGCTTACAAAAAATATTTAAATATTTGAAGTCTTAGTTTTAGATGGGTTCATTGCCTAATTCTTAGTCTTATTTCCCCCTAAAGCATTGAAACGTTACAATCAAGGTTATGAATGTGAATGCTGACACAACACAAAACCCTTCAGATGCTCAAGTACCGGTATCTGCTGAAAAATCGTCTTCAATGATTGATTCGAACCCTTCACCTCGTCGTTTTAGTTGGGTTGCAACCGTCATTATTCTAGTACTGCTTTTGGGTGCTGCGGGTGCAGCATTATGGTGGCAACAACAACGCGCTGAAAGCACGGGCCGCATTGTGGCTGCGCGTTTTCAACAACTAGAATCACAATCGCTTTTGGCCGAACAGCGTGCCCGTGAGGCGCTGTCATTAGCACAATCTCAAACTGAAAAGTTAGATCAAATTGATGCGCAAGTTAAAGTTGCTCGCAGCGACTTTGCAACAATTGAGCAATCGTGGCGCGCGTTTAACTACGGCGTTGATGATACCCTGCGCGCAAATGAAGTTGAGCGTTTAATTTTATTAGCGAATCAACAGCTTTCTTTAACCGGTCAGGTAGCAGGCAGTATTGCTGCGCTTGAAGCCGCTGAGCAAGCCATCGTGCGTTTTGATTCACCACGTTTTTCAGAAGTAGGGCGTGCGATTCAATCAGATTTAAGCCGCTTGCGTGCGACACCTGACGTTGATATTACCGGGTTGTTTTCTAAACTTGATCGCTTAGGTGAGTTGCTTAATCAAGCCCCTTTATTGGCGCCTAGTGGGAATAAAGCGGGGCAGGGTTCAGGTCCGCTTGTTCCGTTAACACCCACTGCACCCATCATGCCAACGCCAGATTCAGTCAAACCCCTGATTCCATCTGGCAAGACGATACCGCCTACGACGCCATCTTCGACTGCTTCAACGGCTGCGGCAACGACTGCGGCAACGACTTCATCTTCGCCGGAATCAACATCTAGTATGGTTTCTAACTTTTGGTCACTCGAAACCGTCAGTAGTTGGTGGCATCAAGCTATTGAACAGTCTGGCAAGATTGCTCAACAAGCATCAAGTGTATTAACCAAAGAGTTCGTTGACATTGTTCGTATTAGACGTGCGTCTGATACCCAGTCGTTATTAATGTCAGAAGAGCAAAGCATTTCATTGCGCTCGCATCTAAGGGGTCTTGTTCTGAGTGCAAAATTAGCGATGATGATGCGTCAGCCGCTACTTTGGCAAACAGAGTTGTCACAAATATCAGGTTTGGTTGATAGCCGCTATGATTTAGATACACCTCAAACAAAAAAAGTGCTTGAGTTAATTACTCAGCTCAAAGCGTCACCAGTAGCCGTTCAGTTACCTTCACTTTCAGACAGCCTAAATGCCTTGGCATCTTTGCGAGCCAAGGGCTTTACGTCTAATCAACCGGGGAATTAAAAACGATGCGTACCTGGTTCTGGACAATCTTTTTATTCACACTCGCTGTTGTGCTGGCTTTGGTCATTGACCGTCACCCCGGCAATGTCATGATAGTGGTTGATAACTTAAGTATTCAAGTGTCGTTAGCTTTCGCAATATTGACATTAATTGTTGCGTTTGTTGGCCTGTATATTTTGTTGCGACTGGTGGCTTGGTTTACAAACTTACCTTTGCGCATGCGCAATTGGCGTGGTGAAAGAAAAGCAAAGCGCGATCAAGACTTACTTGAAGATGGTTGGACAGCTCTCTTAGAGGGGCGTTATAGCTTGGCTGAACAGGCTTTAACTAAGTTGTCACAACAAACCAAAAATCATCGTCGCCAAGTGCTGGCTAGTTTGTCAGCAGCTCGTGCAGCACATGCTATGGGCGAGTATGCGCGTCGTGATCAGTTAATAGGTGATGCCCAAGCAACGGTTACAGATCAAAAGCCTGACCAAACTCTGCGTATTGCGATTGCGGCAGCGGCAGCTGACTTATGGCTTGATCAAGGTCTAGCCCAACAGGCGCTTGATACGTTGTTGGCATCTGGTGCCGAAACGACCAAACATGTTCACACGATGCGCATTTTGTTGCGGGCATATCAACAGCTCAATGATCATACGCAAGTGCTTCACATTGCACACCAACTCAAACGTATGCGTGCCATACAAGCGCATGAGGCTGACCGCCTAGTTGATGTCGCAGCAGCGGCTCAAATTCGCGACGCCCAACGTCGCGGTGACTGGCAACCCATCTGGAAGTCACTTCGTAGCGATGAAAAACTTTTGCCTGATATTGCCCTAGCCGGTGCGTTCGCTTTTGAATCAAACGATCAAATTAAAGAATCTTCGCGCATACTTGAAAACTCAATTGAACAATCATTTGACCCACGTGTTTTAGATGCTTATGCTAGATCTGAAGGTCAAGAGGTTAACCGGCGTCTTCAGAAAGCCGAGGGTTGGCTCGCTAAACGCCCTAACGACGCACAACTTTTAGCGACCCTGGGTTCACTTTGCTTAGCCTCACAAATGTGGGGCCAAGCGCAACGATACCTTGAACGCAGTTTGGCGCTTCATAGCGACTCGCGCGTGCATGCCTTATTAGGTAGCTTGTTTGACCGCATCGGTAAATCTGACTTGGCAGCAAAGCAATGGCGTTTAGCCACTGCAGTGAGTTCAGCACTACCCGTATTATCAAAAGATACTTTGTTGCCGGCCGCCGATATAGCGGCTGACCCAGACATCAAAAACGTGGGGGGTTGGGTTGAATTGGGTGACGAGGTTTCGGCTCAAAACAGATATTCAGCAGAATCGACAACCCCGCCGGTCACAACAGACGCGGCTTATGAGGAATACTTTGACAGTGCGCCACTAACTGTACCCAATGATGTTGAAATTGGGCGAGATGTTTCCAGCAATAAGATTAAAGATTAAAGATTAAGCAAAATTTGTTTTAATAAACGTAAACGAAGAAGGGATGTTAGCCCCCCCCCAGCCTCGCAACACTTAGCCTTTATAGTTGGCCATGCCGTCAACGATTTCTTTCTTGGCTGATTCAACACCTTCCCAACCACTCACTTTGACCCATTTACCTTCTTCTAAGTCTTTGTAATGCTCAAAAAAGTGGGCAATGGCACGCAGTTGAATGGCAGGCAGGTCTTCAGGTTTTTTCCAGCTGTCGTATAAAGGCATAATTTTAGTGGTGGGAACAGCCAACACTTTGCCATCTTCACCGGCTTCATCGGTCATTTTAAGAATGCCAATGGCGCGGCAAGGCACCACAACACCCGGTATAAGAGGGAAGGGTGTGATAACCAGCACGTCAACGGGGTCACCGTCGCCACTCAATGTGCGCGGTACGTAACCATAATTGGCTGGGTAGTACATGGCCGTGCTAACAAATCGATCAACAAAAATAGCCCCTGTTTCTTTATC
>JBDNHM010000269.1:0-6197 GCA_041688825.1 Burkholderiaceae bacterium | reverse complement strand
TTTTGCGACGTAGGCGTCGCCAGCACGATTCTTTTCACCCAGACCGTTTGCATTTACATAGTTTGCTATATGCCAGGCGGTTTCGGTCATTTACGGGCCGCAGGCCGAAAGTTTTACAAAATGCCTTTGCCTCGGTGCCGTTATGGGGCTTTATGTTGCTGGGTAGCGTGTTGGCAGTGACGTTTGCACACTCTACTCTTGCGTTAATGGCCTGTTTTGTAGTGATGGCGGTTTTGTATCAACTTGCGTACCGGTATTTGGTTCGGTTTGGGCGCTTTTTGAAGTCTTGATATTGGGCGATTAATAACTACTAAGACGAGCTATAACTGACACCTACGTCAAGCAGGTGTCAGCCAAAAAGGTTTAATGGGTTATGGAACAGCCGTAACTGAAATCGTACCATTTGCGTTAACAGTAACTGCGTAGCTAGCGCCATCTGGGCCTGTCAGCGTTATGCTTCCACCAGGGGGTATAGAAGACGTAATACTTGTTAGCGAAGCGGGCGAGCTAAAAGTTGCTGAGCCTACGCTTGCAGTATTTCCGCTTGATGTGGTTGAACCACCATCAGTGCTGCCTGTCGTTATAGAACCTGAAAAACTGCTCATTGAAGCGCTAGGAATGCTAGCTGAACCAGCGATTGTTGCGCCACTGGCACCACCCGCAGGCGTTCCGCCTGCCATGGCAACTGAGCACAGAAGGGAAGAAGCCAGGATGCTTAAAAACTGCAATGGGCGAAATGATTTGGTGCTTTTACTGGAATTCTTGTTGCTATTCATAATATGCCTCGAACTTTTGACAATGTTTAAGTTAATAATGTGCTAATTGGTTTACTGAAGAAAGTTAAAAGGCATACCAGCGCTCACAATGACGTTAAAACCAGCAGGGGTGCGATTTGTGACGTCTGCAAACAATATGTTTAAAATGAGCGGAAACTTTCTTACGGGTACAAAAGACAGGTTGGCATTTAAACCCTTACCACTCCAACCTACGCCTGCGCCCACTTGGTCATGAAACTGCATGCCAATGTCACCAAAAACGCTGTACTGAGCACCCGAATTCATGTCGTTCGAGTAATTGCCGTTACCCATACCCAAAGAAACGTTCAACGGCACATTGCCGCTTCCAAATAAGTTTTTAACGGGCGTTAAACCACTGAGCACAACATAATTACTGGCAACGTTTGATGCCAAACCACCTGTACTAGGATAAGTTGAGCTACAGGCATTTGAACCGCTACAAGCAAAATTGTTTCTTCCCACACCTAATGCGAGAAAGCCTTTGTCACCCTCGTACAAAATGCGGTGAACTTTCGCATCAAAATTCCAGTTGTCACCAAAGTTACGCATCGACAATAAATTGGCTGAAACCTCCAGACCCACAAATTTTCTAGAATCTAGTAAACCCATCGTAAATGACATGCTGCCATCATCTTCATTACGCTGCTTATCGCTATTAGACCAAGCAGCGCCAACCATCACGTCACCCCAGTTTGCACCAAAACCTGTCGGTATGCCTGCACCCAAAGAAGGGTAGTAGTATCTTTCAAGCCCAATGGGATTTACAATTTTGGCACTGTTGATGGCTGCAACTAAATCTTGCTCTTGCTCGGCACTAATTTCAACAGCACTCGTTTGCTTGGTTTGAGTAGACGCGATTGATGTAGCCGATGCGTTGGTGCTAGACGGAACTTGAGTTGACGAATTGTTTTGAGCTGAGGCCGACCAAGCAAAACCCATGCAGAGCGTGGCGCCTAGTGCACTTTTTATGATGCTATTCTTAAAAAATTGAGCAGTGATAGTTTTTTGCTTATTCATGATGTGGATACCAATATATTGAGACTTTATTTTTTGGTGAATGGATGATGAGCTATTGAACAACCACATTGAAACGAGTGTGCTGACAAGTGTGCTGACAAGTGTGCTGACAAATGTGCTGTAAACCTAGCAAATTTTATAAAAATCACTTCATCGTTGGAAATAGTTCTTGAACTTAATTTAAACAAAAGCATCAAAAAAGTAAAGGGTTTTTTAATACAAATTGAAAGTTAGTTGTGTTTTTGCTAAATCAATTAACAGGCAACCCAAAACGATAGCCTAGCGACACACCAATCACATTGGCGCTAAAGTCACCGGTAGGGGCTTGCATACGGCCGCCTGTCACCATCAATGACAAGCTTTTGTTGATGCGGTAGCCCAAACCAGCGTTGACTTGCCAGACCGAGCCATTGCCCACGGCCAAGCTGCCACCACCTGCAGCACCCACTAAGCCTTCTGCTATCACAAACCAATCTTTTGAAATGGGTTGGTTCACGCCCGCACCGACCAGGCCTGTCATGAAGGCACCGGCATCGCCGCTATAGGCGGCTAGGCCTTGGCCAGTGAGGTATACCTTGGGGTTAATGAAGTAGTCGGCTGCGAAACCTAGGTTGTTAACCGACTGGCCGACGTCTCTAGAGCGCCACTGGTCGTTGCCTTTTAAGTAAGTTTGGTTGATGGCTCGTAGTTGCAAAGGGGCAAGTTTGTAGCCTGCAAAATCGTTGGGCAATAGTTTTTGTCCTGACTTGGTTCTAGGGAGACCAAATATGTAGCTTAAGTTCACGCCCGCAGCCAAAGCTTTGAAATCACCCGTACCTGCTTTGACACCACCCAAACCAAATTCAATGGCCAAGTCATCAGTGATAGATTGCTGTAAAGCCACGCCCGCGCCATACAAAATGCCCCCACCCGTGGCCACGTCACCGCCCCCTGCTGGGCCAACGTTGCCATAAAACTTCAAAGCGGTTGATGACCCCAGGGGTAGGCGATAACCACCACCCCCTAAAATCTGCATATAGCCCGCACTATTTCCAGCAAAAGCGCCAGAAGCTTGGAAGGTCAAAAACCATCGGTCGGTTAAGTATGTTGTCCACCGCGCACCCGCGAGTTGCATGGTGCTACTTTGTGCCGCACCACTGGTTTTAGTGACTGACGAAGGTATTTTGTAGCCCGTCCAAGCGACGCTAAATTCTTGGCGTTTAGATGACGCAAAGCGGGTTGCGTTTTGCTTTATGCCTGATGATGGGTTGGAGGCTGAGCTTAGGTACGAGGCTGATGGTGCAATCGTGTTTGATGATGCGGTTGAACCGAAGTTGGTGTTTGCTCTAGAACTTGAGCTCGCGCTTGAGCCCGAACCAGACCAGCCGTCTGACATGAATGAATCAAACGGATACTCGTACATGATGTAGGGTTGAGTGCTGCGTATTTGGCCGGTTGGAAAAGTTACCCACGACACGCCTGCACCCAAATTACCGTATGGCCCCATTTTGTAGGTCAAGCCCGCATCGGCGCGCAACATGAAGCCACCACCCGCCAAAATATAGCCGCCTGCACCGCCCCCAGCGCCCACAAACAGACCCGTGTGAGCGACCCAATTTTCTGAAAGCTCTTTTTGTAGCTCGCTGGCCAGGCCTAAAGTGATGAAACCGCCCCGCACACCTGTCATGGCGCCGTAAGAAGCAATACCCAGTTTTACATTTGGGTTAACGTCAAACAGTAAATTGGTGCCCAGCATACCCATCGTTTCACCTTCGGGCAGCTTCCAGTTTTCAAAGGTAGCGCGCCAGGTTGTTTGAACAGGTTGGTAGGTGACGTCGGGCTGTTGGGTGGGCTGTTGGGTGGGCTGTTGGGTGGGCTGTTGGGTTTGCGCCACAGCAGTCGCAGACAAACACAGCAATATGGCACCGAAGTAGTTGTTTCGAAGTGTCATATTCAAGAACCCTAAGTTGAGTTTGTTTTTTGAGTTTGTCTTGTTGGTTCTAAATCATACATTAGATATTATTTATGCTGAGCGTTGGGGGCGTTTTGATAAAAAGGTGTGAAGCTGAGCAACAACTATTTATGAATCATGTTGACGCGCTTACCTGGCTTCATCTTTCAGTCATATATCTTTGGCTGACAGAGTCTCTCGTAAATTTCGCCATGTTCGTGACGGTAACGTGGTCGGGCGTGTCGTTGGGGAATCGGTTTGGGGTACCGGTGAATTAAGCAACAACCCCAAAATAAGCGTCACACACCTCACTAGGCGTGGCGTCCATTTTAATTTTGCCGTGCTCTAGCCATAAAGCTCGGTTGCAGGTTTTTAATGCCAATTCTCGCGAGTGGGTGGCCACCACTAAGATGTTAGTTGATTGCACCACGTCATTCATACGGGCTTCGGCTTTGTGCTTAAAGCCTTCGTCACCGACGGAAAGCCATTCATCCATCAGTAATATTTCAGGGCGTAAGGTAGTCGAAATGGTGAAAGCTAAACGCATGTGCATACCGGTTGAGTAGGTACGCACCGGCATTTCAATAAAGTCACCAAGCTCTGAGTATTCAACAATCTCAGGAGTTTTAGCTTTGATTTCAGCGGCGCTCATACCTAGCAACCGACCGCGTATGTAAATGTTGTCTAAGCCAGAGGCTTCAGGGTCGATGCCAAGTGATATGTCAATGAGTGAACCCAACTGACCTTGAGCCACAGCACTACCCAATGTTGGGGCATACACACCACTCAACACACGCAACAAAGTGGTTTTACCCGCCCCATTGTGACTTAACAAAGCGACGCGTTCACCGTCTTCGAACTTAAAGGTTAAGTTTTCTAGGGCTCGAATCACCACTACACCTGTGGCATCTTCGCTCAGTTGACCGCCTGTGGCTACGCTCATCAGTCGCTTTTTGAGTGAACGCCCTGTAGAGTTGAAAACGGGGAAGTCAACACACACCCCTTTAAAGTCAATAATTGCCATAGTTGTTTAAAGCCAATAAGAAATACGATTTTTATACTTTCCGTAAACCCAAAGCGTGATAACCCAACCCAATACTGCCATCGTCAGGGATACCAACCAATTAGTTAGTGTAGGGGCTGTGCCCAGCAAAGGTGCCCGTATCACTTCAATTAAATGAAAGAATGGGTTTGCCTCTAATAGAAAAAAACCTGAACGCCCCGAAAGCATATTGGGCATCCAGATAATAGGGGTCAGGTAGAACGCAACGGGTAAAACACTCGTGACAATTTGTGAAAGTTCACGATAACGCGTGCATAGTATGGCCGACAAAAAAGCTACCCAAGACAATGTAATGGTGCTAATGATGATACCAGGCAACATTAACAGAGCAACCCAGCCTAAAGGTTTCAAAAAAATCAAAAAAATAATCGGCACAATCACAACGTTGTGAGCCAGAATAATGGCGTTTCGCCAAATCACGCGCATGATGTGCGTAAACAAAGGTATGGGCAGCTGCTTAATGATGGCTTCCGCACTAACAAAAGCAGTACAGCCCTCCATGATGACGGTAGAAATGAATGTCCAGAGAATGATGCCTAACGCTAAAAAGGGCAACAGCTCTCGCATAGGGGTATTAAAGACGCCCCCAAAAACCAAGCCCAAAGCACCGATAAGCACCGCCATGCTGATGGTGAGCCAAAAAGCACCCATTTTTGAACGGCGATAACGTTGCTTAATGTCTTGCCAACCCAACGTGCCGGCTAAGCTGTATTGTCTCAATGCTCTATTTACGTCGCTTAAAGCACTGGTATGACTCACTTGGGTCATGCTTGTTTATTTTCCATAACGATTAGAAGATATAGATAGCTGTTTAATTGATAACTTCATTATTGGTTTTATTTTTTCATCATATTTTCATTGTAAAGCCGTTGCATCAGACCGACCCGCGCCTAAGGCCACGGCACAGGCGAGAAGCGGCAAATAAGCCAACAAAACCCACCCTAACACCCATTGAGGCCAGACCATACAAGCCCAAGCAAGAGGCGCCAACCACATTAAGTTAATAATGATCACAAGCAAAGCGATGGTACGATGCCCAACTTTACGTTCACCGGGCCAACGACGAGACATTCTTTGATAGGCATGGCTGCGATGCGCCTCATACCAGCGCTCTCCATGTAACATACGAGTGAGCAAGGTAACGGTGGCATCGGTAATAAACGTTGCCCCCAAAATCGCCCAAACTGGGTAGCTTAACCAACCGGCCTGAACGGTGAGTAAGGCCAACGCAAAAATGATGAAAGCCAACCAAGTGCTGCCTACGTCGCCCATAAAGATTTTAGCGGGGGGCCAGTTGAGTAATAAAAACCCCAGGCTGGCCGTTGCAACACACAGCATTAATATGAAAATTGGGCTGTTGATAGCGGTTGAGTCACCCCAAAAAGCGATG
>JBDNHM010000268.1:0-23559 GCA_041688825.1 Burkholderiaceae bacterium | reverse complement strand
TTGTTAATACTTTAATGCTAGGTTAACAAAGACGTTTGAACCCGGCGTGTTGTAGTTTTCCACAAGGTTATATTGTTTACCCAACATGTTATTCCACCTTAATTGAACGGTAGCGTTTTTAGATACCTTATACGCTAACGAGGCATTGAGTAAACCGTAGCCACCCAAATTGTTTTTGCTAAACACTTCCCGCCTAGCGCTCGACAAATACCATTCCAAGCCAAACTGCGTTTCTTGCCAAGTGTGTTCGGCAGCTAGCTTTAAAACCCTTTGCGCACGCAACGGTAGCAATTCGTTATTGTCATCATTAATTGGGCTTAACCAGTCAAAACTACCGATAATTTGGGTGTTTTTGGCAATGTACTGATTGCCATTAAACGTCACGCCCTTAATGGTGGCTTTGCCAATGTTGTTGGCTTGGTACACGAAGCTACCCGGTTGGCTAGGCTCATTGATAATTAAGTTCGTAATTTCATTTTGGTACATCGTGACACCGAGCTGCCCCTTATTGTGCGTGTATTGCAAACCCACCTCAATATTTTTTGATTTTTCAGGTTGCAGGTTGGGGTTGCCCACAAAACTTGACGTTGCAGGCCAATACAACTCATTAAAGTTGGGCGCCCTAAAACCCGTATTCAAACCCACATTACCGCGCCACTGAGAGGTGAATTGATAGGCATACCCGATGCTACCCGTCGCAAAATTTCCATATTGTGAATTGGCATCGTTACGCGCGCTCAATTGCACCGCGTGTGGGCCCCATTCACCTTGGTAAACACCCACAAACGAGTTGGTGTTGACCTCTGCGTTTTGGTAGCCGACATAAGAAGGCGTCACGTAGTCTCCATCAGAAAACTGCCCTGATACTTTTTGTGTGAGTCGTTCATAAGCGAGGCTAAATTGTTGCGAATCACTGAGCTTAAAATTGTTTTGCCAAACGTATTGAGTTTGATCAGTTTTGAACGTTTGGGTGGTGTTTAAATTGCCGGTAGGTAGGTTTCTAGTGTCGTATTGATCTGTCAAAAGAGAGGCCGTTAATGTGCTTAACCAGATCTTGTTAATTTGGTTGCTGCTTGTAAGTGATGTGTTGCTAAGCGTTTGCAAACCCCTGTCATTAAAATAGGGCGTGCCGTTATCGACTCCTGAGTTAATTTGAGATTGATACGTGCGCAGTGTTAAGGTTTGCCCTTCTTGCCATGTCATACCGACTTGGCCACCAATATTGCTACGGTAGTATGAGTCAGTATCGGGGTTGTAATAATAATTTTTGTTGGTTGTGGCATTAAACCCTGCGCTTTGGCCATAACCGCCATACAAGCTGTAGCTCAGCCCATTATGCGACCCTGAAAAACCCGCATCGTATTCACTGGTTGAATAGGTGCCCACACCCACATTGGCATAGGCTTCAAAGGGCTGTTTATCGCCCGGTTTGCGCGTAATAATGTTCACCACGCCGCCGATGGCATCAGCACCATATAAGCTGCTGCTGGCGCCCCGCACAATTTCAATGCGCTCAATGCTGTTGGTGGGCATGGCGTTTAAGGCGGGTAAACCGTTGCTACCGTTATTGACACGAACGCCGTCAATGAGTACTAAGCTTTGGTTGCTGTTGGCGCCACGAATATTGATGGTTGAAAGTGTTTGTGGGCCGCCAGAGTTCACAAAGGTAATGGCATGCTGGCGACCGAGCACTTCAGCTAAGGTTGCATTGGGCGTTTGGTCTAGCGCTTCACGATTTACGACGGTGTTGTCACCGATGGTACTTTTAAGGGTTTGAGCAGAGCGGGTGGCGGTCACAATAACTTCGTCAAGCTTTTTAGCTTCGGATTGACCGGGGGAAACGTTTTGTGCGGCAGATAATAGAGGTAGCAAACAGGCAAGAACGCCTGATGCCTGTAGATAAGGCTTCAAAGTCATGAGAAAAGCTCACTTAAAACGTGCGTCCCCGCACGTTAATTAGGGGAACATTTTGGGCTGTTGTTCAGCAAAAATGGCTATTTGGCCGGTATCGGGCTGGCGTGCGTTTTTTTAAAACAACACGTTGACCGTTGCGGGGGCAGCACAGGCTAACTTTCAAGATCGAAGGCTTCCTGTTTCCCGTTTAACTTTCCCAATGCCATGCAAGCCAAACAGGCTAGACATATAGCGGCACCGAAAGCACCAAAGCGAAGACATTTTAACATGATGGTGTTAAGAGAGTTTTCATTGATCAGGGCGCGCAGCAAAGGGTGTCTCTCGGGTCAACGATACGCTTAACATGTCAATTCGTTTGCATGGCCGGATCATTTGACGACAACGCGTTCCCCTTAAAAAATAGGGGTTTAAGGTGCTTTTCAGTAGGTTCAAGCCCTTATTTTGTTACGATGTAATACTTCTACAGGTTTTTGCTGTATTACCTATTTATGCGCTTGAACCCATCACTTGAACCCATCAGCGAATTGGTCTTTTATGTCATACCCAAAACTACCCTACCCGATCGAGTCTTACACCCGAGGCGCTGAGTTTGCGCGTGCGTTAGGTGAGCGTATTTTGGTGCTTGACGGTGCAATGGGCACCATGGTGCAACAGCTCAAGTTCACTGAAGCTGATTTTCGGGGCGAGCGATTTAAAGACCACGTCAAAGACGTTAAAGGCAACAATGAGTTGTTGTCCATTGTGCGACCTGACGTCATTCAAACCATTCACGAACAGTACCTGCAGGCGGGTGCCGATTTAGTCGAAACCAATACCTTTGGTGCCACCTCAATCGCGCAGGGTGACTACGACTTGCCCGAGCTCGCTTATGAAATGAATTTAGTGTCAGCCCGTTTGGCACGTCAGGCCTGCGACAAATTTTCAACACCAGACCGGCCGCGTTTTGTCGCGGGTGCGTTGGGGCCGCAACCTAAAACGGCTTCTATTTCTCCTGATGTCAACGACCCGGGCGCGCGTAACGTTACGTTTGATGAATTGCGCGATGCCTACACAGAGCAAGTAAAAGCTTTGTTAGAAGGCGGGGTTGACGTACTGTTGGTTGAAACCATTTTTGACACGTTAAACGCTAAAGCTGCAATTTTTGCAATCGAGCAGGTTTTTGCTGAAACGGGAGAGCGCTTGCCTGTCATGATTTCAGGTACGGTGACCGATGCCTCAGGCCGTATTTTGTCTGGTCAAACGGTTGAAGCCTTTTGGAATTCAGTGCGTCATGCCCGACCCATTACGATTGGTTTAAATTGTGCATTAGGTGCTGCATTGATGCGCCCCTACATTGCCGAGCTCGCCAAAATCAGTGACACCTACGTCTGCGTCTACCCCAATGCAGGTTTGCCCAACCCCATGAGCGATACGGGCTTTGATGAAAGCCCCGCCGACACCTCATCGTTGCTTGAAGAGTTTGCCAAGGCCGGTTTGGTGAACGTGGCAGGCGGCTGTTGTGGCACCACGCCAGAACACATCGAAGCCATTTCACAAAAAGTCTCAAGCATGACACCGCGTGTGGTGCCTGAAATTGAAGTGCGTACGCGTTTATCGGGTTTAGAAGCATTAAATTTTGACAGTAAATCGTTGTTTATCAACGTCGGTGAGCGCACCAACGTGACAGGCAGCAAAATGTTTGCGCGCCTGATAAAAGAAGGCAATTACGATCAAGCCGTTACGGTGGCACGTCAACAAGTTGAAAACGGTGCGCAAATCATCGACATCAATATGGACGAGGCCATGCTCGATTCGCTGGCCTGCATGCAGCGTTTTCTAAACATGATCGCTTCAGAGCCTGACATTGCACGCGTACCGATCATGATCGACAGTTCTAAATGGTCAGTGATTGAGGCCGGTCTGAAGTGCGTGCAGGGCAAACCGATTGTTAACTCAATTTCAATGAAAGAGGGCATCACGCCCTTTTTAGAACAAGCCCGTTTATGTCGTGCCTATGGCGCTGCTGTTGTGGTGATGGCGTTTGACGAAGAGGGCCAAGCCGACTCGCTTGCGCGCCGTCAAGCCATTTGCAAGCGCGCATATGACTTGCTGGTCAATGAGGTGGGGTTTCCACCAGAAGATATTATTTTTGACCCCAACGTGTTTGCCATTGCCACCGGCATCGAAGAGCACGACCATTATGCGGTTGACTTTATTGAAGCCACCCGTTGGATACTTCATAACTTACCGCATGCTCGTATTTCAGGTGGCGTGTCTAACGTCAGTTTTTCATTTCGCGGCAATGAACTGATGCGTGAGGCGATTCACACCGTTTTCTTGTATTACGCCATCAAAGAAGGCATGTCGATGGGTATAGTCAATGCCGGTCAGTTGGGTGTGTATGCCGAGCTTAAAGCGGTACTGCGAGATCAGGTCGAAGACGTTGTGCTTGACCGTAAAAACCCAGTGGGCAAAACCGATACTAGCGACACTCGCACCTCAACTGAACGGTTAGTTGCCCTATCAGATGACTTTAAGGGCGACGGTAGCAAAAAAGTAGAAGACCTTGCTTGGCGTGATCAAACAGTTGAAAGACGTTTGGCGCAGGCCATGGTGACGGGCAACACCACTTTTATTGTGGAAGATACAGAAGAAATACGTCAGCAAATTGCCGCACGAGGTGGCCGCCCCATTGAGGTGATTGAAGGCCCGTTAATGGACGGCATGAACATTGTGGGCGACTTGTTTGGCGAAGGCAAAATGTTCTTGCCTCAAGTCGTTAAATCAGCGCGCGTCATGAAACAAGCGGTAGCTCACCTCATACCTTTTATTGAAGAAGAAAAGAAACACATTGCAGCAGGCGGGGGTGATGTGCGTGCCAAAGGCAAAATCGTTATCGCTACCGTTAAAGGTGACGTGCACGATATCGGTAAAAACATCGTAACGGTTGTTTTGCAATGTAACAATTTTGAAGTCGTGAACATGGGCGTGATGGTGTCTGCCGCTAAAATTTTGGCATGTGCCAAAGAAGAAAAGGCTGACATCATTGGCTTGTCGGGCTTAATTACCCCAAGCCTTGAAGAGATGACCTATGTTGCCAGCGAAATGCAACGCGATGACTACTTTAGAGAACGCAAAATACCGTTGATGATCGGTGGTGCCACAACGAGCCGCGTTCATACCGCTGTCAAAATCGCACCCCATTATGATGGCCCTGTGATTTATGTACCCGATGCCAGCCGTGCGGTGGGCGTTGCACAAAACCTTGTTTCAGAAAACGCCAATACATATCTTGAAGACTTAAGTAAAGAATACGATGAAGTGCGTCGCCGGCATGCTTCGCGTCAAGCCACACCTATTATTCCCTTAGCGCAAGCGCGCGCGAATAAGCCCGTGATTGATTGGGAAAACGAGACGCCACTGCGCCCTAAGTTTTTAGGTCGTCGTTTATTTAAAAATTACGATCTGCACGAATTGGCTCAACATATCGACTGGACGCCGTTTTTTCAAACCTGGTCATTGTTTGGCTCGTACCCTGCCATTTTAGAAGACCATGTGGTGGGTGAGCAGGCCAAAAAGGTGTTTGCAGACGGGCAAGCGATGCTCAAGCGCATGATTGATGGCCGTTGGTTAACGGCAAATGGCATCATGGCGTTTTACCCTGCCAATCAAGTCAATGACGACGATATTGAAGTGTACCGAGACGAAACCCGCGAAGAGGTTTTGTTTACTTGGCGTGGTTTGCGTCAACAAGGTGTGAAACGCGAGGGCGTTGATAATAAATGTTTAGCTGACTTTATTGCACCACGAGAAAGTGGCGTGGTTGATTATATTGGTATGTTTGCCGTAACCGCAGGGTTAGGTATTGAAAAGCAAGAGCAACGCTTCATTGACGAGCAAGACGACTACTCAGCCATCATGTTCAAGTCGTTAGCTGATCGTTTGGCCGAGGCTTTTGCAGAGGCCTTGCATGTACGTGTGCGAACCGACCTTTGGGGTTATGCGCCTGATGAGGCGCTGCCACTTGAAGCATTGATTAAAGAGCAATATCAAGGCATTCGGCCTGCACCGGGTTACCCGGCTTGCCCAGAGCACGTTGTTAAACGTGAAATGTTTGATGTGTTGCAGGCGCAAGATATTGGCATGATGTTGACTGAAAGTTATGCCATGCACCCAGCTGCCAGCGTGTCAGGTTTTTACTTTAGTCACCCACAGTCACAGTACTTTAACGTGGGTATGATTGGTGAAGATCAAGTGCGAGACTACGCGCAGCGAAGCCAACGCACTGAAAAAGATCTTCACAGCACGTTGGCACCTGTTATTGCTTAAGTGACTTGAATTGAACTACTTGAACTACTTGAACTGCTTGAGTTGCTTGAACTGCCCTAAATTGCTTAAGTTTTATGGTAAATTTCGGCACCTTTTTTAACGAACTCAATTGATTTTTCTTGCATACCTTTTGCAAGGGCGTCTTTTTCAGCGACCCCTAATTTTTTCGCATAATCACGTACGTCTTGTGTGATTTTCATGCTGCAAAAGTGGGGGCCGCACATCGAGCAAAAATGCGCCACTTTCATTGAGTCTTTGGGTAACGTCTCGTCATGAAATTCTTTAGCTGTGTCGGGGTCAAGGCCGAGATTAAATTGATCTTCCCAACGGAATTCAAAACGCGCTTTTGACAAGGCATTGTCACGAATCGCTGCACCAGGGTGACCCTTTCCTAAGTCGGCTGCATGGGCAGCAATTTTGTAGGTAATGATGCCGTCTTTCACGTCTTTTTTATTCGGTAAACCCAGATGCTCTTTAGGTGTGACGTAGCAGAGCATGGCGGTGCCATACCAGCCAATAATTGCAGCACCGATGCCAGATGTAATGTGATCGTAACCCGGGGCGATGTCAGTGGTTAAGGGGCCTAGGGTGTAGAACGGTGCCTCATGGCAATGCTCAAGTTGAAGGTCCATATTTTCTTTAATCATATGCATGGGCACATGACCAGGGCCTTCGATCATGACTTGTACATCATGTTCCCACGCCACTTTAGTGAGCTCACCTAACGTTTTGAGTTCAGCAAATTGCGCTTCGTCATTGGCATCGTAAGTTGAACCAGGGCGTAAACCATCGCCTAACGAAAAGGTTACATCGTAGGCTTTCATGATTTCACAAATGTCTTCAAAGTGCTCATACAAGAAGCTTTCTTTGTGATGCGCTAAACACCATTTGGCCATAATAGAACCGCCGCGCGACACAATGCCCGTCATACGATCAGCTGTCATGGGAATAAAGGGTAAACGCACGCCGGCATGAATGGTGAAATAATCAACACCCTGTTCGGCTTGTTCAATTAACGTGTCACGAAAAATTTCCCATGTGAGGTCTTCTGCTTTACCGTTTACTTTTTCAAGTGCTTGGTAAATGGGAACCGTGCCGATGGGCACGGGTGAATTGCGAAGAATCCATTCACGGGTTTCATGAATGTTTTTACCGGTTGAAAGATCCATCACCGTGTCGCCACCCCAACGAATTGACCACGTCATCTTTTCAACTTCTTCAGCAATGCTTGAGCTGACAGCTGAGTTACCAATGTTGGCATTAATCTTAACCAAAAAGTTGCGACCAATAATCATCGGCTCAACTTCAGGGTGGTTAATATTCATTGGAATGACTGCACGACCGCGTGCAATTTCATCGCGCACAAATTCTGCCGTGATTTTGCCGGGAATGGATGCCCCAAACGATTGACCAGGGTGTTGACGCAACAAACGCTTCACCATTTTGTCGCCGTCAGGGCCGCTGTTGCGAAGCGATTCAACGTATTGTTCAAGGCGCATGTTTTCACGAATCGCGATGAACTCCATCTCAGGGGTAATGATGCCCTGACGTGCATAGTGCATTTGCGTTACATTTTTGCCCGCTTTGGCACGACGCGGTGGGCGCTGTAAATCAAAGCGCAAGGCTTGCAAAGTGGGGTCGGTTAAGCGTTCGCGACCGAAATCACTACTCGGTCCATCGAGTGACTCGGTATCGTGACGTTCGTCAATCCACGCTTTGCGCAGCTCAGGCAAGCCTTTACGTATGTCAATGTGTGCGTCGGGGTCGGTGTAGGGGCCGCTGGTATCGTAGACCGTGATGTCGGGGTTTTTTTCACCTCCAAAAGAGGTTGATGTGTCTGATTGTTCAATGGCACGAAACGGCACGCGAATATCAGGGCGTGAACCGATTTCATATACTTTCCGTGATTTGGGTAGGGGTTTAACAGCGGCTGAATCAACTTCAGCTGTGGCGGCTAAAAACTTAGGAATAGCGTTCATAAAAAAAGCTCCAAAAAAGTTGGAGCCGATTTGGAAGGTTCTTTTTCGATGAGGCAATATTGTCATCAAATAGTGTTCGCTCCCAGCATCGGCATTATCCGTACTGGTACGAAGGGTGTTTCTCAACCAGGCAAATTTGCCCAGTACCCCCGCTGAATGATTAGTGTAAGCTGACTTTCAGCAATAATGTTGTTTTATCTTTACGTTTCTTACGTCATGTTCATATTCAGAAGCTGGGCATATCGCTCAGACAGAGTCGTTTCTCATCGTAAACCCCGTTGGTTTAATCACGCGCATCGTGTGTGGCAAAGAGGGTGCATGGCAGCGCTGATTGCTTTTATGCCTTTGCTTTCTGGTTGCGGTGCGATTTGGGAATCAATGTACCCCTCGGCGCCTTCGAACCAACCGCCTTATGCTTTTCACTTAGCTTCAAAAAACGAAATGCCTGGTTTACTGCCATGGAAAGATCGTTCTGGCAAACATACGCTTTACTTGCAGCGTGAGCCGTTGTTGACACGTGTCGATATCAAAGGGGCATCGGCTATGGTTGATGGCGCAGGCCAGTTTTTTGTGGCGATTCGTTTGTCTGATAGCGGCTCACGCAAGTTGGCTCGCGTAAGTGTTGATCACATTGGGCAATCGTTAGCGTTGGTAACGGGGGGGTACTTGATGGGTTCAGCCCTAATTGATGCGCCAATCAATAAGGGCTTATTCGCAATGGTCGTAACAAGCCGAAACAGTGCATTTGCTTTAGCCGAATTTTTGGCGCCTGATCGACCTGTACAGTAAAACGTTAAGTTTTAAGGCGCTGTTTAAGGTGCATAAATGAGGGTAAGGGTGCATAAACAGGTTTAAGACCTTATGCACATCACACTAGTTCAGTACAACTAAGTTGTCGCGGTGAATCAGTTCAGCGTCAGACAGGCCACCAAGTAGTGCGATGATTTTTGATGACGGTTGACCCATAATTAAACGGGTTTCAGCAGCTGAATAATTGACCAAACCGCGCGCGCATTCTTTGCCCTGTGGGTCAAGACAAGACACCAAATCACCCATTTTAAAATAGCCTTCAACCGCTTTAACACCAATGGGTAAAAGACTTTTGCCATCAACCGTTAAGGCACGAACGGCGCCAGCATCAAGCGTCAGGCGGCCCCGTAAGCGTAAGTGGTCAGCCATCCATTGTTTGCGTGCAGACAAAACGGGTTGACTGGCTTGTAATTCGCTACCCACACACTCGCCTGAAGCGAGCCGTGTCAGCACATTGTCTTCACGCCCTGAAGCAATGATTGTGTGCGCCCCGCTCTTGGCGGCACGCTGTGCGGCTAAAACCTTGGTTAACATGCCACCGGTACCAATACCGCTACCTGCGCCACCTGCCATAGCCACTAAAGTCGGGTCAGCGGCTTGGGCGTGTGACATAAATTGTGCTTGAGGGTTTTGGCGCGGGTCTGAGTCGTACAGACCGCGTTGGTCAGTCAAAATAATTAAGCAATCAGCTTCAATTAAATTAGTGACTAATGCACCCAAAGTGTCGTTGTCGCCCACTTTGATTTCGTCAGTTGAAACGGTGTCATTTTCGTTAACGATTGGCACCACCCCGAGACGCAATAAGGTAAATAAAGTTGATCGCGCGTTGAGGTAGCGCTTGCGGTCAGCCAAGTCTTCGTGCGTTAGTAAAATTTGAGCAGTACGTAAGTTGTACTGCGCAAAAGCGGCTTCGTAAGCATGTACTAAACCCATCTGCCCAACCGCTGCTGCTGCTTGTAGTTTATGCATTTCAGTGGGGCGCTGTACCCAACCCAGCCGCGTCATACCTTCTGCAATGGCACCACTTGAAACCAATGTGATTTCTCGCCCTTGCTGTTTGAGTGCAGCAATTTGAGTTGACCAGTGATGCACAGCAGCAATATCAAGGCCTTTGCCATCGTTGGTAACCAACGATGAACCCACTTTTATAACAATACGATTTGCATCAGCAACAACTGACCGCATACTGGTTGATGAGGTCATGATTCAGTAGGCCCACGCGTCGTATCAAAACGACGATCTTCTTCTATGAACTCGCCTGCAGCAATGTCTTGCTCGCGTTGCTCAATTTCACGGGCAGCGTCAAGAGCGTCTTGAAGGTCCCATATGAGTTTTTGAGTACCTTCACCCGATAAGGCCGAAACGCTAAAAACAGGGCCTTTCCATTTGCTCGCTTTTAAGAATGCTTTTTGGGTTGCAACAGGGTCGGTCACAACATCGAGTTTATTTAAAACCAACCATCGGGGCTTGTTAAATAAGTCTTCGTCATATTTTTTAAGCTCACCCTCTAACGCCTTCATTTCTTTGACAGCACGCGCGATGGTGTCTTCGTCTGGGTCGAGCGATGACATGTCAACCAGATGCAACAAAATGCGGGTGCGATTTAAGTGACGTAAAAATAGATGACCTAAGCCCGCACCTTCAGATGCGCCTTCAATTAAGCCAGGAATGTCGGCCACTACAAAGCTGCGTGACTCTGACGTGCGCACCACACCCAAATTAGGGTGCAGGGTAGTGAAAGGGTAGTCGGCAATTTTAGGGCGTGCATTTGAAATACGGGTAATGAGCGTTGATTTACCGGCATTAGGCATGCCCAATAAGCCAACGTCTGCCAAAACCCGTAGCTCAAGGCGAAGCTTGCGTTGCTCGCCTTCTTTGCCGGGGGTGAATTGCCTAGGGGCACGGTTGACACTCGACTTAAAGTGAATGTTACCCAAGCCCGGAGCGCCACCCGCGGCTAAAATAGCAGTCTGTTTATTTTGAGTTAAATCGAATAATTCTTCGTTGGTTTCAGCATCAAAAATAATGGTGCCAACAGGCATACGCAAAACAATGTCTGCTGCGCCAGCGCCGTATTGGTCTGACCCACGACCGTGTTCACCATTGCGTGCCATGTGCTTGCGTGCGTAACGGTAGTCAATGAGGGTATTGATATTTCGATCGGCAACAGCCATGACGCTGCCACCAGTACCGCCATCGCCGCCGTCGGGCCCACCCTTGGGAATGAATTTTTCGCGCCTAAAACTTGACGCGCCATTGCCGCCTTTTCCACCAATCACTTCAATGGTTGCTTCATCAACAAATTTCATGCGCTTTTCTCAAAAATAACAAAGGCCCTGCCGAGTAACGACAGGGCCTGCTGGGTACCTAGACCACGCTACTTTTTACGCAGCGATAATCGATACGGTTGACTTGTTGAGCCGACCTTTCACAGCAAACTTAACATTGCCGTTAACCAACGCAAACAGGGTATGGTCTTTGCCCATACCAACATTGACGCCAGGGTGGAATGTTGTGCCACGTTGACGAACAATGATTGAACCTGCATGAATCAATTCACCGCCGAAAGTTTTTACACCCAGTCGTTTCGATTCTGAATCACGACCATTTCGCGTAGAGCCGCCGCCTTTTTTCTGTGCCATTTTCTAGTTTCCTAAAAGCAACGATTAAGCTGAAATCGCATCAATGCGAATTTCAGTGTAATTTTGACGGTGGCCTTGATGCTTTTGATAGTGCTTGCGACGACGCATTTTAAAGATCTTGACCTTGTCATGGCGTCCTTGCGCAAGAACTGTTGCTTTAACCACAGCGCCAATTAGGGTGGGGGCGCCAACTTGAAGTTGGTCGCCTTCGCCTACTGAAAGCACGTGATCTAGCGTAATTTCTTGCCCAATGTCTGCCGGTATCTGTTCTATTTTAAGTTTTTCACCAACGGCAATTCTGTACTGCTTGCCACCAGTTTTTACGACCGCGTACATGGGTTAACCTCATTATTTGTGGCGTAAAGTATTTTTGGGTTTCAAACACCCTAAAACGATACGCCGGGTTGTTACTGCACAATACAATTCAATACAATGACTGATCAGTTACGATAAGTCGTTTCGGCCTAAAACGCTAAAATACATGCCTTGGGCAACTACGTAACGACCGAACCCGTAAATATACCTGCTAAATGCTTGAAAGTCAAAAGAAAACACCTTGCCAAACCTAATCAAATTGCTTGAACCCATAGCCTCAGACATGCAAAAAGTCGACCTGGTGATTCGTCATCGACTTAATTCTGAAGTGGTGCTTATACGTACTATTGGTGACTACATCATTCATTCCGGTGGTAAGCGGTTACGCCCAGTGTTGGTGCTTTTGGTTGCCCGGGCGCTGGGGTTTACCCAACCGAGCCAACATACTTTGGCGGCAGTGGTTGAATTTATTCACACGGCTACGCTGTTACACGACGATGTAGTTGACGAATCTGATCTCAGGCGCGGTCGCAGCACAGCAAATAACGTGTTTGGCAACCCAGCCAGCGTGTTGGTGGGCGACTATTTATATTCCCGTGCTTTTGAAATGATGGTTGAAATCAACAACATGCCTATTATGCAGATCATGTCAGAGGCCACTACAGTCATTGCAGAGGGTGAGGTTTTACAGTTGATGAATATTCGTGATCCAGACGTAACTGAGGCGCGTTATTTAGATGTGGTTCGTTTTAAGACAGCCAAGTTATTTGAGGCTGCCGCCCATGCTGGGGCTGTTTTGGCGCAAGCCAATGCTGAACAGCAGCAATACGCCGCTACCTATGGGCGTCATTTAGGTACTGCGTTTCAGCTCATTGACGATTTGCTTGACTATTCAGGTGATCAAGCCACTTTGGGTAAAACCGTCGGTGACGACTTGCGCGAGGGCAAACCCACCATGCCACTTATACGCGTGTTGCAAGTGGGTTCGCCCGAGCAAATTGCGTTAGTACGCCATGCCGTTGAAACCGGTGATGGTGAGTTTGACGCCGTGGCAAAAGCTATTCGTGAAACCGATGCGCTGCGATATACCCAGCAATGCGCCCAAGCAGAAGTTGATTTAGCGTTGAAAGCTTTGGTAAACCTACCGGCTGGACAATTTAACAATATTCTGTCTGAGGTTGCGTTGATGTCGGTGAGCCGCGATACTTAATCAACTACCAATGCAAAGGTTTCTGAGCGGGCTTCTTATTTGTTGCCACCTGCTTGGGTAACTGCGCCAAGGCTAATTCATCATCGTTTATATAGGTTCTTGTCCAGTGGGCAAGTTTAGACAAACTAACACTTGCTGGGCGACGTTTTTTTTCAGAGATGTGTGGGGTAATAGGCATAATTAAACCAATTTTTAAGGCCGGAAAATCTTCAGTTAGTGCCTTTATTGCAGGTTCTGCATCGGTATCATTTGAAACTAGCACGATTTGATTTATGTCACCTCTGTTCACATCACGGTACATAGAGATTGCAATATTAACGTCGGTTTTCTTTTCAACTAAACGCCACACTTTGACTGAAATAGTTTTATCAAAAGATTGGTTTGGTACAAACAACGGCATTCGGGTGCCGTTTTTCTCGTAAACATGAGAACCAAGTATTTTTTCAAAATAATTCGGGTATCTGGCTTCAAGTGCTCGATGATAGTCATTTTGAGCGCGCATTGAATCTTGGCCATGACTCGCAAATTTACTTAAAGCAGGTGCTGTAAAAAACTTAACTGAAATGATTTTTGTATGGGGTTCAATAGATCGCGTAATGCTGCTGAACAATGCAACAACATCTAGCCATTTGAAGGGGGTTTCTCTTAGTCGGCCGTAGTAAAGATTGTAGCCATCGATGTATATTTGGGTTCGCAAAACTTGCAAATTGTTATTCATATTGTTTCGTAAATCGTATCGCACAAATGAAAAAACCGCCCGAAAGCGGCTTTTTCGCCCTAGTCCGATACCAATTTAATGATCCGGATAAGGAGGAGTAGTAGAATAATTATACAGAAACCTAAAAATAAGTGTGTGCTCGTTTAGCGCCTAAGAGATAACTTTCCCCACCTTAGCTTGATCTCGAGCCAACGTTTCGCGGGTGCTGAGGCGGCGAAACCAAAGGGTAATAAAGCTGCTGCTTAAAACAATAAAAAGCGAATACAACACAGGAATTAGCAACACATCTTGCTGCAAGCTGCCACTAAAGGTAAGTGTCACAATCAATACAGCCAAGGGGCCATTTTGAATACCGGTTTCAAGCGCAATGGTGCGGCTGCGATTGTTGTCTTGCTTGAATAGTTTTGCGAACCCAAAACCCAGTGCAATGCCAACCAAACCCAGCCCAATTGACGCAACGTAAACCTGCCACGGCGTGATGGCCAACAAGCCATAGTTGCGAGGCACCCAAGTTACAACTAAAAACAAAATAACGAGCACACTTAAAAAACCGCCTAATAGCTCAATACTCGCACCAATGTTAGGGTTTACTTTGCGCAACACCATACCGATAACAGTGGGTACTAACAGCACGATCAACACCTGCGCGACATTGACAGCCGGTATTTTGAAGTTACCCGTTATACCTGCTGCCTGCGAGTAAAACTCTAAGAGTGTGGGCACCATAAACAAAGCCAACAAGGTTGATACACTTGTCATCATGATAGACAGGGCTAATACACCTTTACTAAAGTAAGTAAAAATATTTGATGTGGTGCCACCTGGCATACACGAAATAAGCAATAAACCCACTGCCACGCCAGGGCTTAGCCCGAGTAAGATCGCCGCTGAAAAGCCCAGTAAAGGCATGATGCCATATTGGCACACAATGCCCACAAGCACGCCTTTTGGTTTGCGAAAAGCAATTAAAAAATCACGCCAAGTGAGGGAGGCGCCCATGCCCAACATGATGACCATCATCATGATACCAAGCAGTTTGGTTTCAAATTCTGAAATCATGGTGTTCTTCACTCAGCACTTCGATTTTTAGATCTTTACGTAACACTTTGCCCACAGCGCTTTTAGGCAAGGCGTCTTTAACCAACACACTGCGTGGAATTTTGTAAGGTGCGAGGTGCTGACGACAATGTGCAATGATGCTTTGAGTGTCTACAGCAATATTTGAAGCTGGGTTTTGAACCACATAAGCTCGCACAGCTTCGCCCGTGGTGTCGTCTGGTATGCCCACTACAGCCACATCAAGCACAGATTCCATTAAGGCAATAACGTTTTCAACTTCATTGGGGTAGACATTAAAGCCAGACACTAAAATCATATCTTTTTTACGATCAACAATCTTTATAAAACCGCTTTCATTCATTACAGCAATATCGCCTGTGACTAACCAACCGTCTTGAATGCCTTGGTCTGCACTTTGAGTTTTGTTCCAATACCCCCGCATCACTTGCGGCCCGCGCACCCAAATTTCACCTGATTCATTGAAGGCGGCAGGTTCACCGTTTTCAGCAATCAATTTAACCTCAGTGCCGGGTACCGGTATGCCGATGCTGTCTTCATGTTGTTCACCTAGTAGCGGGTGAAAACTCACAACAGGTGAGGCTTCAGTCAACCCATAGCCCTCTGCAATGGGCGTCTTGGTGACCTCGCGCCAATGTTTGGCCACGTGGTTGTGCAAGCTCGTGCCACCTGCGATAGAGGCTTTTAAATGCCGCGGCGGGTAAGCTAAAAACCATTCTTCATTGAGCAGGGCATTAAATAAAGTATTCACCCCTGTGACCCAAGTAATGGGGTAGTTTTCAAGCGCACGTTGTAAGTTTTGAACCGGCCTTGGGCTGAGCACCAAAATGTTATGCGCCCCAAGTGCCAAAAAGCTCAGCAGGTTAGTGGTGAACGCAAAGATATGGTAGAGCGGCAAGGCCGTCAGAACACATTCTTTGCCAGGTACGGTATGGGTGGCACCCATCGCTAAAATTTGATTCACATTATTCAATAGGTTGCCGTGAGTAAGCTCGGCGCCACGACTGACCCCAGTGGTGCCGCCGGTATACTGCAAAACAGCTAAATCGTTGAAACCCACAGTTGCGCAATACGACTCAACGCGCACTGAGTGCTGTTCAATAGTGTGTCGACCCTGCTTAAGTGCGAGGGCAAGTCGTGTATGAGGCACCGTTACAGGCGGTAAGACACGAGTCCAAACTTTTTGTACCCCACGAATGATCGCTTTCGGTATGGCGGAAAAAAACTCAGACACGCCTGCTACGATGACATGCTGCACCCTTGTTTGTGCCAACACCTCTGGCAGTTTGTTTGCAAACATATCAATAATGACTAAGACAGTAGCTTGTGAATCGTTGAACTGTTGCACCATTTCAGGCGCAGTGTATAAAGGGTTAGTGTTTACTAACACGCAACCCGCTTTAAAAATACCGAGTGCAACAACGGGGTATGCCAAACAGTTGGGTAATTGAACCGCAACTCGGTCGCCGGCTTGCAACCCAAGCGTGTAACGTAAGTAAGCTGCAAAGTCGTCGGAGTAATCGTTGACCTGCTTAAAGCTCAAACTACCGTTCATACCGTTGGGCATGACGCACGTGAAGGCAATATTGTTTGTGCGTTGCGCTGCCCAATGGGAGCAAAGGGTCTGCGCAAAGACTGCTAGATTGGCGTGAGCAAGCTCAGGTAAGTCGGGGTTAATGCCGACCTCTTTATATACCCGGGCCCAAGATTGAGTCATAGCTTGTCTCTGGTTCGTTCAAGGTGAAGCTTATAGTAGGCCATAATTTTTTTTTGTCGCGTCTTTCATACCTATCGGCGATGTCTACTCAAGACTTTAGGTATGGGTTCAGATCTGTATACATCTGATAAATTTTACAATCTAGGTAGTGTGCGTTTCATATAGTCAGCAAACAAGGGTAAGGTGAAAGCGGTGTCGCCATAAGCGGGGCTATAAATCATACCTTTCGAAATTAAAGAGTGTCGCAAAGGGCCTAGTTGGCTGACTTCTTTTTTAAGAATGGCTGCAATATCGCCTGATCTGGGTGCTGGGCTATCAATTTCAGCCATGGCGCGCATGTAGTTTTTTTCCATCGGCGTACACCGATCAAAGCGTACACGAAAAAACTCGAATCTAGCTGCGTAATCGCTAAAGCGGTCGCCAAGCGAGCATCATCTTCGTTTATGGGGCTAGTTTGTGCAACGGCCCAACAGTGGCTACCCCATTCCTGCAAAAATAAGGGTAACCTTGAGTTTGTTTAAGAATTTCGTCAAGCGCTTCTTTGGTAAAACCAACGCCTTGCTCTTTGACGTGTCGTTCAAGCGCTTCAGTTGCCGCGTCAAAAGGTAAAGCGCCTATAACCGGAAAGTGAAACAATCTTTCGGCATAAGATTTTGCGCGGCCCACGTTGCCGACTAAGTGAGGCAAGCCTGCGCCAACCAATGCAATCGGCAACTGATTTTGAGCGCAAGCATGTAGTGCAGAAATTAAGGCTGCCAATTGGTTTTCTGGTACATATTGCAACCCCTCATTTAGGCATACCCATTAGTAATGAATTCAATACGACAAGACTGGTTTTCAAATATTAAGAACGATGTGTTGGCGGGTTTGGCAGTGGCCTTGGCGCTTATTCCTGAAGCGATTGCCTTTTCAATCATTGCCGGCGTTGACCCCAAAGTGGGCTTGTATGCATCGTTTTCAATGGCGGTTGTGATTGCCTTTGTGGGTGGGCGCACAGGCATGATTTCAGCTGCAACGGGCGCGATGGCGCTCATAATGGTGATGCTGGTAAAAGAGCACGGGCTGCAATACCTTTTAGCCGCTACAGTGTTGACAGGCATATTGCAAATTATTGCGGGTTGGGTCAAGCTCGGTGTATTGATGCGGTTTGTTTCACGCTCTGTGTTTACGGGTTTTGTGAATGCGTTGGCCATACTTATTTTTATGGCGCAGTTACCCGAGCTCATTAACGTGACTTGGCATGTGTATGCCATGACAGCAGCGGGTTTAGGCATTATTTATGGTTTGCCCTACATCACCAAGGCTATACCCTCGCCACTGGTGACCATTGTGGTGCTCACCATCGTATCGATCGCTTTAGGGCTTGATATAAGAACCGTGGGTGATATGGGTGAACTACCAGATAGTCTTCCGATCTTTCTAATGCCTCATGTACCCCTGAACTGGCATACCCTGAGCATTATCTTCCCTTATTCATTTACGTTAATGATGGTGGGCTTGCTTGAGTCGCTGATGACCGCAACCATCATTGATGATTTAACAGACACCCAAAGTAATAAAAATCGTGAATGTGTTGGCCAAGGCGTTGCCAATATTGCAACAGGTTTTATGGGTGGTATGGCAGGCTGCGCAATGATTGGTCAGTCGGTTATTAATATCAAGTCGGGTGGCCGGGGCCGTTTATCGACGCTGTGTGCAGGTGTATTTTTATTAGTGATGGTGGTTTTTTTAGATGAATGGGTCAGTCTTATACCCATGGCAGCGTTGGTTGCAGTCATGATTATGGTGTCGATTGGTACCTTCAGTTGGCATTCAATTACCAATTTACGCCAACACCCTAAAAGCTCTAGCGCCGTGATGCTAGCAACCGTTGCGGTAACCGTGTTGACACACGACTTAGCAATGGGTGTGTTGACAGGTGTACTGCTGTCAGGCTTCTTTTTTGCGCATAAAGTGGGGCGTATTTTTCGTGTTACTTCTTATACCGAAGACGAGGGCCGCGTGCGCACTTACAGCGTATTTGGGCAAGTCTTTTTTGCTAGTGCAGAGCGTTTCACCAACGCGTTTGATTACAAAGAAGTGATTGAAAAAGTCAAAATTGATGTGAGCCGTTCACACTTTTGGGACATCACCGCCATTAGTGCTTTAGATAAAGTGATCTTAAAGTTTCGTCGAGAAGGTACTGAAGTTGAAGTCTTGGGTTTAAATGATGCCAGTGCAACCATGGTTGATAAATTTGCGGTGCATGATAAAGACGGTGCAGACGATATGTTGTCAGGGCATTAGAATCACACATGAATAACCAAAATAAAATTATGGCTTGTGTGGACCAGTCTCGCTTTGCTGAGTACGTGACAGATTATGCGGCTTGGGTGGCGAATAAAATGCATGCGCCTTTAGAACTACTTCATATTATTGATAGCCACCCCGAAACCTCAACCAGCGAAGATTACAGCGGTACCATCGGTTTTGATACACAAGAAGACTTGCTTCAATCGCTTTCTGCTGAAGATGCTTCACGCAACAAAATTGCCCGTGAAAAAGGGCGTATCTTTTTGAATAAATTGCGCGCGCGCGCGGTTGATGCCGGTGTCGCTGCAACTGATATGCGACAGCGCCATGGCAGTCTGGTTGAAACCTTGGCTGAACAAGCGTCTCAGGTGCAATTATTTGTACTAGGTCGGCGGGTTCATACACACAAATTAGGCCGTCATATTGAAGAAGTGGTGCGTCAGCTTAAGCAACCCATCTTGACAGTTACAGAACCCTTTGTCGAACCTCGAAATATAATGATTGCCTTTGATGGGGGTTTGGTGTCACGCAAAGGCATTGAACTTGTCGTCACCAACCCCTTGTTTAATGGCTTAACTGTAAACGTATTGATGCTCGGAAAAGAAAGCCGTGAAGCCACCAAGCAACTTGATTGGGCTCAAAAAAAGCTAGAAACTGCACAGGTCAAATCGCAGACTTTTTTAATGACAGGCGACGCAAAAAGCATAACGACTAAATTTATTCAAGACCACAGCATTGATTTAATGGTGATGGGCGCATATAGTCACTCACCCTTTCGCAACTTTTTGTTTGGCAGCAAAACGAATGACCTTTTGCATGCGGTAAGCATACCGACATGGCTGCTGCGGTAGAAGGTTGCAGTGATTTCCCATTTCTTTAATTTGAGAGTTTTTCGCCATGAAGGTTATAGATATTTCCAGTTGGGCTCAGTTTTTAGAAGAGACAACCAAGTTTGATCAATGGGCGTTTCGTGGTCAGCCGTTTGCCAATTTACCCTTACTCAGTTCTCTTGCAAGGCGTTTGAATCAACTTGATGGCCCACAAGAAAATTGGCCCTTGCAGGAGCAGCGCACAATACGAGTTTTCAAGCGTAAAGCGCATGTGCACATTCAAGATCAAGGCGTGCTCAGTAATACGTTTCGTTGCATGGCAATTATGCAGCACCATGGGGCTGCAACGCGTCTATTAGATTTCACAAAGTCGCCATTTGTGGCTGCATTTTTTGCGCTTGAGTCAGCATTTGATGATGTGGTTGTCTATGCATTAAATACGCCAGCACTGTGGCGTCGGAACCCAGCGTTTGATTTGACACTTACGCGAGCAGCAATTAACCCACGAAACGAAGAAAACCTCGAAAAATATTTTTTGAGTAATCAGTACCCAATTATTTGGTTTGGTGAGCCTGACGAAATGGACAGTCGGCTTGTGGCGCAGTCAGGCTTGTTTGTTGTGCCAGGGCAACTGCACTTAACAATTGATGAATTGCTGGATCAATATAAAAAAGATGATGAACCGTTGCTCGTGCAAATGGTGTTGCGCAAAGAAATGAGAAGCGATGCGATGCGCGAACTCTACCGCATGAATATTACACACGCATCGCTTTGGCCTGATCTTGATGGGCTCGCAACTTCGATGAATCAAGAGCTTGAGATTGTTTGGCAACCGCTACTACAGATGAATGCCGAGAAAAAACGGGGTTAGGCTTGCGTCAATTTGGTACAAATTTAATTTCATTTTGATTAGAAAAATAACATAGCGTTTTCCCTAACTACAAGAAATGATTGAAAAATATGTTGATATTTCAATGTGAACGATCTACGATTGTTTTGAGTGTTTACTACATTTGGTAAAAACTATTTGAAGTTGAATTCATAAGCAATCACTTTTTTAAGGGAGCGACGTTCATGAATATCAAGCGATATTTAGGTGCATTTTCAGCCACAATTTTAGTTAGCCTTGCGCAATCACCGGCTGCACTGGCCGCTGGACCATACAACATTACACTCGCTGGCGGGTCTGTTGGTGGAGCGTGGAGTGCAATTGGCACGGCCATTGGTGAAACTTTAAAGAAAGAGTACCCGGGTTCAGCTTTTACATATGAGCCAGGTCGTGAAACGAGTAATCTTGTGCTCACATCAACTGGCAAGGTGCAGTTGGGTATTGCTCACGCTCAAATGGCTTTTATTGCTGAAAAAGGGCTAGAGCCATTTAAAGCACCATTGAACAACATTACCGCTATTGCCTTGATTGACCCAGAGGCTGCTGTACAGATTCTGACAACTCAAAGCTCAGGCATTACAGATTTGGCTCAAATAAAAGATAAAAAGATGCCGGTTAGGGTGTCTTTAAACCAGCGTGGAACGCTCATGTCTGTCACGGGCGAAGCTGTTTTAGCAGCCTACGGTATTTCGGTTAAAGATATCGAAGCTTGGGGTGGTCGCATCACCTATGGTTCTTATAATCAAGGTCTTGATCTCATCAAAAACGGCCAGGCTGATTTGATCATCAACATGTTGGCTTTTCCATCGGGTCAGGTTCAAAGTGCTGCGCGTGATACCAAGCTAAATCTAATTGGTTTGAGCAAAGACGCCATCACTAAACTTAATGCTGAACTGCGCACTGATAGCATTGATATTCCTGCCAACACTTATGACTTCCAGTCAGGCCAAGTCAATACCATTCGCGGTAGTGTGATTCTTGTGGCTTCAAGTGCCATGTCAAACCAAGAAGCGGGCGATATTGTGCGCGCCATGCTGACTAACTTTGATTTTTTACAAAAGGCTCACGCTACGCTGGGTCGCTTAACGCCGCAAATTTTGACCCAAACAGCACCTATTGCGTTGCACCCTGGTGCGCTGATGGCCTACAAAGCCGCAGGGGTCATCAAGTAAGTACGTTGCCACCATGATTCATGATTAACCATTTGACCGTGTTTGAAAGCTGTCAGGTCAGCAAGGAAAAGTTTTAATGTTGATAGCTAAATTATTTAAGCATATTGGTCCAGGTCAATCAAAAGAGCTTGGGCCAATTGCCCGCTATGCGAGCCGTCTAATCAGCCTATTGGCCGCAGTTTTGTTTATGGCCATTGCTGCGGGTGTCTACGTTGAACAATACATCGCTTTGTATTTGTTTCTCGCAACGGTGCTTAGCCTTGCATTCTTGCACCAAACTGGCAATTGCTTTCGACCCAGACAAACGACGGTATTTTCTGGCGCATTCACCGTGCTTAGTTTGCTTAGTTGTGGCTATATGGTTTACTCATTTGAGCGCTTGAGTCAGCGCTTGCCATCGATTGATCCGTTAACTGCAATGGATGTTGGTGTGTCGATACTTTTAATACTTTTGGTGTTGGAAGCGACGCGTCGTTGCATCGGTGTGACGTTAGTGATTTTAGTCTCTCTATTTTTAGCTTATGGTTTTTTGGGTGACAAAATCGATGGGCCTTTCGCACATCGTGGAATGGGTATGTCGGAAATGATTGACCACTTGGTTTTCACGCCAAATGGACTTTTCGGACCGGCGCTTGAAGTCGCAGCTTTTCTAGTGTTTGTTTTTGTTATGTTTGGCGCGCTATTCGATAAGTTTGGTGGGGGCGACTTTTTTTATAAATTTGCTAACGGACTTGTCGGTAAAAAAGTAGGGGGTACTGCAAAGGTTGCAGTTGTTGCCTCAGCCTTATATGGTTCTGTCTCAGGTTCGCCAACGGCTGATGTAGTCACCACAGGGTCGTTCACCATACCGCTGATGGTGAAGTCGGGTTACACGAAAACGCGGGCCTCGGCTATTGAAGCCGCCGCATCAACAGGTGGCTCTATTTTGCCGCCCGTGATGGGGTCTGCCGCTTTTCTAATGAGCGACTTCACAGGCATTCCTTACAGCAGCATTGTTGTTGCTGCGATTGTGCCAGCGTTTTTCTATTATTTTTGTGTTTATCTTTCGGTGCATAACCATGCGGCCAAACATAATTTAATACCCGGTATTGATCACGAGGTAGAGCCCTTGCGTTCAGTCATAAAAAACAACTGGCCTTATCTAATTCCGCTCATTACGATTGCATGGGCCGTCTTAGCATTAAATCGGCCTGGGTTTGCAGGTGCGCTAGCATGTTTATCGATCGTACCGTTGATGTTCTGGAAAGCGCGCCCACTGAAAACGTTACCCAAACAATTAGGTGAGGCGTTGAGTGAAGGTGTTGAGCGCATCGTAACGGTTGGTGTGGCTTGTGCCGTAGCGGGTTTGGTGATTGGCACATTATCGATGACTGACCTGACTGGAAAAATCAGTTCTGTGATGTTTACGATGGCTAGCGGTAGTTATTTTCTGACTGTTATTACTGCAGTGCTTGTCATTGTTATTTTGGGTATGGGAATGCCCGTGCCCGCAGTTTACGCACTTTCTGCTGTTTTGGCAGCCCCTGCTTTGCTCGCATTAGGCGCAGATTTATTATCAGCACATTTATTTATTGTTTACTTTGCAGCCATGTCTGCCATCACACCGCCCGTTGCAGTGGCTGCTTTTGCAGCGGCCTCTATTTCAGGCGCAAACCCGATGACTATCGCTTTGCAGGCATGTCGTAT
>JBDNHM010000267.1:0-20745 GCA_041688825.1 Burkholderiaceae bacterium | reverse complement strand
CAAAGCTAATTTAATAGCAATTTATTATATAAATGTCACCATGACAGCGTTTTTATAACCCTACTGTCATCATTATTACTTTCAAATCTTCGTATTAGATTTAGCAGCTTGATCAAGCTGATGCAAGTAAGCCATTTTTTCTGCAATTTTAATTTCAAGGCCGCGCGGCACGGGTTGATACCATTTGGGTTCATTCATATCAATAGGCAAGTATTGCTCACCGGCTGCATAGGCATGCGGTTCATTATGGGCATAGCGGTATTCATGGCCGTGCCCCAGCGACTTCATTAATTTGGTGGGCGCATTACGTAAATGCATAGGTACTTCTCGTGATTGATCTTTTTTAACAAATGCCATGGCTTGATTAAAGGCGTTGTACCCCGCGTTACTTTTAGCGGCAATGGCCAGATAAATAACGGCTTGACCTAACGCTAACTCACCTTCAGGCGAGCCTAAACGCTCATAGGTTGAGGCTGCGTCATTCGCAATTTGTAGGGCTCTAGGGTCGGCCAAGCCAATATCTTCCCAGGCCATACGAATAATGCGACGAGACAAATACTTGGCGTCAGCACCGCCATCAAGCATACGTGTCAACCAATACAGGGCCGCATCGGGGTTTGAGCCTCGTACCGACTTATGCAAGGCCGAAATTTGATCATAAAAATTGTCGCCCCCCTTGTCAAAACGTCGTGCGCTTAAGCTTAAGGCTTGCTCTAGAAATGCAGCATCAATATGATGAATTTTGGCTGTATCGGTTGAATCGAGTGCATCGGTTGAACGGGCCTCATCACCAGCAGTCACTGCGTGACTAATTTGTTCTAGTAAGTTTAATAAGCGTCGAGCATCGCCATCGGCATAGCCCACAAGGGTGTCAATAGCCGCAGCGTCTAGTGTCAATTTAGATAACGCTTTGTGCAAAGCAACCTGTACAAGTTGTTTAAGCTCGTCTTCATTTAGCGCCTGCAATACATAGACCTGCGCACGCGACAGCAATGCCGAGTTCACTTCAAACGAGGGGTTTTCAGTGGTGGCGCCAATTAACGTGACTAAACCTGACTCAGCAAAAGGCAACAGGGCGTCTTGTTGCGCCTTGTTAAACCGATGAATTTCATCAATAAATAAAATTGTGCGGTTGCCATTGGCTAGATAAATTTGCGCTTGATCCATTGCAGCACGAATATCTTTAACGCCAGAAAATACCGCTGATAAGGCAATAAATTTGCAATCAAACGCGTTTGCAGTCAAGCGCGCCAAAGTTGTTTTTCCCACCCCTGGTGGGCCCCATAAAATCATTGAATGGGGGGTGCCCGATTCAAATGCCAAGCGCAACGGTTTACCCACCCCCAACAAGTGAGACTGCCCAATAACCTCATCTAAAGATTGAGGTCTGAGGGCTTCAGCTAAAGGTGGTGTCGGAAGATTTTGCACGTTTTATGTTTGACGTTTGATATCGATGACTCAAGATTGAAGAAAACACATTGATCAGTTGATGTTTATCGAGATTGAGATCGAAATTGAGATCAATGACTTTATTGCAACCGAACTAAATCAGTATTGGGTGGCAACTTAAATTTAAAAGTGTCTGCAGGTAGGCTAGTTTTGGGCGTAAGCGCTGTAATGTCAACTTGCGTGATCTGACCAAAGCCGTCTTTGAGCAGTAGTTTTACCGGTAACCCATCACGAAGGCCCATATCAATTTGCCGTAAACCTGAATCAGGCTGTTTAGGCACAGCCCGTAACCACGCCAAACCGTCTTGATCTGGCAGAGGCGACAAGGTAAACAAGTCGTCAACCTGACCGTTGCCAAATAAGACTGCAGCGGGCGAGTCACCTAAAGATTTGCCAACTGCTCGAACCGTGACCTGACTTAAATCAGGGTCATACTGATATAAGTCTTGGCCATCTGTCAGTATTAATTGTCGGTATGGTTGCGTAACCTGCCAAAGAAATCGACCGGGCCGCTCAAACACAAAATTGCCTTTTTGATCAGGCGCAGTTTGCCCTTGTGCACCAAAAGTTCGTTGCGTAAAGGCACCCTCGGCCGCTTTTACATGCACCCCAAATGATTTTAGTTGTTCAACACTTGTAGGGGCTGCATAAACAAAACTAGCCAAAAAAAAGAAGGCAACCGCTAACAGACCGCGCAGAGCCATTGTGCGCAACATGCAGAAAGTGCAAGTCATCATCATGCGTCTTGCGTGCCAGCAGGTACTAAAATTTCACGGTTACCATTTGATTGCATTGCAGACACTACCCCTGATTGTTCCATTTGTTCAAGTAGCCGTGCAGCACGATTGTAACCAATGCGCAAATGTCTTTGCACCAAAGAAATTGAAGCCCGTCGGTTTTTCAGCACGATCGACACAGCTTGATCGTACATTGGGTCTGACTCAACGTCTGCTAAGCCAGTAATGGGGTTCAATCCATCGCCCGTTTCGCCGCCCACCCCGCCCTCAAGTAAACCCTCAATGTAATCAGGCTCGCCTTGCGCTTTTAATGCATTGACCACACGGTGCACCTCATCATCTGACACAAAGGCACCGTGCACTCGAATCGGCAAGCCCGTACCTGAGGGCATGTAAAGCATGTCGCCCATGCCTAATAGTGCTTCTGCACCCATTTGGTCGAGAATGGTACGTGAATCAATGCGCGAAGACACTTGAAACGCAATACGCGTAGGAATATTTGCTTTTATTAAACCCGTGATGACATCAACACTTGGGCGTTGCGTTGCCAAAATTAAGTGAATACCTGCTGCGCGTGCTTTTTGAGCTAAACGCGCAATGAGTTCTTCAATTTTTTTACCTACCACCATCATCAGGTCAGCCAACTCATCAATGACGACAACAATAGTTGGCAACTCTTGCAAGGGTTCAGGCGCATCGGGCGTTAAGGAAAACGGGTTGGGTATAAGCACTTCGTTTTTAGCAGCCTCGCGAATTTTGCTATTAAAACCAGCGAGGTTACGCACCCCTAGTTTACTCATGACACGGTAACGCTTTTCCATTTCAGCAACACACCAGTTAAGCGCATTGGCGGCCTGGCGCATATCGGTCACAACAGGCGCCAATAAATGTGGAATGCCTTCATAAACACTCATTTCAAGCATTTTGGGATCAATCAAAATCAAGCGCGTCTTTGAGGCATCGGCTTTGTAAAGCAATGACAAAATCATCGCGTTGATACCGACTGATTTACCGGAACCTGTCGTACCTGCCACCAATAGGTGAGGCATTTTTGCTAAATCAGCCACCACAGGGTTGCCGGCAATATCTTTACCTAACGCCATGGTGACAGCTGACTGGCTGGCGTGATAGGTTTGTGAACCCAAAATTTCAGATAAACGAACCGTTTGACGCTTAGGGTTGGGTAACTCAAGGCCCATTAGATTTTTACCCGGTATGGTTTCAACCACCCGAATACTGACCAAACTTAAGGCACGCGCTAAGTCTTTAGCCAAATTAACAATTTGACTACCTTTAACACCCAAAGCAGGTTCAATTTCATAACGCGTAATAACTGGCCCCGCCTGCGCTGCAACCACTGCAACCTGAACACCAAAATCTGATAATTTCTTTTCTATCAAGCGAGAAGTGAACTCAATGGTTTCAGGTGAAACGGTTTCAAACCTTTCAGGGGCTGGATCAAGCAAGCTGATTTCAGGAAGACGGCCCGTTGCATTGGGGTCTTGAAAAAGCGTTTGTTGTTTTTCTTTTATGACCCGTTCAGATTTTTGAACGACCGTGACCGAGGGTTCAATTCGAACCGGTGCAGCATGTATGATTTGTTCGTTGCGAGCATCAACTTGCTCGCGGCGTTCAACCGCAGCCGTTTCACCGACGCGACGATCTTGTCGGGCAGTATATGTATTTTTGACCCACAGCACGCTGTGTTCAAGCCAAGTGCCTACCCGTTCAGCTAAGTTAAACCACGAAAATCTAAAAAATAAACTGGCCCCTACTGCAGCCATAGCAATAAAGATTAATGTACTGCCAGTGAACCCAACCCAGTGCGCCAACAAACCCGCCCAAGCTTGACCCATAACACCCCCGGCACCACTGCTTGTTTCAGAGTGACTGGGCAAATGAGTGCCCATTGAGGCTAAACGGTGCGATTCAAGCCCCACCGTGCCTGCAAACAATAAAATAAAGCCGATCGCCTCTTCCCACCTGACCCGTTCAAGCGGTTCGGGTTCGCCACGCGCACGAATGTGCTTAGACAAACGGCGGTAACCGGCAAACACGCGCTGGGCCAATAGCAGCACCCACAACCAGGCCGAAAACCCGAACAAATAAAACAAAATATCGGCTGTATAGGCACCCAAAATACCGCCACGATTTTGTAACTGTTGGCTATTCGTGATGTGTGACCAACTCGGGTCATTGGCATGCCAACTAAATAAGACTAGCGCGAGCCAGCCCGCTAGGGCAAAAAACAAGACCCAGCGTGCTTCTTTAAGAAAACCCAGCACTTTTAATTGCATCGGTGAGGGACCATTACGGGTATTTCGCGACGCCCGCGTTGAACGCGGGGCTACTGTAGAGGCTTTAGACATATGGGTATTATAATTTGGGTATTCCCTATTGGGTCAAATACGAGGTTAATTGCTACTATGTCGACTTTACGTCACGCAAAAGTCATGATTTTAGGTTCTGGCCCTGCCGGTTACTCAGCTGCTGTTTACGCTGCTCGCGCCAACTTAAAACCTGTTTTAATCACCGGCATGGCTCAAGGCGGTCAACTCATGACCACCACAGAGGTTGACAATTGGCCAGCCGACGTTGATGGTGTTCAAGGCCCTGAGCTCATGGCACGATTTCAAGCTCATGCTGAACGTTTTAACACCGAAATCATTTTTGATCATATCGCTAAAGTTGATTTTTCGTCGCGGCCCTTTAGCCTGATTGGTGATGGTGGCACAGAATACACCTGCGACGCGCTGATTATTTCAACCGGCGCTTCTGCTAAATACTTAGGCTTACCCTCTGAACAAGCCTTCATGGGTCGAGGTGTGTCGGGATGTGCCACCTGCGATGGCTTTTTTTATCGTGACCAAGATGTAGTGGTAGTGGGCGGGGGTAACACGGCTGTTGAAGAAGCGCTTTACTTATCAAACATTTGCCGTCATGTCACGGTTGTGCACCGTCGCGATAAGTTTCGCGCTGAACCCATCATGATCGACAAAATGCATGAAAGAGTCAAAGAAGGCAAAATGACTTTGGCTACCTTTCGAGAACTTGAAGAAGTCGTTGGCGACCCATCAGGCGTTACGGGCGTTCGCCTTCGCAGCACCAATGGCCACCAGCCCCTCGAAATGGCCGTTACAGGCGTATTTATTGCGATTGGGCACCAGCCCAATACGCAGATATTCGAAGGCCATCTTAAGATGGAAAACGGTTACATCATTACGCAAAGCGGCCTAAAAGGCATGGCAACAATGACCTCTGTACCTGGCGTATTTGCATCAGGTGACGTACAAGACCACGTTTATCGTCAAGCCATTACCAGCGCAGGTACAGGTTGCATGGCAGCCCTAGATGCTCAGCGTTGGTTAGAAAACGCTGAAACGCATTGAAACTAGGTTTAACACTCACCCCCTTCTGGCATGGCAACTGACGACAAAAAATTGTTAGCACAAGCATTACAGGGTGTGATTCCTTTGGCTGCGCATAGCCAAAGGGTGCCGCGGCCCCATACTCGGCAACAACCCACCGCGAAACAGCAGCTCAAGCGTGAATCGGCTCAACACCAACCCTACGTTAACGCCCATTTGTTCAATATTTCTGACGGTCATTTGTCGCCTGACGACTCAACACCTGTCATGCAGTATGCCACCTCTGGGGTTTCAGCCGTCACGTTACGCAAATTAAAACGTGGCTTTTGGCCGGTTATGGCCAGCCTTGATTTGCATGGCATGACGGTTGATACCGCTCGCACACGATTATCGATGTTTATTCAACAGGCGCAGCAACACAACATACGTTGCGTCAGGGTAGTACATGGTCAAGGCTTAGGTTCAGTTTTGGGTCATGGCAGGCTTAAACATCACAGCCGTCATTGGTTGGCACAGATGCCTGCAGTCAATGCATTTATTGAAGCACCCAACTCTGAAGGCGGCGCAGGAGCGGTATTGGTTTTGTTAGGAACATGAAATACTTGTTTGCTTGATTGGGTTAATTGCCTAACTTATTCATTGCTCAATTATTTAATTGCTTGATTGCTTGATTGCTTGCTTAATTATTTAATTGCTTGATTGCCTACTTGGTTAAATGCTTAATTAATTAACCCCTTAGCTTCTGCACCATAGCTTGGCACGCTTGATCAGGCTTGGGCGTTAGTAAAGAGATCACCACCATCACGACTAGTGCCGCAGGCAAACCAAATACCCCCGCAGAATTTGGCGCTATGCCCCACCATAAACTTATTGGCTCGCTGTACGGCACCCCAAATAAAGCATCACGCAACCAAGGTTGGGTTTTACCCATATAACCCAGGGTAACCAGCAAACCTGCGACCATGCCAGCGCTTACACCCCAGCGATTGTTACGTGCCCAAAAAATACCCAGCACCAATGCCGGAAAAAAAGATGCTGCAGCGAATGAAAAAGCAGCTGTCACCATAAATAAAATATCAGCTGGCATACGTGTCGCGACCCAAGCAGCTGACATGGCTACGATTAGTAAAAATACTTTTGAAATAATGACCTGCCGATGCGCCAAAATACTAGGGGTGCGCCATTTAAGTTTCAAATCAAAAGACAATGCATTTGATAAGGTCAACAACAAGCCATCGGCGGTTGACAACGCCGCCGCCATAGCCCCGGCTGCAACCAAACCAGACACCACAAAAGGCAGGCCCCCAATTTCTGGGCCAGCTAGCACCACCATATCGTTGCCCAAATGTATCTCGCCCAATTGCACAATACCATCGGCATTGATGTCGGTTATGTCAACTAACGCCCGATCAAGTGCCGCCCAAGAATTCACCCAGTCAGGCACGTTGTTGTAGGTCAAACCCACAACATTTTGATAAATTTCGTTTTTAACAAAAATGGCTAAAGTGGGTGCCAAAAAATACAGTAATAAGATAAAAAGTAATGACCAAAATACAGATCGCCTTGCATCACTCACACTTGGCGTTGTCATTGATCGCGCCAAAATGTGGGGTAACCCTGCTGTACCGCACATCAAACAAAACATCAAAGCAATAAAGTTCAGTTGGCTATTCTTTTGATCAACATCTATATTTGTAGGTATAAGAGCACCTAACTCATCTTGCACGCTTGATGAAAAGGGTTGTGCATGCGGTTTTAAGGGTGTTGCCCTCAAAATAAAGGCATCGCGCGCTCGAGCCCAGTCGGCATGGGCCGCCCGAACAGACTCAGGGTAATGAGCCAAATCTCGTTCAATTTTACGAATATCAAACATAGAAGCCGACTGAGATCGTGACAACATTAAACGTGCCCTTAACGCCTCGTGCTCGTCAACCCAAGAACGGGGCAAGCCGTCAATTTGTTTCTGCATGGCCTGCGCTTTGGCCATCCAAAACTGTCTGACAATCGCTTCAGCGGGGTCGGCTGCCAATAAACTTTCTCGGTCGGTCAATTGTTGAAGTGAAGCGCTTGCTGCCATATGCGGCACAGGTTGATCGGCTTGTTTAGCGGCTAACCATATAACAGGCACTAAATAGGCAATCAGTAAAATAATGTACTGGCCAACTTGTGTCCAAGTGACCGCGCGCATTCCACCCAGAAATGAACAAACCAACATACTACCCAGTGCTATAAATACCCCGAGCTCAAACGAAATTCCTGTTAAGCGTGCAGTAATTAAACCTACCCCATATATCTGCGCAACAAGATAAGAAAAAGAACACACCACGGCACACAGCACGCCTAGACGGCGTGGCATTTCACCACCATAGCGCGCTGCTAAAAATTCAGGAATGGTGTAACCGCCAAAACGTCGCAAATAAGGGGCTAAAAATAAGGCTAACAAAACGTAGCCACCCGTCCATCCTAAAACAAAAGCAAGGCCATCAAAGCCTTTCAAATACAGGGTGCCTGCAAGACCAATAAAAGAGGCGACAGACATCCAGTCTGCTGCTGTGGCCATACCGTTATAAATGGCGGGAACACGACGACCCGCAACATAATATTCAACCGGGTCTGAAGTACGACAAACAATTCCTACGGCGGCGTAAAGCACGACTGTTACAAACAAAAATATATAGCCAATGCGTTCGCGCGGCATACCGAGCGCCTCAAAGCCAGCCAGGACGCCAATTAAACACAAAAAACATAATGCATAAACAATGTAAACGCGGTGCAATGACAATCGGAATGGATCACGATTATCGACCTGATCGCTGTCATCCACACCAACCATTTGCCCGTCACGCATTACTCAACCCGCTCGCGAATAGCCATCACCCAGGCATAAAACGCAATGATTAATAAGTATAAAAGAGGCAAACCAAAAGCGACAATTAAAAAAGCAGCGGGCCAGCCAAACAGCATGTAAGCTGACAATTCTTTGGCAAAAATAATGGGCAAAACGGTGCAAACCAAAGCAATAATACTTAAACATACAACCCAACGGCAACTAAATTTCCAGTTGCTAAGCAAGGGTTTATTATGCGTATTTTGATGATCGGCCATAAGCTCGGTATAAGCCCGTCAAAGTGATAACGGCCAGCACTTTATGTGCCAGCCGTTTCACGTTTTATATATTATAGGGTCGTGCGAAGCAGCAATTAGATTGTGTCTTAAAGCCACCTTTAACAAGTCTCCTCACCTGTATTTTTCTATGTTGCACTAAAAATACACACGGCACAACAGGGAATGCCCTAAATTGAGGCAATTCAAGGGTAAACGATCAGATCTGAATTGGGGCAGAAGCAGGGTGATCAATTAACTATATAAATCATTGTGTCAAAACTTTGCCGCAAAATGCAGCTAAGCATACAAAACGTACGTTAGCCTGTCTAAAGCTTGAGTTAAATTGATCGCTGATGTACCAAAGTTCAACCTCATGAAATCTGATCGACCAAATTGGCTTCCCGGCGATAGAGCAAGCCCATTTTTAAGTAGCAACCCTTCTAAATCATTAGAATGAACTTTGCTGAAATCAAGCCATGAAAGATAAGTGGCTTGGGTATGCGTTTGACTTATTTGATTATTCTTTTGAACAAACGCATTAATAGTATTTAAATTTTTACGTAAGTAATCAAGCAAAGCTAAACGCCAAGGCTCACCCTGTTGCAATGCTGCGCGGGTGCAAATGTAGCCCAGTAATGAGGGCTCTGCAATGGTGGCGTGAAGATCAGTTTGCATGGCTTTTCTAATTTCTGGGTTTTGGGCAACGGCCCAAGCCAACCCCATTCCAGGGAAATTAAATGTTTTGTTAAGCGACATTAACGTGACCGTTCTTTGAGAAATGTCAGCATTTAAACTTGCAATTGGAATGTGCTTAGCCGTTTTATCTAATACTAAACCGGCATGAATTTCATCTGAACAAATAAACATGTTATTTTCAATTGCAAACTCAGCTAAAGTCGTAAGTTCTTGTAAAGTAAATACGGTGCCACCCGGGTTTTGCGGGTTACATAAATGCAAGAGTTTGGTATTATTTTTAACGTGTTGATTGAGCGCTAACCATGGGAATACCAAACGGTTATTGTCTAGAACCATCGGCATTTCGACTAACTCGCGTTGCGCTTGCGTCACAGCCAGACGTAAATGTTGGTAAACAGGCCTAGGCACAAGGCATGATTGATCAGGGCGGGTTAATTGACGCGTAGCTGTATGTAGCCCTGAAATCACATTCGGTAAAATAATGACCCAGCTGGGGTCTACCTGCCATTGGTACTGATCAAATAGGTATTGAGCAATCTGTTCTTGAAAATCTTGTGGTGCTTGGGTGTAACCGAAAGTGCCTAGATTAATTCTTTTATTAAGAGCCTCTTGAATGCATGGGGCAACTTTAAAATCCATATCGGCTACCCAAAGCGGTATTGTATTTTGCGGGTATTTTTGCCATTTAATTGAGTCTGTGTGATGACGATCAATTGGGGTATCAAAATCAAATTCCATATTTACTGGCCTATTTCGTCTGGCTAATGAGTATGCACCTTTGGGCAAATAACCTAGCTGTATTTTCTGGCTTTCTTTGTTGCAGTGGTATTTATGATCGTACCTAACTGACGTCTCTAGCAAGACGTAAACCTGTCATTTGCCATCGCGCTGAAGTGGGAAAGAAATTGCGATATGTCGATCGCACATGTGACTGGGGCGTGAAACATGAACCGCCCTTCAACACCATCTGGTTAATCATAAACTTACCGTTGTATTCACCCGCAATACCACCCCAAGGTTGATAACCCGGGTAAGACATGTAAGGGCTTGATGTCCATTCCCAGACATCACCAAAAAATTGAGCGGGCTGATTTGTAATCAATGTGCGAGTTGGGGTCAGCTCAGCAGATTCCAACAAGTTGCTGTGTGAAGGTATGGTGCACACTTCACGATCAACAAAACATTCCCACTCTGCTTCGGTTGGTAATCTTGCGCCTTTAAAATTTGAATCGGTCGCATTTTTCCATCGAGCGAAAGCATCAGCTTCAAAGTAATTAATATGACAGACGGGTGCCATAAGGTCTAATGCTTGATTGCCATGCAGGGTAAAAGCATGTGGCTTATTATGTTGAGTATGCCAGTAAAGCGGTGATTTAATACCCTCTTTTTTAAGCCAAAACCAACCGGCATCAAGCCACCATTGGTAATGGTCATAGCCCCCATCAGCTATAAAGGCTTGCCACTCGGCATTTGTAATTAAACGATGGCCCATTTCATAAGGGTTCAAAAAAACTGAATGCCGAGGTGCTTCATTATCAAAATAAAATGTGGTCTTTGCTGGGCTTACACCCATTTCTTGAACGCCCGCCTTACCGGGCAACCATGCCATTTTTGTTAATGTTGAATCATTATCAAAACACTGTGTCACACTTTTCTTATAAACGGGGTATAGCGCATTACATGAAAATAAATGCTTAATATCTGTTAACAACAACTCTTGATGCTGCTGTTCATGCTCAATACCGAGTCGAAATATCCAGCTCAAGTCAGTCGATGGTTGAGCTGTAAATAAAACCTGTATGCGCTCATTGACTGCACGGCGCCATGCCAAGACTTCTTCTAAAGTTGGCCTGCTTAATAACCCACGGTCTGGCCGGGGGTGTTTGTCACCTAACGCATTGTAATAACTGTTAAAAAGCATTTGGTAAGCCGTGTTCCAGGGCTTAAAGTCTTTTTCAAAATGTTGCAAAACAAAGGTTTCAAAAAACCAATTGACATGCGCAAGATGCCACTTAGCTGGGCTTGCATCAAGCATTGACTGCGCTTGACAGTCTTCAGGGCTAAGTGTGGCTATTAAGCTTTCTGTTGTGGCTCTAACGCGCAAAAAGTGATTAATCAGGTCTGTTGTTTGAGTGGGCATAAATCACGGCATAATATTGGTTAGGATCAGTCCAAAATTTTAAATATTTAAAACCCGCATTTGTCAGCAGGTGTTTAATTTTATCAATCGTATATTTGTGCGAGTTTTCAGTATGAATGCTCTCGCCCTTTTTAAACGCACGCTTTTGATCAGGCCATGAAACGGTCACATCTTTTTTTGCCTTCAAGTGCATTTCAACGCGCTGTAATGATCGGTTAATTTCAATGTGATGGCAGAAATCATCGATAAAAAAATCTGAACCAATGAGTGCGTTCACATTTCGTAAAACGTTCAAATTAAATGCTGCTGTAATCTTTAAAGGGTCGTCATACGCTAACTTTAATACGTGCTCATCTTTCCAGAGGTCTAAGCCCAAAAGAAGCCCACCACCCAATGCTTCATTGTGAATTTGATTAAGTAACAACGCGGCTTGTTCATCATTAAAATTACCTAGGCTCGAACCCGGATAAAAAAGCAGTCTATTTTTTTTATCGACTGAGTGTGGCAAATTAAGTTTAAAAGAAAAATCTGTGCCTACACCCATCATATTTATAGCAGGGTACTGCGCTTGTAAATTAGGCAAAATTTCTTTTAAAAAATCAACTGAGATGTCAACTGCAACGTACTCTTTAGGCTCAAATGATTCAAATAAGCCAGCAGCTTTTTTACAATTACCGGCACCCAAATCGATTAAGGTAGCGTGTTTGCCAACTTGTTGGGCAATACCATTTAAATTGGTTTTTAGTATTTCGGCTTCTTTGTTTGTTAAATAATATTCAGGCACATGGGTTATGACCTCAAAAATCTTTGAACCCAACAAATCGTAAAAAAGTTTAGAAGGAATGGTTGCCGTTTCAGATAAAAGACCCGCTTTAACCTCTAAACCCAGATCTAAATGCTTAATTTCATGGTTCTCTAAAAATTTAATCACTGCTGACATAAAAGCTTCCTGTTGTTATTGCTTTGATTGCATATTTTTCACTAAATCAGCACTGAACGAATGGTTAACCATTTCATATCTAATGATTTACGTTCTAATCGATTAGCTATTTAATTATTTATTTAATTTTTGGAGTGCACCTGTTATGAAAGCAATGTGGAACGATACCGTGATTGCAGAATCTGATAATACGGTGGTGGTTGAAAATAACCATTATTTCCCTCGCGACTCAGTAAAGGCTGAATATTTAAAGGCCAGCCAAATGCAATCATCGTGCCCATGGAAGGGTACAGCAAAATACTATTCATTAAACATTGATGGCAAAGTGAATGAAAATGCAGTGTGGTACTACCCAGACCCTAAAAGTGGGGCCTTAGAAATTAAAGATCGCTTGGCATTTTGGAAAGGCGTTGTGGTTCGTTAAATATACGTCTTTTTCAAAGCCATTATTAAAGTAGCAGTTATTTAAATAGATTTAACACCCTAAATTGAATAGAGCCCCTGAGCGCTCACTCAGGGGCTTTCTTTTACCTAGTCGACGGTATCATCAGCACTATTTGCAAAAACGATGATGCTAAAAAGGTGTCGTCAACACTAACGGTGCTTAAACCACCAATCTAAACCACTTATTACATGTTTTCAATCATCACGTCGCCAAAACCAGAGCATGACACTTGCGTGGCACCATCAAGCAGACGCGCAAAATCATACGTGACTTTTTTCGAGAGTATTGATTTTTGCATGCTATTAATAATGCAATCAGCCGCTTCGAACCAACCCATGTGGCGCAACATCATTTCGGCAGACAAGATTTCTGAACCTGGGTTCACGTAATCTTTACCTGCGTACTTAGGTGCTGTACCGTGGGTTGCTTCAAACATGGCAATGGTGTCTGAAAGGTTGGCGCCTGGGGCAATACCAATACCACCCACTTGAGCTGCCAAGGCATCTGATACATAGTCACCATTCAAATTCAATGTTGCAATGACGTCGTATTCGGCTGGGCGCAATAAAATTTGTTGCAAGAATGCATCAGCAATTGAATCTTTAACAATGATTTCGCGACCCGTTTTTGGGTTTTTGAACTTGCACCATGGGCCACCATCAATTAACTCAGCACCAAACTCTTTTTGCGCCAAAGCGTAAGCCCAATCACGAAACCCACCTTCGGTGAACTTCATGATGTTACCCTTGTGAACAATGGTTAAAGAGCTGCGGTCATTATCAATAACATACTGCATAGCTTTACGAACCAAGCGCTCTGTACCTTCGCGTGATACAGGCTTAACACCAATACCTGACGTGTTAGGGAAGCGAATTTTTGTGACACCTAATTTTGTTTGTAAAAACTCGATCAACATTTTGGCCTGCTCTGATTCTGCAGCAAACTCAATGCCGGCGTATATGTCTTCAGAGTTTTCACGGAAAATAACCATATTGGTTTTTTCAGGCTCGCGTAATGGTGATGGCACACCTTTAAAGTAGCGCACAGGGCGTAAGCAAACGTATAAATCTAATTGTTGACGCAAGGCCACGTTTAATGAACGAATGCCACCGCCCACAGGGGTTGTCAGCGGGCCTTTAATAGACACCACATAGTCTTTAACCGCATTTAGCGTTTCTTCAGGCAACCAGACATCAGGGCCGTAAATACGGGTTGATTTTTCACCTGCATAGATTTCCATCCAGTGAATTTTGCGCTTGCCTGCATAAGCTTTAGCAACGGCTGCATCAACAACTTTCATCATCACAGGTGTTATATCTGCCCCCGTACCGTCGCCTTCAATGAAAGGAATGATCGGTTCATCCGGCACGTTAATTGAGAAATCTGCATTAACTGTAATTTTTTGGCCGCCTGCAGGCAACTTGATATGCTGGTATGACATGGTGTCTCCGGTTTTAAATATTAGTTATATTTTATCACTCAGGCTCAGAACCTAGAATTTCATGGTGGTTAAAATGTAAATTATGAACCCGACTCGGCTTGAATTGCCCTTAAAAGCAGGGTATTAATCTTAAAAGCAATGGTTTTAGGTATGATTTGTGAATACAAAAAATTTAAGAGCACTGAACCGTGTTTGACCCAACTCGAGACCAAGTTCGTCGTTTTTTTATTGATTCGTGGCGTAAACACCGCGAGCAAGGTGTTTTAACACCCCTTGAAGCGATGGCCTGCGACATCATTTTGTTGCACCCTGAATACCATGCCGAACTAAGCCATGTCGACGCGCTTGAAGCTGATTATTCAGTCGAGCAAGGCCGTACCAACCCATTTCTGCATCTGTCTATGCATTTAGCGCTCGCTGAACAAATTTCGATTGATCAACCACCCGGCATTCGGGCCGCTTTTGAAAGTTTGTCAAGCCGTGCAGATGAACACAAGGCATTCCATGAACTCATGGAATGCCTTGGTGAAGTCGTTTGGGAAGCTCAACGTCTTGGCAAGCCGCTTAATAATGAAAGCTACCTTGCGCTGATTCAACGGCGAGCGACTACTTTTTAACTGACAACGGCCCGGGTAGTTCAGACAACCACGCTGTAACGTTGACAATGTCTTGACTGGTCATTTGCGAAGCGAAAGCACCCATAATGGCGTTTTTACGCACATTGGCTGTGGCTGGTGCGCCTTGAGCACCACGCCTGTAAGCGGTTAAAGCATGTTTTAAATAGTCAGCATGCTGGCCCGCTAAAATAGGGTAGGCGGGTGATATAGCCTTCGCTGCATCAGCGCCATGGCACGATGCACAGTTCAAACGCTCATAAGCGGCTTTGCCGGCGGCTATATCTGCAGCCATTGAGGCGGTGCCAAAAAACATGCCCAAGGCTACGCTCGTTGTCATAACAAATTGTTTAATCATCTTATTGTTCACTTAAGGTTAGCGTAGTAGGCCGCTAAATCAGCCATATCTTGTGGTGATAGACTTTTTGCTATGGCGAGCATGGTGGGGTGCGTGCGCTCGCCCGAGGCATAGGCTTGAAGTGCCACAACAATATATTCTTGTGACTGACCCGCAATCATAGGAACCGAGTACACCTCTGGAAAACTAGACCGATAGCCTTTGATACCATGGCAACCAATACACATGGCAACCTTGGCTTGCGCAGCAACCGGGTCACCAACAACCGGGGCGTCTGCAGCAAAAGATGTCGCAGAAAACGCGATCAGTGAGCCTAAACAGGCTTTACGAATGAAGCGAGACAATAAATTTAGAAAAATCATGAGTAAGCTCTTAAAATATTTAATGATTTAGTCGTTATTGCCCGCAAAATACAACTCAAGACAGTTAACGATTAGATTGTACGATAATTGATTAAATCTGACGCATAGCACCGAGAAAGCTTTCATATGAACAACCCTGCCCCCAATTTTTCCCCTACTTTTAATGGTACCGCGCGCTATATCGCCACAGAAGATCTTAAATTGGCGGTAAACGCGGCTTTGGTACTTGAACGCCCCCTTTTAATAAAGGGCGAGCCCGGCACAGGCAAGACCATGCTAGCCGAAGAAGTCGCCGCAGCGCTGGGCCGTAAACTCATTCAGTGGCACATTAAGTCGAGCACCAAGGCGCAACAAGGCTTGTACGAGTACGACGCCGTGTCGCGTTTAAGAGACTCTCAATTAGGTGACCCCAAGGTTGCCGACATCAATCATTACATTGTGCCAGGCGTTCTATGGCAGGCTTTTGAATCAGACGAGCCTGTGGTGGTCTTAATTGATGAAATTGACAAAGCAGATATTGAATTCCCCAACGACTTACTGCGTGAACTTGATCAAATGGCGTTTCATGTTTATGAAACCCGTCAAACCGTCACGGCCAAGCATCGGCCTTTGATCATCATTACGTCAAACAACGAAAAAGAGCTACCTGATGCGTTTTTGCGTCGTTGCTTCTTTCACTTTATTCGTTTTCCAGACCGCGAAACGTTAAAGTCGATTGTTGACGTGCATTTTACCAACGTAACGGCTGATGTTTTAAGCGCTGCTCTGAATGTTTTTTTCGCGTTACGCGAGGCACCAGGCCTAAAAAAGAAGCCTTCAACCTCTGAATTTTTAGATTGGTTAAGACTGTTACTTGCACAAAATATTAGCGCTGCTCAAATTGACGCACACAGTGCAACTGCGGTTCCCATTTTGGCCGGCGCACTGCTTAAAAACGAACAAGACGCCCAACTGCTTGAACGATTAGCATCTGTTATGCGAAGTTCAACTCGGCGAACCTCATAACTGCATTGCCTTAACATCACATTATGCTGCTTGATTTTTTTTATCACCTTCGCAGTCAAAAACTGCCCGTCAGCGTCAAAGAATATTTGACGCTACTCGAGGCGCTGTCAAAGCCGCTGATGGCGCCCACGCTAGATGATTTTTATCATTTGTCTCGCTTGGTGTTGGTGAAAGACGAATCACTATTTGATCGATATGATCAGGCATTTGCCTTGTACTTTGGTCGCCTACATGCTGAGCTTGCAGAAAAAACCATTCCCCCCGATTGGTTGTTAAAAACCTTTGAAAAATTGTTGAGTGCTGAACAAAAAGAAGCCTTAGAAAAGCACGGTTGGGACAAGCTAATGAATATGTTTCGTGAACGGCTTGAAGAACAAAAAGAACGTCATGCTGGCGGCTCAAAGTGGATTGGAACAGGGGGCAGTTCCCCATTTGGTCATGGTGGCTTCCACCCAGAAGGTATTCGAGTTGGTGGCGACTCAGCAGGTAACCGTACTGCAGTCAAAGTGTGGGACCAACGCCATTACAAAGATTATGACGACCAAGTTGAGCTGGGTTCACGTAATTTCAAAATGGCGCTGCGACGATTGCGCCGTTTTGCGCGCCAAGGTGCAAACCTTGAACTTGATTTACCCGACACCATTCGCAGCACAGCCGCCAACGCAGGGTATTTAGATTTAAAAATGGTGCCCGAGCGACACAATACCGTTAAAGTTTTAATGCTGCTTGATGTTGGGGGCAGTATGGACGATCACATTGCCCGCGTTGAATCACTTTTCACAGCGGCTAGAAGCGAGTTTCGTCATCTTGAGGTATTTTATTTTCATAATTGCCCTTACGAAAACCTTTGGCGTAGCAATCGTAGGCGTCACGCTGAACGTTTTGAAACGTGGGAAGTACTGCGTAAATTTAATGCCGATTGGCGCGTCATCATTGTGGGCGACGCCACCATGAGCCCTTATGAAATTTTGCAGCCAGGCGGCTCGGTTGAGCACAACAATCGAGAAACAGGCGCCGAATGGTTGCAACGCATTGTGCACACGTGGCCTAAATCAGTCTGGTTAAACCCCGAACCCAAAGCCTCTTGGGCTTACCGACAATCTACCGCCATTATTGGAAAAATTGTGCAAGACCGCATGTACCCCGTCACCATGGTAGGTCTAGAAGGTGCCATGCGGTCGTTATCAAATTAAGATTTGAACCAAATGGCCAGATCAGAGTCCTTTAAGTCGTAAACTATAAATTAATCATTTGTATTCAATAGGTTTTATGCCGTTATGCAAACAATGAAATATTCAACCCATCAGCATTTTTTCACTATTTTTCTGGCCCTAGTTTTTGCTGCATTCAGCTTGCCTGCTGCTGCCATCACCCTACCTAAAGGGGTGAAAGAAATCACCGAGGTGCAAGGTATTACTGAATACCAGCTTGAATCAAACGGGTTGCGTATTTTGTTGGCCCCCGACGACTCAAAACCCACTACCACCGTCAATATGACTTATTTGGTAGGTTCGCGCCACGAAAATTACGGGCAAACCGGTATGGCGCATTTGCTTGAGCATATGTTGTTCAAAGGTACACCCACCATTCGCAATGCCTTGGCTGAATTTTCGCGTCGAGGTTTGCAAGCCAATGGCTCAACTTCAACCGACCGCACGAATTATTACGCCTCATTTGCAGCGAACCCTGAAACCCTAAATTGGTATTTAGACTGGCAAGCCGACGCCATGGTGAACTCACTGATTGCCCGTGAAGACCTTGACACTGAAATGACGGTTGTGCGTAACGAAATGGAAAGCGGTGAAAACAACCCTTTCAGAATTTTGTGGCAAAAAATGCTGGGCGCCGCTTACCAATGGCATAACTATGGCAAAACACCAATCGGTGCACGCTCTGATGTTGAAGGCGTTGATATTGCGCAGCTGCAAGCGTTTTATAGACTTTACTACCAGCCAGATAATTCAATTTTAACCGTGGCTGGAAAGTTCAACCCTGAAAGCGCACTGCAACATATTGCGACTGTTTTTGGGCCCATTCCTAAACCCACCCGTGTGTTACCTAAAGAATATACCGTTGAACCCGTTCAAGACGGTGAGCGTCGTGTAACGTTACGCCGAACGGGTGGTACACCAATAGTAGCCGGCATGTACCACATACCCCCCGGCGCACACCCTGATTATGCCGCTATTGATTTAGCCACCATGATGCTGTCTGACACACCCTCAGGCCGGCTTTATAAAGCCATGGTGCCAAAAGGTTTAGCAACCAATGTATTTGGTTTTTCGATGGACCAATTCGACCCAGGTACCGTGATGTTTGGCGCTGAGCTTGAACTCAAAACCGATCAAGAAAAAGCCATGATCGCCATGAATGAAGCCATTCAATCAGTCGCCAGCTCACCGTTTACCGAAGAAGAACTCAAACGTGCCCGTAGTCAGTGGCTTAAATCGTGGGACCGTGCCTACGCCGACCCACAACGTGTGGGCACTATTTTGTCTGAAACCATTGCAATGGGTGATTGGCGCATGTTTTTTAAATCACGAGCACAGATAGAAGCCACCACACTGGCTGACGTGCAACGTGTGGCGCAAGCCTATTTCTTGCCTTCAAATCGTACTGAGGGTATGTACATTCCAACTGACAAACCTGTACGCGCACCTTTGGTTTCACAACCCGACTTAAAAGCCATGCTAAAAGATTTTCATGGTGATCAACAAGCCACAACAGTCGCCAGCTTTGACCCTTCACCTAGCAACATTGATGCCCGTACCGAACGTAAAATATTGAATTTGCCGAATGGCTCAGTCAGCTTAGCGTTGTTGCCTAAAGATACCCGCGGTGAACGTGTTAGTGCAGAAATAGTGATTCGATTTGGTGACGTGCAGACGTTAAAAGGTAAATCGCTCACCTCATCAGCCACAGCTTCTTTGATTAAAATGGGCACCGACACGTTAACTCGACAACACATTCAAGACCGCCTTGACGAGTTGGCAGGTGACTTGTCTATATCAGGTGGCGGAACAAGCGTGCGCATTGGCATGAGCGCCACTAAAGCCAACATCAATGCCTTGATGGCCTTAGGGTTTGAAGTTATTCGGGGTGCTAACTTTCCCCAAGATCAGGTGACCGAGTTTGTGGCACAAAGTGTGACAGACATCAAGGCATCAATGACTGAGCCCACTGCATTAGCCTCGCACGAGTTGTCACGCTACGACAACCCTTGGCCCAAAGACGATGTGCGGTACGTACCCTCTTTTGAAGAATCTATTGCAGCCCTAAACACCTTAAAACGTGAAGACTTGGTTGCGTTTCATAAAAAGTTTTATGGTGCAGGCCAAATGTCTGTTGTGATGGTGGGCGAATTTGACCCCGTTTCAGCTGAAAAAACCATTACTGACAGTTTAAAGGGTTGGCAGCGTGCGCCCCAATACAAGCGTATTGATGACCCTTACCGTGCCATTGCACCCACCACCATCAATATTAAAACGCCAGACAAAGCCAATGCATTTTTAATCGCGACATTGCCTTTAAAACTTCAAGACAATAATGCAGAATACCCCGCATTGGTCTTAGCGAACTTTATGTTGGGGCGTTCAGAAACCTCACGCTTGTGGCATCGTATTCGTGAACAAGACGGCTTGTCTTATAACGTGCGTAGCAACCTGACGATCTCAGCTTTTGAACCCAGCGGCTCATGGACGATCTACGCCATTTTTGCCCCTGAAAATAGAGGCCGTCTAGAAAACGCTTTGAATGAAGAATTAGCCCGCGTTATTAAAGATGGTTTTACCGAAGCAGAAGTTAAGTCGGCCCAAGAGGCATACTTGAATCTGCGCGCTTTAGGCCGTGCGCAAGACGGTGCATTGGTCGGTGCCTGGACCAGTCTGTTGCATGAGAATCGTACCTTTGAATGGTCTAAGCAGTTTGATGCGCACATTGCTGCGCTCACCCCTGCTGCAATCAATCAAGCCGTTAAACAATATTTGAAGCCAGAAGGTTTCACCCGTGCCGTGGCCGGTGACTTTAAATAATCTAAAGAGACCTTAAGAGAAGAAATCTTTGACGCGATCTGTCCAAGATTTACT
>JBDNHM010000266.1:0-9054 GCA_041688825.1 Burkholderiaceae bacterium | reverse complement strand
TTTGATGAGTAAGTATGCCGCGAATAAGAGCACTAATAAGCTCGTTATGCCTTTTATCAACCATATCGGCGCAAAGCTTCCAACCCAAAGGCCTAGCGGCAATAAGAGCGCTGCAAAAAATAACATACTGCGAAGTCGAGATTTGTCCTCAGACTGAACCTTCCATTGGCGCGACAACAAAATGCCGCCAAAAACTTCAGCACTCATAACGATGGGAACAAGAAATGTGATGGGGAAAATCCACATTAAAAGGGGCGACATAATCAGCGCCCCTCCAAACCCACTTAGCCGCCTTATCCAGCCACCAAAGACGGCAGCAAAGATAAGTAAGAATACATAGTTTAAGTTTTCAAAAATTAGCGCCCCTCGCTATCATCATGTTCACCAGCGATTAGGTCGCGAATTTGGCGGCGAATAGCTAAATATGGGGGTGTATCCTCAACCATTTTGCGGGGTTCAGGCACTCGAATAATTTTTTTTACTTTGCCAGGGCGCCGAGTCATAACCACAATAACATCAGAAAGATTGATGGCTTCTTCAATGCTATGTGTTACTAATACAACTGTTTTACTTTCTTCATTTAGAATACGGATCATTTCAGCTTGCATCAGCGCACGATTTTGAGCATCTAAAGCGGCGAAAGGCTCATCCATCAAAAGAACGGTTGGGTCAACCACAAGAGCCCTAGCGATTGAAACACGTTGACGCATGCCTCCTGAGAGTTGATGAGGATAGTGATGGATAAACTGACTCAAGCCAACGAGTGCAGCAAAACGATTCACGATTTCATTCATTTCTTTAGAGGTCGTGCCTTTCACTTTCAAGCCGAAAGCAATATTGTCATACACCGTCAGCCAAGGAAATAAAGCATAGTCTTGGAACACCATAGATCGGTCAGCACCAGGACCATTTACCTCTTTACCTGCACATTCTATTCGACCGGAAGTAGGTACTTCAAACCCAGCGATGAGGTTTAGTAGCGTGGTTTTACCACAGCCGCTATGACCTAAAATAGAGCAAAACTCGTTTTTGTTTACTTCTAAAGAAACATTTTCTATAGCAAGCACTTCTTGGCCTTTTGCTTGCATGGAAGGATACAACTTTCGTAAGTGTTCAACTTTAAGAGCGTGCATTTTTTTCAGCTTCTAGTAACAAAATAGATTGATGGCAAGTGATGCGTATAAAGTTATGCGTTTAATGCTCTAGACCAAGGCATCAGCTTTTGTGCTGTGAATCTGATTGCCCTGTCTAAACTTAGACCAATTACGCCGATGGCTAACATGCCAACTAAAATATAGTCTGTACGCAGAACTGTTCTTGCATCATTAATCAAAAAGCCAAGGCCAGAATTAGCACCCACAAGTTCAGCAGCAACTAAAGCCATCCAGCCTACACCTAAACCAATTCGAATTCCGGTAACAATCTGAGGCAAAGCAGCGCGTAAAATAACTCTGGTTATTACTCCCCATGACCCAGCACCTAAGCAGCGAGCAGCACGAATCAAGTTGGGTTCAACATTTTTTACCGCATCAATCGTATTTAATAAAATCGGGAAAAAAATACCCAAGAAAATAATAAAGTGATTTTGTGTATTACCCACACCAAACCACAAAATGCTTAACGGAATCCAGGCAATCGGAGGAATAGGCCGTAAAATTTCAATGAGGGGGTCGACTTGTTCATTTACTGACTTAAAACAACCCATCACAATTCCTATTGGAATTGCGATGGATGCATAACAAAATGCAAAAAACTCTCTCGATAAGCTATCAAGAATATGCTTCCAGATTTCACCAGATTGCATTAATTCGAAACCACCTACTGCGACCCCCGATGGGGGAGGCAGTAGAATAGATTCGGTTTTATCAAGAATAAAGCGACTGGAAAATTCCCAGATTAAAAGCAATACAATTAATAAAACTAAGCGACGAGATTGCTTTAAATAATTTAAGATTTGCATAGTCTTTATTTTGTGTAATTTTTACCATCAAAAGACCAATCTTTTGTGAGATCACCCTTTTCTGGAAATACTTGAGGCGTTGTGGTGTTTAACGAATTCATGTAGCTTGGGTATGGCGTGACATCCATTGGAGCAGACCAGTTGGCTGGTAAAAAGGGTGGTTTAGTAATGGTAGCCCAACCTAACTTCTCAAAAGTTTTGTCCATAAAGCGAGTGTCTACAGCATTAGCAAAGTCTTGAGCGGTCAGCTTTTTTTGAATACGCTTGTTGTCATATAGCCAGCTGTAAATGGGCTCATTTGCACTACCCCAAAAATTAGCACTAGGGTAAATGTAGGTCGGCTTGTAGAGTAAGTTGTATGCCAAAATCTGCTCATACAAAATCTCATTTGAAAAGTTTTTCAAATTAGGATCTTCTTTCATCACATCTACAGCTTCTTTCGGATTTTTTCTGATCCAAAGGGTTGCTTCAGCTATGGCGTCAGTAAATGCTTGAACAACATCGGGTGCATTATCAATCACCTCTTGTCTGACATAGAAAGTGCCGGCATAAATGTTGTACGGAAAACTATCGCTAATGATCTTAGCGTTTTTACGCTCTTTAACCATTATGGTTGGGGTCGGATCCCAAGGGACGACAGCATCAATTCCTTTAGGCATAGCCATTTGTTCGCCTGGCGGCATATTTTTTAAAATAATATCTTTGCCAATTTCAATGCCATTCGCCTTCGCTGCTGCCTGAATGTAAAACTCTGCAGAAGAGCCTGTCACGATTCCGATCGTTGCCGGCGGGTTAGAACCCTTAAAATCTTTGAAAGAGTTGATTTTAGAATCTATTGGAACCAATACAGCATGCGTTAAATTCGTATTGATCACAGCAATAGTCTTAACGGGTACGTTTTTGTCGATCAGCGATGTGAATGGAAAGTTACCACCATTACCAAACTGAAAGCGACCAGAAATAATCACCTCATTAATTGCAGGGCCCGACGCAAAGGCTTGTAATTTAGACTCAATACCGCGTTTTGAAAGGAACCCCTTTTTATCCATAACCAAATTAACTGTATTTTGGCCAGACCATGGGGGTTGAAATGCGATCTGTAGAGGCCACCAGCCTTTTTCTTTAAGCCATGCGACAGATTTGGCAGATACTTGTTCAGTAGCTCCTTCGGGCCAGCCATAATCGTTAAACTTGGGAGCATTTTGAGCCATTGAAAGCATCGAAACACTAGAGAGTAGAGCAACTGCCAGCAATGATGATATGCGACGTGATGTACTTGTTTTTTTCATTACAGTCTCCTTAATAATTGAAATATTTATTTACATCGTTTTGATAAACATCTAATTACTAACTCGTAAAACTTAACTCAATACCACCTAACTTCGTCCTAATTTTTTTATATTCTTTTTTCATAACTAAATACTTTACTAACTCGGTAAACGGTTGTAATTCAGATCCTTGCTTAAGTGCTTGTGCAGCACCATCTTTCAAACCTAACGCTAAATTTTCTGGGTAGAAGGCGTGCAAACTCAATTGTTCTTTGCTAACTGAACGACCCCATTTTTTTCTAAGACTCGGCAATGCTGGTTTTATGAGCTCACCCGGTCTACGTGAGGCATCGTAATCAACATTTGCCCTAGACATCACCAAAGCGCTTGGTGTGCCAGCTAACTTTCCATAATGTCCTTTGAGATAAAGCTTTACTTCATCTGGAATTGTTTTGTATCGTTCGCCTTGCATGACATTAAGAACGGCTTGAGTTACGATGTACTGGGCAAAAGGGCTGACTAAGATTGGGTAACCCAAATCTTCTCTTACCCTTGCTGTTTCGGCTAAGATTTCAGCTTCTCTGTGTGATATGCCCATTGTTGCGAGTTGAGCGCGTAAGTTCGAAATCATGCCACCGGGAATTTGGTGTTCGTAGAGTGCGGGATCGTATTGCGCTATTTTTCCACGCGAAAAGTTATCACGTGTACAAATCCAATCAAAATATTCGTCAACCTTTTGCAAGGCAACGGTATTCATTTTGGGAGCCCTACCAAGTCGTTCCGCGCTGGCATAAACGTCAAGAACAGAAGGTAAAGACGCCCCATTAGCTAGGCAATCTGTTGCCACGTAGCCATAACTAAACCCGGCTTTAATTGCTTCCTCATATACAAGAGGGGCTAAACCTGATTGGCAATGCGAATGTAATTTAATAGGAATGCCTGCAGCGGCAGCAACAATTGCAGGAAATAGTGTGGCGGATCGTTCAGGTGTTAGTAGACCGGTTGGGTCTTTAACTGATATAAAGTTTACGCCCATCTTTACGAGTTCATGCGTTCTGGCAATAAAGTAATTGTCGTCATGAACTGGGCTTAAAGCATAGGTCAGCATCGCATTAACAAGCATGCCGTATTTTTTTCCAGCTTTAAATGATGATTCAATATTTCGATTGTCGTTTAAAGCGTCGTAGACCGTTAAAACTTTTACACCTGAATTTGCCAATAGTTCAATATTGAGATCAACCACATCATCAGCAAACAATTCGAATGTATAAATACTTTGTCCCCGTGTTAATGCGTCAGTCGGGGTGCTGAGTTGTTTACTCAAAAACGCCATGCGTCGCCAAGGATCTTCTCTTAGAAAACGAACCATGACATCAAATACGGCCCCACCCATAATGTTGTTATAACTATATCCAGCGTTATCAATATCTGCTAAAGCGGGATACATCTGAGCGGTTGTCATGCGTGTAGACCACAGGCACTGATGCGCATCACGCAAAGTGACATCGATGAGCTCAAATGGTTTTTTTGTCGCCATTATGAAACCTCAACAACCATTAAAGCTTGACCCGCCACAACTGAAGCACCGTCTTCAACAAGTATTTGAGCTATTTTGCCGTTGCATTCTGCTGGAATTGTATTTAATAATTTCATCACTTCTACAATGCAAACAGAGGTATCTAAGTTGACTGCATCACCCACCTCAACAAATGGTTTAGACGTCGGGCTGGGTTTACGAAAGAAAGTTCCTATCATGGGCGACTTAATCAAACGCTGTGAAGATGAAAGGGTAAGGGTAGGTTCTGATGATGAAATGGCTGGAACAGATGTCGGTATGGAGATCGTAGCTTGAGGCGCAACATAAACGCTCGGGCTGGGGGACGTAGCTGGAGTACCGACTGAAATTTCAATTTCAAATTCGTCTGTCTTGTAACGAAAGGTAGTAAACACACCTGCGTCATTAATTAAGGCAACAATTTCTTTTACCTGCTTCATAGTGAATTCAGGGGGCACTTTTATTGCCGATACATTTTTTTCAATAAAATTTTTTTTCGCCGGGGGGGCAGCACTTTTTGTCACTGCTTTTACCTTTTGTGTTGCATTCATTTTTAGATGAGATCTCTTTATTGCTTGCACACTTGTCTATTTATAATTTATATTTTCTATAAGATGAAATATAAAGTACTATCTGATGAAATGCTTTAAGGGTAAACACTTAAAAACGTAAAAAAATTTAAGATTTTTTAAATGCCAAAAAAAAACGCCCGCATATTTAGTCCTTCGGAAACATTCGATGACTCAGCCAAGTCAAGCATGGCTAAGAAGGTGCTTCTCATTCTCAATACAATCGCACAATCTGAATTTCCACTCACTCTTGAGGCCATATCAACAAGTAATGGCTTACCAAAGCCCACTACATTTAGACTTTTAAATATTTTGATTTCTCAAGGTTTTATTGAGCGCGATCCGAATGGTCGTCGCTATCAACCCAGCGCAAAAATGAGACTCATTGGAATAAATATTCTTTCTGTTGATTCCATTCGTTCTCAACGTGTAACGGTGATGAAACGTCTTGTGGAGGAAATTGGAGAGACCTGCAATTTCAATATTTTGGATGGCAATAAGGTTTTGTATTTAGATCGTATTGAAACAAGTGCGCCCATTCGTTTGCACGTAGATGTTGGTATGCGGGTTCCACTACATTGCACGGCTAGCGGAAAATTGTTTCTCTCTGGAATGACTGACTTACAAGTGAGAAGATCATTAGGAAATGAACCTTTTGAAAGTCATACGAGCAAAACGATTACAGACTATTCACGTTTATTTCTAGAGTTGGATGTGATTCGTAAGAATGGTTATGCACTTGACGATTCAGCCTTTCTTGATGGCTTTACTGGAATAGCTGTGCCCGTTACAAACGCTAAAAACAAAACCTTTGCCACCATTACTGCTCATGGCCCCGCACCACGCATGCAAGAGCATTCTATTGAGTTTTATATTGAACCATTAAAAAAAGCTGCAATCGATATTCAAAGTATTCTGTCTGAAGAATGAAATTAACTTACCCAAAGTTAAAGGAGGCTTTATGTCTAAACTTTTAATTATTACAGTCGCTATGACGGGTGCTATTCCCCGTAAAAAAGATTGTCCAGGGCTACCTGTTACAACATCTGAACAAATTGAAGAGACTCAAAAAGCATTCGAGGCGGGCGCTTCTTTGGCACATATTCATGTTCGCAATGCTGATGAAACGCCTAGTTCAGACCCAGCACTTTATGGGCTTGTACAAGAAGGAATAGAAAAGCATTGTCCTGGCATGATTGTGCAATTTTCTACGGGTGGTCGTGGTCGTGACCAGGCTGCGCGAGGCGGAATGCTCTATCTGCGCCCTGATATGGCCTCACTTGCAACAGGATCTGTAAATTTTCCAAATGGTATCTACGAAAATCCTCCCGACTTTGTTGATGGCCTAGCCAGTGAAATGTTGAAATATGAAATTAAACCAGAAATTGAAGTTTTTGATTTGGCTATGCTGTATAACGCAGCAAATCTGATTGAACGAGGCCTACTCAAAGAACCTGCACATGTTCAATTTGTTATGGGTATTCCAAATGCGATGCCAGCTAGACGTTCTGTTTTAGAATTTTTGATTTCAGAGTTAAAAGCGGTCATGCCTTATGCAACCTGGACAGCCGCTGGAATTGCCCGATATCAGTTGCAGGTTAATGAATGGACACTCGAGCTTGGTGGGCATGTTAGAACGGGTTTAGAAGATAACACCCGATTCGATAAAACAAGGTTAGCAAAAGATAATGCTGAATTAGTAGCGAGAATAGTAGAGATGGCTCCGACCTATGGTCGCACCGTTGCAACTGCCGCACAGGCGCGTGAAATCCTTGGGCTTAGAAAAGGTCTGTAAATTAATGAATAATCAACTCTTTGATTATATTGTTGTTGGCGCAGGTTCATCGGGTTGTGTTTTAGCAAACAGGCTATCACAAGACCCTAAAAACACTGTTTGTCTCATTGAAGCCGGCCCAAAAGATCGATCGCCCTGGATTCATCTTCCCATCGGATACGCTAAAACTATGTGGGATCCTAAGCTCAATTGGAAATTTCAAACTGAGTCAGATCCAGGTGTGAATGGACGTCAGATCTATTGGCCAAGAGGTAAAACCCTAGGTGGGTCAAGCTCAATTAATGGTTTGATTTTTATACGCGGTCAAAAAGAAGATTACGATAGTTGGCGCGACCTAGGTAATGAAGGCTGGGGATGGCAAGATGTTCTGCCTTATTTTAAAAAAGCTGAAGGCAATGATAGATTAGGCGAGCCTTTACATTCGCAAAAAGGTCCTCTGAAAGCTTCATCTATTCTTAAAAAACATCCACTTGTTGAAGCTTTCAAAAAAACGGCTAATTTTTTGGGGGTGCCCAGTACAGATGATTTTAATAACCTCACTCAAGAAGGAGTGGGTTACTACCAGCTTACAACTCACAAAGGGTTTCGCTGCAGCACAGCAGTCGCCTATCTTAAACCCGCAAAGCATCGTCAGAATTTAAAAATTCTAACTAATAGTCAGGTGTGTAAAGTACTTTTTGAAAATAAAAAAGCGGTTGGTATTGAGGTGATTGAAGATGGCATAAGTAAAGTTATTCGTGCCAATAAAGAAATTATTTTGTGTGCAGGAGCGATTCAAAGCCCTCAAATTCTTCAGCTTTCAGGCGTGGGTCCCGCTGCGCTTCTAAATGAATTTAATATTCCTGTTGTTCACGATCTTCCCGGTGTTGGAGAAAATCTACAAGACCATCTTCAATACCGTTTGATATACGAATTAAACCAACCGATATCTACGAATGATCAGCTATCGTCTTGGTTCGGGCAGCTTAAAATGGGTTTGCAATGGTTGCTATTTCGTGGCGGGCCACTCTCAATTGGAATCAATCAAGGTGGGTTATTTACCCGTGTAATGAAAGACTCCAAGACACCAGATATTCAATTTCATTTAGCAACGTTATCTGCTGAAATGGCGGGAGGAAAAGTACATCCCTTTTCCGGATTCACCATGTCAGTATGCCAATTGAGACCCGAGTCACGCGGTTATGTTCGCATCCAATCAACTGATCCGCTTTTACCACCCAAGATGTTTGCGAACTACCTCAGTACCCCACATGATCAAGAGACTAGTATTGCCGCGGTAAAGTTTGCCAGAAAATTAGCGCAGTCTGATCCCTTGCGTTCAATGATTGTTAGAGAAGTGAAACCTAACAATGTTGAATCAGATGAAGAGATATTAGAATTCTGTCGAAACAACGGTGCCACCATATTTCATCCAACCGGCACCTGCCAAATGGGGCACGATAACAACCCCATGGCGGTTTTAGATTCGTCGCTGCGCGTTCGTGGAGTCGAGCGCTTAAGAGTGGTCGATTGTTCCGCTATGCCAACGTTGCCATCAGGCAATACCAATTGGCCCGCTGTGATGTTGGCTGAAAGAGCCTCTGACTTAATTTTAGGTCATATAAAAGCTTGATTTTTTCACCATTTTCTTCCTTCTTTACTTGGTTCGTTTGCGAATGTGTTGGCGCTCACTGTTGCATCACCTTGCAACCTAATTAAACATAAATGTAGGGTATTCACGTGGTTGACAGGGTGTTTTTGCACTCATATTATATATATTAGAACGCAATTCTATTAAATGAAACGAGATGGACAAAACACTTATAAAAGGCGTGCAATTGCTACAGATGTTGGTTGAGTCAGGTCAACCGTGGTCGGTGTCGGGTTTAGCAAAAGCGATGGGTCTGCAAACAAGTAATGTGCATCGC
>JBDNHM010000039.1:0-2735 GCA_041688825.1 Burkholderiaceae bacterium | reverse complement strand
TGCTTTCGCACCACTTCAATAAGCTTCTCTGTGGCCTTGGTTTGGGCCTTGGATGGCTTGAGACCAGTGACTTCAAAAAATAAAGCCTTACGTCGGGTACGACAAACCAGCTCTGGTGTTTCCTTATCCATGATTACCCCCTTGCGAAGTGAAAACCGTTTCTAGCCACACACGCAAATCACTCATTCGCCAAACTTTAACTGTCGCAGACAAGTTAGCAGGTCTAACAAATTTACCCTGCGCAACCCAAAGGTTGATGCAGCTCTTTGAAAGAGTTGTTAAAGCTGAGACATCATCTATACGAAGTAGCTGATCATCGGCAATCGATTTATTTTCTTTAACATCCATGATGGACTCCTATTTAAAAGCATCATGGATCTATGTTAGTTATAGATATTTATAGTAGCTATTTAATTAAGTACTTATTGCCGAATTTATCTATCTTGTATAAGCCAATTGAAAGTATTAGATCGATGTTGTTTTTTCCAGTCGCTATAAGTTCGCTCTGAAAGACTGAAGCCAGCATTGATCATTTTCGGTTCGATAAGTTTATAACGAGGATATTTTCCATTACCGTGAATACGCTGGTGTTGCATAACCAATTGCACAAAATAATTCTTTTTATCCCAATCAGTAGGTCTATTAGGCATATTTGTAACTGGCATACTAGCGGGAATCGAAGTGTGCGTGATTTTTATTTGCTGTACAAAGTGTCTTACGTCATCAAATAACTCTGATAAGTATGAAGCTAGGAGCAAATCATCAGGGGAATGAAACTGTAGATATTCATCAATATACAAATCAAAATTTATCAGTGAACGATCAAGTACATCTATCTCTCTCATAAACGCTTTCGTTAAGCGATCATTTAATTTTTCTGTTGAATTAATAGCCTCAAAAATATGATCAACAAATTTTTGTATTGGGTCAAGCATGTAATCAGGAATTACCCCCCTTTCATGCAGTATTTTTAATTCAATTGATCGCAATTCTAAAGCTTTATAAAGTTGAAATCCAAACCCTTTAGAAAAATCAACCTTGGTATAAGATTTAGGTGGCTTTTGCGTTACCTGCAAACCATTTTTAAATACTCGAGATATCGTCATATTTTACTTCTCATGTTTATGCAACTTTACAAATATAAATTTATTATTTCTCAATAAATAAATCCTACGCCATCAGTCACACCAAATGCATATCGACATTTGACATTATTTTTTAGGCGCAATAATTTTCCCAATCGCTCATTAGCCGTTTACGCCTCTCAAGCAAATCACCCCTTCTATACGCTGCCTCGACCTTATTACGAATAGCATGAGCTAGTGCCATTTCCGCTACTTCTGAACTATGGTCGGTTTCTTCAGCCACCCAATCTCGAAAACTTGAACGAAAACCATGCACTGTCACCTCTACCTTCATACGGCGAAGCAACATACTCATTGCCATTGTTGACAAAGGCTTGGTATCTTTAGAAAAAATGAACGTGCTGGTCGGGTCGAGTGACTTTGTAATCAATAAGATATCTAATGATCGTTGACAAAGCGGTATGCGATGTTCTTTTTTTGCTTTCATTCGATTAGCTGGTATCACCCATATGCCATCAGTTGACACTTCAGATTTGAGCGCGCCAAGCACTTCACCAGTTCGGTTCACATTTAGAATTAAAAACTCAAGTGCCAAAGCTGCAACACCATTCATTTGTCTTAGTTTATTCATAAAGTCAGGAATGTCTGTATAAGCCATCGCCACATGATTAACAACACTAGTAACCATGGACGGCTTTGGCAATATTGTTTGAAGATGCCCTCGCCAAGAAGCTGGGTTCAACCCAGATCTAAGCTTTCTTGTAGTTGCTGATGCCAATATCCATTCAATTCGTCCTCGCACTCTTGTCGCTGTTTCAGTTTTTTCACACCAGATTGGGGTAAGGATTTGCAATATATGTTCGGTGTCGATTTCATCGAGCGACAAATTACCGATAATTGGGTTTGCATACCGCTCTATTGTGTTGGTCCATTGCTGAGCATGTTTCAGGTTTGACCATTCAGCTTTTTTAGCTTCTATACATTGGACAGCAAAGTCTTTAAACTTTGGTTTATCGTTTATCATTAATGAAGCAGTTGCTTTCCAAGGTGCTGCGGGCTTAACCCCATGAAGTAAATCATTACGGGCCTGTATTGCACGTTTTCGAGCCTCTTTAAGACTTATGAGTGGATACACACCTAACGAAAGATCTAACCGTTTTTCAGCGAATAAATAACGAAAAACCCAGTACTTCCGATCGTTTTTCTTGATATTAAGGTTAAGGCCAAGCGTTGTGGCATCGGTGTATCTACCCGGCTGAGTTAGACTTTTTATATACGGGTCGGTAAATGCTATTTTCATGAACGTATCCTTTGAGCTTCCCCACGCTTCCCCACACATTAGGTGTGATTAGCCGTGAGCGTTGTAGGTTTTCAAAGTAACGTCTTGAGGTAATCGTGTCACGAATCGCAGTACTTATTGCCGATTTTTATTCGTTAGAACATAGTCTTATCTATATGTAGCTTTCCAAGATGACTCAATAACAACCAAGAAGTTACTAAGCATTCAGTAGACGTCCGCTCCGCCAAATAATTTAATTAAAAAGCGCCTCTTGGGGCGCTTTTTTGTTTTATGGGCCATTTAGTGAGCCATTTAGTAGGCTATTTATTGGTTGCATTAAGCCACTATAGTGTTTGCAGTGACTGGCGCAC
>JBDNHM010000265.1:0-7699 GCA_041688825.1 Burkholderiaceae bacterium | reverse complement strand
TAACCAATAAAGTAGGTTTACGGCAAATTTTGTTTCAATTAACCTTGCCAGCGAATATATTGCTGTAAATTTAAGCGAAATTAGTGATTTTTAGATGATTTTAGTATTTTCTTTCTCTTGCAATGCTTTAGCTTGTGCAACATGCATTTGATCGGGAACATCGACTGCATTTTTAACCGCAAGTACCTCTGCCATGATGCTTACTGCTATTTCTGCTGGTGTTTTACTACCAATAAAAACACCAATGGGGCCCTTTAATTTAGACAATGTGGCCTCAGTTTGCTCAAAATGTTCAATCATGCGTTGTTTGCGTGCTTGATTATTCTTACGCGAACCAATTGCACCAACGTAAAAAGCGTCTGTTTCAATGGCCTCTAAAAGGGCTAGGTCGTCTAGTTTGGGGTCATGCGTGAGCGCCAAAATGCACGTGCGTCGGTCGGGGGCAAAGCGTTTGACGGCGTCATCAGGCCAGTCGCTCATGTGACTCACCCCTTGGGTGCGCCAACCTGATGCGTACGACTCTCGAGGGTCGCAAATGGTGACACTAAAGCCACAAAACAGTGCCATGGTGGCGATGTATTCCCCAAGCTGACCCGCACCAATCAAAAGCATGCGGTATTGAGGCCCAAAAGTATTAACTAACTGCTGGTCATTCATTTTAAGTGCGGCGACGCTTTGAGTCGCTTGCAAGGTCACAACACCCGTTTTTAGATCTGTGATGCGTTGCATTAATTCGCCTTTTTCTAGCGATTGAATAAGCAATTTGAGCGTTTCGGTGTTGGGGTTAAATTCAAGTAGTAGCTCAAGCGTACCGCCGCATGGCAGACCAAAGCGGTTGGCTTCTTCGGCTGTAATGCCGTACTTAACTCGCTCAGGTGGGGCATCATTTATTGGGCGGGGCACATGACCCGCTTGAATGCCGGTGTGTGCATATTGAGCGATCAAGTCGTCTTCAATACAACCGCCCGATACCGAACCAACTACCGCACCCGTTTCGCACAACGCCATAATTGAACCGACTGGGCGGGGTGAAGAGCCCCATGTTTGAGTAACCGTAACCAAGACTGCTTTTTGATGACTTTCTCGCCATTCAAGCAGTCGTTTTAAAACGATAACGTCTTGGTTTTCCATCTTTTCTTAACCTCGGATTATTGATAAATGTAATAAAAAATTGCTGCTGCGGCGGCCGCTGCAGCAATAATCAGCCACCGCGGTAAAGACCCAGAATTCAGATCGTTGGCTTGATCGGTATCTTGATTAGGTTTCGTATCTGCAGTTGTACCCGTAGGCGATTGGCCTTCAGCCGCCGCTGTTTGTTCTTCAAGAACCACTTCAAAACGTTTAAAAAAATCGTTCGCCATTGACTTGGCCGCACCATCTATTAAGCGCTGACCCAGTTGGGCAAGCTTGCCGCCAATTTGCGACTCAACGGTGTAGTTCAGTAAAACGCCCTCGGCATTTGGAACGAGCTCTACGTGTGACATGCCTTTACCATGGCCTGCAACACCGCCTTGCACTTCAAACGATAACGTATAGGCATGGGGGGGTTTGATGTCTGAAAGTGTGACTGTTCCTGAAAATTTGGCTGAAACAGGCCCGACTTTAATGGCCGCTGCAACGCTATACACATCAGGTGATTTGAGTTCAAAGCTTTGGCAACCTGGAATGCATTGTTTCAAAATATGGGGGTCGTTTAGGGCTTGCCAAGCTTGTTCGGCGGTGGCGGTGAGTTGGCGATTACCTTGCATCTGCATAATAAACTTCCCTAATTTTTTGAGTACAAGCTTAAAGTGTAAAACGATTAGTAAGTCTTAGACTCAGGCACAGACTTAATGCTGAGATTAGGGTTAAGAATTAAACGGTTCATGTATCTGTTTCGAGGTCACTCGTGCAAGTGAACGCGCTAATTTTTCTAAGCTGTCTAAATTATGTATAGCAAGCGTTTGATCAGCATGTTTTGCAATTAACCGCGCCCCACCTGCTAAAGGTGCGTAACCATCGTAACGCAATAAAGGGTTTAACCAAACCAACTGGCTTGATTGTTTAGCAAGCCAATTTAAGTGTTGATCAAGTTGCGTCAGGTCACCCGTATCAAGGCCATCGCTGATCAATAAAACAAGGGTGCGTCGCCCGACCATTTCATGCCGAAAGTCATGATGAAATGTGGCGATTGACTCACCAATTTGTGTACCACCACCAAAATCTTCAATAACCGAGTTGGTTTGTAGCAACATTTTATCGGTATCGTCTTCGTTAAAGGCTGATGTTAAAGGGGTGAGTTGTGTACCAAACGCATACACAGATCGTTTAAGGTGACGGGTTGCATGATGCAAAAAAGCCAACATCAGACGCGCATAGCGTTCCATTGAACCCGACACATCAACCAATATTAAAAGGGGTAGGGGTTGCAAACGACGTCGTTGTTTAGGTAGCGACAGCACTTCACCATCGAACCGGCCTGCCTCGTTAAGTAGGCGACCCCAGTGTATACGGTCACCTCGAGCCGATTGCACCGAACGACGCGCTTTAAATTGAGGTAAGGGCAAGGGTATTTCTCGTGCAAGTCGTTCAACCAATCTAAATTCACTGGCGCTTAACTGATCAAAATCAGCATGTCTAAGTCGATGTTGGGCACTGGCTGACATGGCTGCATCAAGTTTAATTTCTTCTTCTTTAGGGGGTACACTTTTTGATGGTTTTGAAATAGGGGGCGGGGCGGCTAGGGCTTCTTGCGCGCGCGGGCTTCTTTTAGGTTCAGTTGCCGCCTTAGTTTGGGGCATTAACTGCGCCATCAACTGTTTAGCAATTTCTGGGTTACGAAAAAACGCATCAAATAATTCACTAAACACGGTACGATCGGTATGGCGACTGACAAATACGGCTTCTAAGGCCGCTTTGAGATCTTGTCGTTGATCAAAGCCAACGAGGGCACAGCTTTGTTGAGCTAAGGCGATACGCGAAGCATCAACTGGCATGCCCGCACGTCTTAATGCACGACCAAAACCAATTAAATTGTGGGCTAACTTACCTTTTCGTGCGTCACCGAGCTGCATCTTTTAAATTAAACCCAGCATTAGGTTTTATCAGCGGGTGCGAGCAGTTCTTCGATGAGGGGTTCTAGTGCCGCGACATCATCTCGCTGTTTAAAAATAACACCGGCTGTACTTTGCACAATTTCTGGGTCTAGCTCAAGCGTATTGAGAGCCACCAATGCTTTGGCCCACTCAATACTTTCTGCTATGCCTGGGCTACGCGAAAAGGCATTTGCCGTGGGTTGTAGGCGAAGCCTTTCTATAAACTGAGTCACTTGGTCGCTCAGTCGAGCTGACAAGTCAGGCACACGATGCTGCACAATGGCCAGTTCGCGCACGCGTTCAGGGTAGTCAACCCAATGGTACAAACAACGACGTTTGATCGCATCGCTTAAATCACGGGTACGATTGCTGGTCAAAATAGTGATGGGTTGATGTTGCGCGCGAATCGTACCCAGTTCCGGAATGCTCACTTGGTATTCACCTAGATACTCAAGTAGAAAAGCTTCAAAGGGTTCATCTGCACGATCAATTTCATCAATCAGTAAAACCGCCCCGGGTGCAGGGGTCTCAAGTGCACGTAATAAAGGACGTCGAATCAAATATTTTGACTGATAGACCTCTTGTTCAATTTGTTCTGCGTTACGTTCAGTTTGGGCGGCACGCATATGAATGAGCTGAGCCGCATAGTTCCATTCGTATAGTGCTTCACGCTGTTCTAAACCGTCATAACATTGCAAGCGAATGAGCGAACGGTTGGTGATTTGAGCCAACACCTTTGCCAGCTCAGTTTTACCCACACCGGGTTCGCCCTCAAGCAATAAAGGTCGATTTAGTGCCTGTGCTAAGTAAACGGCTGTTGCTAAGCGTCGGTCAGGAAAATACCCGACCGACTCAAACGACTGTACAAGCTGATCAATTGATATATTCACAACAATACTAAAACCTTTTGTGAATCAATCAAGCAGCCAATGCAGCGTCAACTGCACGTTGGGTTTGGGTGGTTATTAAACTGGCACGATAGGCAGCAGATGCATGTAAATCACCACTGAGTTCACTGTCATCAACTTTAATGCCTTCAATGGCGGCTGATGTAAATGAAGATTGCAGTGCTTTCTCAAGCCCTTCGTGTCTAAATACACCGTTACCAGCACCTGTAATGGCAACCCTAACACCACCATCGGTTTGCGCTACAAAAACGCCTACTAATGCGTAGCGAGATGCGGGTTGTTTAAACTTAGCATAGGCTGATTTTTTAGGAATCGGGAAGCTTACGGCAGTAATCACTTCATCAGCCTCAAGCGCGGTGCTGTACATACCTAGAAAATAATCATCGGCTTTAATGGTGCGTGTATTGGTATGAATCGTTGCGTCTAACGCCATAACAGCGCTGGGGTAACATGCCGCTGGGTCGTTATTAGCCAACGAACCACCAATGGTGCCCATGGCCCTGACTTGCTTATCACCAATACCACCTGCCAGGTGTGCCAACCCAGGAATATGTTGCTTAATGCCGGCATGTTTGGCCACATCTTGATGCCGTGTCATGGCACCAATGACAAAATTTGAACCGTCTTGTTTAATGCCTACAAGCTCGCTCATACGGCCTAAATCAATCAAAGCTTCAGGGTGCGTTAGGCGTTGCTTCATTGAAGCCAATAACGTCTGCCCGCCTGCTAACAACTGACCCCCGTCTTGAATCATTTTTACGGCCTGATCAACTGATTCTGCGCGTTCATATTTGAAGTCATACATAGTGTGTTTCCTTTAAATTAAACGCGCGCTGATTGAATGGCTTCCCACACACGAAGTGGGGTGGCAGGCATATCGAAGTCTTTCACACCTAAGGGCGCCAGTGCATCAAGCACAGCATTGATGACAGCCGGTGGTGAACCAATTGCACCTGCTTCGCCACACCCTTTAGTACCTAGCGGGTTGGTGGTGCAAGGTGTGCTGTGATAGCCCAAGGTGAAGTTGGGTAAGTCGTCGGCACGGGGCATGGTGTAGTCCATAAATGAACCGGTTAAAAGTTGACCCGTTTGGCGGTCATAAACGCAGTTTTCCATTAACGCTTGCCCAATACCTTGTGCGATGCCACCGTGAACTTGGCCTTCAACAATCATCGGGTTGATGATGGTGCCAAAATCGTCAACAGCTGTGAAACGATCTACTCGTGTTTCACCCGTTTTAGGGTTAATTTCAACTTCACAAATGTACGTACCTGACGGGAAGGTAAAGTTGGTGGGGTCATAGAAAGCTGTTTCGTTTAAACCCGGCTCAAGTTTATCTAGTGGGTAGTTATGAGGAACATATGCTGTCAGGGCGATTTGTGCAAAGGGTACTTTTTTATCAGTGCCCCGCACAGTGAATTCACCGTTTGCAAAATCAATATCGGTATCACTCGCTTCCATTAAATGTGCAGCAATTTTCTTGGCTTTAGCTTCTATTTTATCGATCGCTTTCATAATGGCTGCGCCACCCACGGAAATAGATCGTGAGCCATAGGTGCCCATACCAAAGGGAACGCGGCCGGTGTCACCGTGAACAATATCAACGTTTTCAACTGGAATACCCAGACGTGCGGCTACCACTTGGGCGAAAGTTGTTTCATGGCCTTGACCATGGCTGTGTGAGCCTGTGAATACGGTCACACTGCCTGTTGGGTGAACGCGAACTTCACCACATTCAAATAGGCCTGCACGTGCACCCAAAGCACCGGCTAAATTGCTGGGTGCCAGACCACATGCTTCGATATAGCTTGAATAACCCATGCCTCGCAATAGGCCTTTCTTTTCACTTTCAGCTCGACGTGCAGCAAAACCGGCCACATCAGCAAGCTCTTGCGATTTAGCCATTAGCTGAACAAAATCACCCGTGTCGTATTGCAAGGCAACAGGGGTTTGGTAGGGGAAGGTTTTAATAAAGTTACGTTTACGAATTTCGTCTTGCGTTAAGCCAAGTTCCCAACCTGCCCGAGAAACAATACGTTCGAGTAGGTAAGTGGCTTCGGGGCGACCTGCACCGCGGTATGCATCAACCGGCGCTGTGTTGGTAAACCAAGCATCAACTTCAACGTAAACCTGCGGTGTTTCATACTGGCCAGCCAATAAGGTGGCGTACAAAATGGTAGGAATAGCGGTAGAAAATGTTGATAAATAAGCGCCTAAATTTGCATCAGTATTGACTTTAAAGGCTAAAAATTTACCGTCTTTATCGAGTGCCATTTCTGCATGTGTAACGTGATCACGACCGTGTGCATCTGATAAGAACGACTCGTTTCGGTCAGCAACCCATTTAATATTACGATTAAGTTTTTTGGCGGCCCACGTTACGCAGACGTCTTCTGCGTAAAGGTAGATTTTTGAACCAAAGCCACCACCCACATCAGGCGCAATCACGCGCACTTTATGCTCGGGTAGACCCATTACAAACGCGGTTAGTAACAAGCGCTCAACGTGAGGGTTTTGATTTGAAACGTAAAGCGTGTATTCGTCAGAGGCGCGGCTATAACAGCCAATGGCAGCGCGGGGTTCCATTGCATTAGGAATAAGGCGATTATTGGTGATGTCAATTTTGGTGACATGGGCGGCAGTCTTAAATGCTTCATCTACAGCCGCTTTGTCACCAATAGCCCATTTGTAACAATGATTTTTTGGTGCTAGATCATGAATTAAGGGTGCGCCCTCTTTCATTGTGTCGCGCACATCTGCAACAGCCGTTAACACGTCGTAATCGACCTCAACTAACTCAGCAGCATTGCGCGCTTCTTCTAGCGATTCAGCAATGACCATTGCAACGTGGTCACCCACATATCGCACTTTGCCTTGCGCCAAAATAGGGTGGGGTGGTTCATTCATGGGGGTACCATCAATGTTGGTAATTAACCAACCACAAGGCAAACCGTTGATTTTATCGTGTGCAACATCTTCACCAATATAAATAGCCAAGACACCGGGTGCCGCCATAGCTGCTTTAGTATCAATAGACTTAACGTTGGCATGCGCGTGAGGTGAGCGAACAAAAACGGTGTATGTCAGATTATTGAGTTGAACGTCGTCAGTGTATTCACCGGCACCCGTTAGAAAACGTTCATCTTCTTTACGAAGAATTGACTCACCAATATAAGGTAATTTTGCGAAATCGTTTGAACCCATGATGTTTTCCTTAAGCTTTCATGTGCGCAGCACCTTGCTGCACAGCTTTGACAATGTTTTGATAACCGGTGCAGCGGCAAATATTGCCTTCAAGTAGATCTCTGATTTCAGTTTCAGAGGCATCGGGGTGTTTGGCGCAAAGGTCTAAGGCACTAATTACCATACCAGGCGTGCAAAAGCCACACTGAAGACCGTGGCAGTCTTTAAATGCTTGCTGCATAGGGTGCATGGTGCCATCGGGCGCAGCAATGCCTTCAATAGTCGTAATAGACATGCCTGAGGCTTGTGCCAACAGCATGTTGCAAGACTTAACGGCGTTGCCATCAATCATCACAGTACAGGCGCCGCACTGAGCTGTATCGCAGCCAATGTGTGTACCGGTCAGATGAAGGTGTTCTCTAATAGCGTTTGAAAGTAACGTGTTGTCAGCAGCTTCAATGGTTACGGTTTTACCGTTGACCGAAAGTTTAGTTTTCATGCAGGTCTCCTTTTAATAACAATATCTTTTATTTT
>JBDNHM010000038.1:0-3433 GCA_041688825.1 Burkholderiaceae bacterium | reverse complement strand
CAGTCTTTAGAAGCCCAAATGGTAATCTTTATCGAACGTGTCAATACGCATAAACTTCCAGACAATTTGGCAAAAATATTCATCTTAGACTTAATGTTTTTAACCAAGTCAGAACAATGGGCCGTAACGATGGCTTGGTTGTTAATTAAATTAGATTCTGACCGGGTTATTCATACAAACACGGTGCAAGCAATTAAACAGCTTGCCAGTCAGCTTTCACCGCAAGCATTTGCCATGGCATTAGATGCTTTTGAAAGTGAAATGCCAGTTATAGAGTTTGAGTGACAGCCTGTGGCCAACTCAGTAAAGTCGATAGAAAATAAGTGACAATTTAAGCCAATATCTATGGTGTTTAAAAAAACAAAAAGCCATACTATAGATTTAAGTAGGGTAGCACTTAGAGCTATACTAAAATGATAAGAGTATTTAAAACGCGTCACTATAATAAATCTGTAACGTATTCAGATGACACTGCATTGTGTCGAGCTGTGAAGGAAATGTGTGCCGGTCTTATCGCTGCAGACTTGCTAAGCCGAACTGAAGCTCAGCTGAAGACTTCTGTTGCTGAAAACAAACTAATTGAGACATGTCATGACAGTGATTCGTAACTTAAAGTCAACTAAAACCAAACCAAAAAGTGCCATTCTTGAAGCCGTGCATGAAAGTGCTGTTGATCTTCATAGTTTGGGTTTTATAGATAAGCGGAAAATGCAAAAATATGATCTGCTTTGCCTAGAACCTATACCAAATTACAGTGGGCTACAAATTAAAAAGATTAGAACAAAATTTAATCTTAGTCAGCCAGTGTTTGCGGCTGTACTTAACACGACGCTGTCAACCGTTGTTCAATGGGAAGGTGGTAACAAACATCCAAGAGGCACATCACTAAAATTACTAAATCTCATTGATCGCAAGGGTCTTGAGGTCGTGCTTTAACCGAGAAGCTAAAGACTTTGAAATTAAACCGCCTTCAGGTGGTTTTTTTGTCTGGATGCGTTCGAGTTTGGCATTGATAAAGCGAAACCACTGAAAACCTATCTTTACAAAAATTAAGCATAGAAAATTTATTCAAATAGAGTTATCATATAAGATAACAAGGTAAGTATTTAAGATGTGTTGGCAAATAGATTTTTATAAGGGTGTTGAGCAAATTATTTTAGAGATGCCACCTAAAATCCAGGCAAGAATGGTTAAGCTTTTAGAGTTGATGGAAAAACACGGCGCCAACTTGGGGCCCCCTCACACGGAATCTATGGGTGGAGGGTTATTTGAAATCAGAGCGAAGGCTCAAGAGGGTATTGGGCGTGGCTTATTTTGTTATTTACAAGGTAAGCATATTTTCGTTTTAAATGCTTTTGTAAAAAAAACACAAAAAACACCCATTAATGAGCTAAAACTTGCTCGATTAAGACAAAGTGAGGTTCAGCCATGACGAGTATTCAAAATCTTAAAAAGCGAGCGTTAGCTAACCCAAAGGTTAATGCTGAATATTTAAAATTAGAGCTTGAGTTTAATTTAATTGATCAGTTAATCTCAATGCGAACGCAAGCTGGGCTTACACAAGAGCAGCTTGCTGCACTTATGCATACCCAGAAAAGTAATGTCTGCCGTTTAGAAAGGGGTAATTCGAACCCAAGTTGGTCAACTTTGCTGAAGTATGCTCACGCTTGTGGTTTTATGCTTTCACTTAAATCCACGTCTTTTGTTGCAACAGTAAGGCATCCAAACCCTACGTGATTTTTCGGCGGTTGTGCATAACTGTTGAGCTTGTTATTTTTGAGTTGTTATTTATATCAACATCTTTTTCAAGCAGTAGGCGAACATATCGTGAGTAAGGGATTCCCTTTGCCTTCGCCTTGACTTTTAAAGTCGCAAGTAGTTTCTGAGGAAGGCGCATATTGAGTGCGGCAGTTTTGGGTTCAAACTCAAAATGCATAGGCTTGAAACCAGACAAGTCATAATTTGAAAGGTCTGCCGTTTCAACGAAGCGCTTGGCTTCTTTGTCACTTGTCAGTGATGGCATAAGCTTAGATTTGGCTTTCATAGTGATTGATTTCCTTTTGATGCATGTAGCGGGCACTGATGGGGCGAATTTTTATTTATTTTTCAATTGTGCGCATTATGAAGACCAAAAAAACATATCGTCCAACATTCGTCTTTCCGACAGATCTAATACGCGGTTCATCTTGGTGAGGATCTAACATGACAGATGGTGAACCCATTAAAACTTGCTCGATTTCTTCACGAGAAACACCATGTTTGCCGCACTTGGGCCAATTGCTTTCGTTCCAATCGAATCCGGTTATTTTTAATTAGTATACACGTTTGTCAACACAAATATTGTTAATAAGGTTCCCTTTTCTCTTTACCAGCTACCGAAAAAAGGTCAGTGTTTAAAATGTTGACGCACTTAAAGCGTTACTTAACCACAATGGGTAAAGGTTATACACCCACCTTTGCAAAGTTTCTCGCAAGCTGTGTCAAAAAGAGCATTATTAGAAGATTGGCTCATGGTATTTATGAAAGCGTCTTGACACCACCTGATGCCACCACAGCAATCTATAAAATCATAAAAAAACTGCGCGGTGGTTCGCTTAACTATATTAGCCTTGAAAGTCAGCTTAGCTTCACGGGTGACATTTCCCAAATACTATTTGATAGGGTGACCATTGTTACGAAGAGTCGTAGCGGAATATTTGAAACACCTTATGGTGTGATTGAGTTGACCCATACAAAGAAGCCCATTCACAACATTGCACCCAATTTGTATTTTGATCGCGATATTAAAATGTACCGTGCAAAAACGGAACAAGCCATTGCTGATTTAAAAGATTGCAACCGCAACGTTCATATGTTGGAAAAATAAGATGTTGACAGAAAAAATACAGAGCATCATTCGTTCAAACCCAGAATATGCATCGATCACGCCTGTTATAGAAAAAGAAATTTTGCACCATGACATCATTGACGTCATGATTAAGCATGGCGCCATGCAGTCGCTTACATTCATAGGGGGTACATCACTTCGAATGTGCTACAACAGTTCAAGGCTTTTAGAAGACCTAGACTTTAATGGTGGTCACGATTTTAAGCCGTCGCATCTTGATGGATTAACCAGCGGGGTATTGAAATTTCAACAGACCTAATTGATAAAAAATTAGAGGCAAGAAGTAAAACAAAAAACGATTTTGAAGAAGCATTGATTTGTCAGGTTGGTAACTTAATGAAAAACGATAGCGTTCGATCTGATTTCAACGAAGAAATGACACGCTTTTTACCTAAGCGAATCAAAGAAGCAACGGTTGATAATGAACAATATTGGGCGTATGTACAGTTGGAAGTCAAAGCTTTGACAGATATGGTGCTCAACAGCAGCAAATCGTACAAAAAGTTTGACATGGGGTGAAGCAGGTTTCAAATACACATCAAACAT
>JBDNHM010000264.1:0-6590 GCA_041688825.1 Burkholderiaceae bacterium | reverse complement strand
TATTCGAGACTTAGTCGATATTGGTATCAAACAAATGCGCGAAGTTGAAATGCGTCGGGTCAGGTCATTAGCGCAAGACGATGCCGAAGACCGCATCTTAGACGCGCTGTTACCACCCCCTCGCGCAGCTGACGGCTCGCCCCAAAGGCAAGACACCACCACACGTCAAACCTTTCGCAAACGTCTGCGTGAAGGCCTGCTAGACCATACCGAAATCGATATTGAAGTTGCTGCACCCGCCCCAAAAATGGACATCATGGGCCCGCCAGGCATGGAAGACATGGCCGAACAGCTCAAAGGTATGTTTGCCGGTTTAGCCACCGACAAGAAAAAAAGTCGCAAATTAACCGTCAAAGAAGCCCTCAAACTCTTAACTGACGAAGAGGCTGGCAAACGTATCAATGAAGAAACACTGCGAGCCGATGCCATCAAAGCGGTTGAAGAAAATGGTATTGTTTTTTTAGATGAGATCGACAAAATCGCAGCGCGACAAGAAGCCTCTGGTGCTGACGTGTCGCGCCAAGGCGTTCAACGTGATCTGTTGCCCTTAGTTGAAGGCACCACTGTTACCACCAAGTTTGGTATGGTACGCACTGACCATATTTTGTTTATTGCTTCGGGTGCGTTTCACTTGGCACGCCCGTCTGACTTAATACCCGAGTTGCAAGGACGCTTCCCGATTCGGGTTGAACTTGACTCGCTTGAAACCGCTGATTTTGTTCGTATATTGTGTGACACTGATGCAGCACTGACCAAACAGTACGCAGCCCTTATGGCTACCGAGAATGTTACGCTTGACTTCAAACCTGACGGCATTCAGCGCCTAGCTGAACTCGCCTTTACTGTAAACGAGACCACTGAAAACATTGGTGCAAGACGTCTTTATACGGTAATGGAAAAATTGCTTGAAGACCTCTCTTTTAATGCCATGTCATTAACCGGTCAAACCATAGTTATTGATGCTGCCTACGTGAATGAACAGTTGGCTGAAACCGCACAAAGCCAAGATCTAGCCCGTTACGTTTTATAACCCAACCCGACTCATTAAGGCTTCATCATGGTTGACCGACTCAGCATCATTACCACTCGCACCGGCGATGAGGGTACAACAGGGTTAGGTGATGGCTCACGCGTCACCAAAAACGACCCGCGCGTAGAAGCAATGGGTGATGTTGATGAGCTTAACAGCGTGTTAGGTTTAGTCTTAGCGCACATGCGCACTGAAGAAAAACTTCACGAGTACGTTGTTGTGCTTAACCGTGTGCAACACGCTCTGTTTGATTTAGGTAGTGAGTTGGCTGTACCCGGTTTTAAGCAATTACAAGACGCGCAAGTGCTATACCTTGACGAAAATATTGCTCACTTTAACGCCCGCCTGCCCGCACTAAAAGAATTTATCTTGCCTGGTGGCTCTGGCATGGCGGCCCATACCCATATTGCTCGCAGTGTTTGCAGGCGCGCTGAACGGGCAGTGGTTGCCGTTGATAATTTAGGGCCACACCCCAAACAGTACTTAAACCGGTTGTCAGACTTACTGTTTATTATGGCGCGCTGCGTTAACCAAAGCTTAGACGTAAACGACGTGATGTGGCAACGTCAAACTTAATATCTACAAGCTTAACGACTACAAGCTTAATGACTACAAGCGCAATCACGCCATACTTACACCCGCCGCATGCGCTTGTTCGTCAGCATGGTAAGACGAGCGCACCATAGGCCCAACGGCGGCATGGGTAAAACCCATTGCGTAGGCTTCACGCTCGTACATCGCAAACACATCAGGGTGCACATACCGCAAAACAGGCAAGTGATGGCCTGAAGGCTGCAAATATTGACCAATTGTCAGCATTTCAACATCGTGCTCTCGCATATCACGCATAACCTGCAACACTTCTTCGTCGGTTTCACCTAAACCAACCATAATGCCCGATTTAGTCGGCACACCAGCGTGCAGTGCTTTAAAACGCTTAAGTAGCATCAGCGAATGACCGTAATCTGAACCAGGGCGCGCCTGCTTGTAAAGGCGTGCTGTGGTTTCTAAATTATGGTTCATGACGTCAGGTGGCCCTGCATTTAAGATATCGAGCGCTCGGTCAAGGCGGCCCCTGAAGTCGGGCACCAATACTTCTATACGCGTTTGTGGCGATAATTCACGCACTTTTTGAATGCATTCAACAAAGTGCGCGGCGCCACCATCGCGTAAATCATCTCGATCAACCGATGTAATAACCACGTATTTCAACTTTAAGGCAGCAATGGTGAGTGCTAAATTTAAAGGTTCTTGCGTATCAAGCGGGTCAGGCCGACCGTGGCCGACATCACAAAACGGGCAACGACGCGTACATTTGTCACCCATAATCATGAATGTGGCGGTACCTTTACCAAAACATTCACCAATGTTGGGGCACGAGGCTTCTTCACATACTGTGAACAAATTGTGCTCACGCAAAATACGTTTGATGTCATGAAACCGCGAACCCATCGGGGCCGCTTTTACACGTATCCAGTCGGGTTTTTTTAACCGTTCTGCTGGAATAATTTTGATCGGAATACGTGCCGTCTTAGCCTGCGACTTTTGCTTAAGTGTCGCATCGTAGGTTGCAGCGGGTGCGTCAGTTTTAATGGTTTCGGTGCTTATCGACATCTGATCGGCTCTAGAACGAGAGAATGATGAACTATTCTACTCTTAGCCTGCAATGCTGCACAATTTGGCGACAAAGCAACAGGGATACTTCCTCGAATGAAGCGTTTGAACCCATTTGTCGCATGTTGACGGTTCGTTGACCTGGGTAGCCACAGGGGTCAATGCCCTCAAACGGTGTCAAATCAACATCAACATTTAACGCCACCCCATGGTAAGTACAGCCCTGCTTGACTTTAATACCCAGCGATGCAATTTTGGCTAATTCGCCCACAATCAGCCCATACGGCACATAAACCCCTGGCGCTGATGGCTTACGACATGCACCGTTCACATTCATTTCAGTCAAAGTCGCGATCATCGCGTCTTCAAGTGCAGTGACGAGCGACTTTACAAACAAACCGGCCCGACGCAAATCTATTAAGACATATGCCACGACCTGGCCTGGCCCGTGATAAGTCACTTGACCACCCCGATCGGTTTGCACCAATGGGATGAGACCTGCATTTAAAACATGTTGCGGGCGGCTGGCTTGACCTAAGGTGTAAACGGGCGAGTGCTCAACTAACCAGATTTCATCAGATGTCTGCGCATCACGCTCGGCTGTGAAATTTTGCATCGCCTGCCAGGTTGATACGTAATCAACGCGACCTAAATGGCGAATGCGCACGAATTGATTCATATAAAATTTTCACCACGACACATATTATTTTTACTCTTTTAGATCACGCATCACGATCACAAGCTCGGGTTAAAGCACAACCGAAACCAACGGGTGACTGTGTAGAGCCCGATACAACGCATCAAGTTGTTCGCGTGAGGTAGCTGTGACTGTAAAGGTGAGCCCAACATAATTGCCCGCTTTACTCATGCGCATTTCAACAGTAGCTGGGTCAAACACAGGGTCGTGCACCAACACGATTTCTGTTAACTCTTGTGCCAAGCTCGGGTCTTGCTTACCCATGACTTTAATGGGAAATGCACTTGGGTATTCAATAAGAGAAGGCGGTTCAATTGTTTCATTCGGTTTTGATTCAGGGTCAATCATGTTTTTTTGCTTGTTCAGTTTAACGATTAAGACGCGATTAAAGCGTCAATTGCATCATCATAAGCTTGGCGTAATTTTTTATAAACAGGCCCAGGTTTACCTAAGCCAACAGGTTTGCTATCGAGCTGAACAATTGGCAAAACCTCACGCGTAGCCGACGACATCATGAGTTCATCGGCCGAGACGACGTCAGATTGCGCAAAAGGGCCCATGACAAAAGGTATGGTGGCTTGTTCGCACAGCTCTTGTAACAAACCATAACGAATACCTTCAAGTATTAAATTATCTCTAGGTGGTGCATATAAAGTGCCTTGCTTAACAACCCAAATATTGCATGACGCGCCTTCCGTTAAAAAGCCGTCACGAAACTGCACCACTTCGTCAACGTGCGCATCAACCGCTGCTTGCTTAGCAAGCACGTTACCGAGTAACGAAATCGATTTAATATCACAATGCAACCAACGCACATCATCAATACTGATGGCTGTTAGCCCTTGCTCGCGGGCCGCAACGGTAGGTCGGGTCATCGGGGCAACCATCGCAAACACAGTAGGTTTAACTGTTGGCGCCGGAAAGGCGTGATCGCGCTTGGCAACGCCCCGTGTGATGTGCAGGTAAACCATACAGGTTTGCTGGGGCGACCCTTGAATTAACGTTTGCACCAAGTCAACCCATTCATCACGGCTATACGGTGACTCAATGTTAAGTTTTTTTAAACTACGGGCCAGTCGATCAAGGTGATGCCCCATGCGAAAAGGTTTGCCCGCATAGACGGGCACGACCTCGTATATACCGTCACCAAAAATAAACCCGCGATCAAGTACTGAAATTTTTGCTTCAGATAACGGTGTCATCACACCGTTTAAAAAAACGGTTGGGTCGCCCGTAATGCCTTGTATCAACATATTCATGTATCAATTCTCATGGTCGTAACATTGCGTATGCGATGTTATTTAAGCCAAAGTTTAACGGTGTCAACCATGCGGCCAAAGAACCCTGCGCGATCAACCCCATCTAAAACATCAAGCTGAACCGACTTGAGCAGCTTGTCATCCAACATAATAGATAAGGTACCAACATGCTGACCTTTAGCTAATGGCGCCAATAAAGGGTCGGGGCGTTTTACGACAGGCTTAACGTCAGCAGCTTTACCGCGCGGAATCGTGACCCATAGGGCTTTTTCAACGCCTAACTTAGCACTTTCAGTCGTACCCTGCCAAACACGCGCTTCAACGGTGGCTTGCCCTGCGTCGTAAAGTTTAATTTGATCGAAATTTTGAAATGACCAATTTAGCAGTTTTAAACTTTCTTCTGCACGGGTCGCTTCGCTATCGGCACCGACTAATACGGTAATTAATCGGCGATCGCCACGCTTTGCACTGGTTATTAAGCAATAACCGGCTGCATCAGTGTGGCCCGTTTTCATGCCATCAACTGAGGGGTCGGCCCACAGTAACCGGTTGCGGTTAGGTTGTTTGATTTTGTTGTACGTAAACTCACGCATTTGATAATACGCATACTCGGTTGGGTGATCTTCAATCATGCTTTGCGCCAAGATCGCCAAGTCGTGTACGGTAGTGATGTGTTGTGCGTCAGGCAAGCCCGTTGAGTTCGTAAAACGGGTATCTTTCATGCCCAACCGCTTGGCCTCTTGGTTCATCAATTGGGCAAATGCGGCCTCGCTGCCACCCACGGCTTCAGCTAATGCAACCGATGCGTCATTGCCTGATTGAATAATCATGCCCTTGATAAGCTCTTGAACCGTAACGGGCTTGTTCGGTTCAATAAACATGCGCGAACCCTTCGTCTTCCAGGCTGTTTCAGACACGTTAATTTGCTGATCAAGTGTTAAACGTTTTTCTTCTAAAGCGTTAAATACTAAATACGCTGTCATGATTTTTGTGAGCGATGCGGGCTCAACTTGTTGCTCTGGGCGATAGGCTGCAACGGTTTGACCCGTCACCACGTCAACCACGATCCAGGCGCGGGCAGCAATGGTTGGCGCTGGAATAGAGGACAACGTTGAGACGATAACTGGCGCTGTATTTTGAGTTGAGATCGCGGCTGTAGCAGCCGCAGAGGGTGCGGCTGTGCCGGTCTGATTTGCGTTTGTGGTTTGTGCAACCGAAGCGCTGATTGCAGCAAAAGTGAATATCACTGCGCTCGTGATCAAGAAAAACTTACGATTAAATGCGAGCATGGTGACCGTCCGTAGCAAAACCACTATGTTACAGCGTCTTTAATCGCGTCTGCAGTAGCTGCCTTAAAATCAATAATTTTCCATGAAAAAAATGACCCGCATCAGGTATCACTGTTATGGGTATATCAAGTGGGCGGGCCCAATCTAAAACTTCGGTAAGTGGCACCACATCATCTCGTTCACCATGAATCACTAAGGCGTCTGCTGGTGCTGCCGAAGCATAGTGGCGAAACCGAAATGCTGCTGAACCCGCCAAAATCATAAGATCAGGCAAAGGTCTATTTTGTGTTTGCCAAAGTGCATACATTTGCAAGGCAATTGATGTGCCAAATGAAAACCCACCAAATACCCACTGACCCGCTGCTAACTCAGGGAAGCGAACCCTAAACTGCTCAACTAAAGCCGCCATGTCAAGCATTTCACCGTGGCCGTTATCAAACACGCCCTCTGACAGACCAATGCCACGAAAATTGGGTCGCACAGCAACCAATTGATGCTGCACACAAGCACGAGCAATCGTGGTCACCACTTTGTTGTCGCGGGCCCCCCCTTGAGCTGGGTTGGGGTGCAACACCAGTGCCCAACCGATAGGCTCTTGGTCAGGCCAATCAAATGCACAATCAATTTTGCCTGCTAACCCATCAAACTGAACTGTTTCAGTACGTGCTGCCATAAAAACCACCTCGTTACGATTTAATACT
>JBDNHM010000263.1:0-13921 GCA_041688825.1 Burkholderiaceae bacterium | reverse complement strand
GGTACGTCTTGAAGGGGTACGTCTTGAAGCGGTACGTCTTGAATACCCACGTTCATTTTTGAATCAGGTATTGTTGACATTAACCGCCACCAACCGCCACGACGATTTCTAGTTTATCGCCTTCGGTTAATAACGTTTGTGCGTGTTGGCTACGCGGCACAATGGCACCATTGCGCTCAATCGCGACACGGTTGTTGGTCAGATCGAGTGAGGCAATGAGCTCGGTTAACGAAATCGAAGCTGCCACAACCTTGATTTCGCCATTAATCGTTATATTCATGACACAATTTTAGCCGACTCATCACATGTTTTTAGACTTTTTGCCCTGCAATATGCGCTTTCACCGCTAGGTAACGAGAAATGTTAGTCTTCTTCAAGTCGTTATAATGTTTTCCTGTGCGGGTGTAGTTTAATGGCAGAACGGTAGCTTCCCAAGCTGCATGCGAGGGTTCGATTCCCTTCACCCGCTCCAGTGCGTATATAAGTTCAACTTTTACAGGCCTTTAATCTGTTGGGAATAATCTCCCAAACTAAAGTGAATTGAATGAAATCATTTTGTAAATCGTTTCAAGTTTAATTCCTTATTAATTCTGGAGAACCTCAATGCCCACAGTTAAGCAAGCAACCTTTGATTTGTTACGTAAATTAGGCGTGACCACTGTGATCGGTAATCCGGGGTCAACTGAAGAAACATTTCTCAAAAATTTTCCTGATGACTTTGACTACGTAATGGCGTTGCAAGAGGCGAGCGTTGTGGGTATTGCAGACGGTTTGTCACAGGGTTTGCGCAAACCTGTGATCGTGAATGTTCATACCGCTGCCGGGCTGGGTAATGCGATGGGCAATATTGTCACGGCTTACTTAAACAAAACGCCATTAATCATTACGGCGGGGCAACAAACTCGAGAAATGCTTCTAATGGAACCATTTCTAACAAATATTGATGCCACGCAACTACCGAAACCTTGGGTCAAATGGGCCTATCAACCTGCACGAGCAGAAGATGTGCCCGGCGCATTTCTTCGTGCCTATGCTATGGCCATTCAAGAGCCAGCGGGACCAGTATTTCTATCTCTACCCTTAGATGACTGGGATAAACAAATAGCCTTTGATACGCCCGTTCGTAACGTATCAACTCGAAAAGGACCAGACCCTGACAGCCTCAAAATATTTGCTGATAAGTTAAATCATGCGCTAAACCCAGTTCTCATCTTTGGTGGAGATATTGCTAGAATAGGTCAATCTGCTTGGGTCGGCGGCATTCGTTTTGCTGAAAAATATCAAGCTCCCGTTTGGGAAGCGCCATTTTGTGAGCGCACCCCCTTTCCTGAAACACACGCCCTCTTCGCGGGTGTACTACCTGCTGCTATTGGGCCATTGAGTGACAAACTCGATGGGCATGATTTGATCGTTGTCATCGGTGCCCCGGTCTTTCGTTATTACCCCTATGTACCTGGCAAATACTTGCCAAATGAAGCGCAATTAATTCACGTGACTGATGACCCAGATCAGGCTGCTAAGGCGATTGTGGGTGATAGTCTTGTTTGTGATGTGGGTTTGTTTTTAGATGCTGTTCTTCCTCTCATCAAGCCTCGAGCCATTCAAACCAAGGCTCCGTTTCGTGCGGCTCCAAAAACACCTAGCAATGATTTGCCCCTTGCACCGTTGGCTGTGTTTGCCGCACTCAAAGCGAGCTCACCTGAAGATATCGTGGTCTCTAACGAGTCTCCATCAAACACCGCTGACTTTCAAGACCAATTCCGGTTTGATCAGCCTGATCAATTTTTTACATTTGCATCTGGAGGGCTTGGCTGGAACATGCCAGCATCAGTCGGATTAGCCTTGGCGGAAAAGAAAACGGGCCGTAACCGCCCTGTATTGTGTGTCATGGGCGATGGTTCTTATCAGTACTCACTGCAAAGTGTTTATACCGCTGTTCAGCAGAAATTACATGTCGTTTATGTTGTGCTTCAAAACGAAGAATACGGAATTCTCAAAGAGTTTGCTGTACTTGAAGAAACACCGAATGTTCCTGGGCTTGATTTGCCTGGCATCGACATTGTTTCATTAGCTAAAGGCTATGGCGCAAATGCCGTGCACGTTGAAACTTCAGATGACCTTGCTAGGGCCTACCAAAGTGCGCTTGATTCTCAGGCAGTGTCTGTGATTGTTGTAGCGATCACCCAGAAACTGGGAAGCTTGATTGATCAAACCCCGCCAACACATTAGCCCGTGATTGTTGACGCAGAAAAGTTTTGATCTGAATGCATCAACCCTCAAGGCTTAATATAAGCAAACCCTTCACGGTTTTGCAGCTGCGCCACGCGAACCACACCTGACGGTGTAAATTCAGCGTCTAAGATAAATTGATCTTTCTTTAGGTTACGGTTTTTTAACGTAATCTCGCAGACTTCAAATTTGACGCCACGAGACTTAAGGGCTGAAACTAAAGCAGCATAATCAATGTTGGTGTTTTTAGCATCTTTTGCATCTTCCATTAAAAAATCAATGCCATTAGCATGGGTCACCACGATAATTTTTGTTTCAGGTGCCACGTCAAGGTGATTACGAATGTTGCGCAACCCTTTAGTCGCTTGCGTTGCTGCATCATCGATGTGATAAACCACGCTATCGCCTTGGGCGAATGCGGCAGTTGAAATGGCCAGTAAGAAGGCGACGAAGAAGGCTTTTATATTCATAAGATAATTCTCTTTTAATGAGTTTTTTTAATTGGTTTTTTAATAAATTTATCAATTACATGTTTAAAGTTAACTGATACTGTCAATTATGGCTAGCACTAGATCTAATTTTGGCTCTACGGGTAAGTTTAGCGGGTTGCGTGTGCGCTTGTGTCAATCAGTGTTGATCGCACCAACTAATAAACCTTTAGTCAACCCCGTTGCACCACCGCTAACCCACCCCAGTCTGTGGTGAAGGCGCGGCTTTTGTGGGTTGATTTCATCGCCCAGGGTTTGGCGAACCCTTCACCCGCAGAGCGTAGGGTGCCGCGCCCCATGCGGCCGTTAATGCCATCAAGCGTTTTGAGTAGGGCTTGGCGGCGCAGATCAGCTGGGGCGTCTAAGACGCTGAATAAATCAAGCGGCACGCTGTGAGATGCCTGTAAATCAAGCAACATGATGCCTGCCTTTTGATAGGGTAAGCCAGGTTTATAAATCTGTTTTAAACCCTGCGTGGCCGCTTTGGCTAAAGCAAACACACTATCGGTAGGTTGCGTGAGTCGCACCACGATACCGTTACTGTAAAAAGGTGCGTCAGTTTTAAACGGGCTGGTACGCACATAGACTTGTATGGCGCTCGCTACCTGCTGCTGGCGGCGCAGTTTTTCACTGGCGCGTGCGGTGTAGCTCACCACCGCTTCAATGAGTTGTTCTAAGTGGTAAACCGGTTGCCCAAAAGAGCGTGACGACATAATCTGTTGCTTAGGTGGTGCAACATCATCAAGATCAAGGCACATTTCACCGTTCAGTTCGGCAACCGTGCGCGCCACCACTACGCTAAAGTGTTTCTGCATACGGTTAACAGAGGCGTTTTTTAACTGTGCGGCTGTGGTGATGCCCATTTCGATTAATTGTGCCGATATTCGTCGACCAATGCCCCACACCTCACCGACAGCGATGCGGTTTAGCGTGGCATCAAGCTCGGTATTTGAGAGCTGGTTCAGGTCAGTTACGCCGCCCGTCATCGCAGGTACGATGGTTTTTTTGGCACAATGATTAGCCAGTTTAGCCAACGTCTTGCTGCTACCAATACCCACGCAAACGGGTAGACCCACCCATTGTTTGACGCGTTGCTGAATGCTTTGGCCATATGTCATTAGGTCGCCCGGCATGCCAGCTAGATTTAAGAAAGATTCATCAATTGAATAAATTTCTTGTTCAGGTGCAAACTGTGCGATCACACTGTGCATGCGTTGGCTCATGTCGCCGTATAGGGTGTAGTTACTGCTTTTGGCAATAATGCGGTGCTGCTTGGCCAGTGGTTTAAGCTTAAACCACGGCACCCCCATAGGCACCCCAAGCGCCTTCACTTCTGCTGAACGTGCCACCACACACCCATCGTTGTTTGACAGTACCACCATGGGTTTGCCTTCAAGATGGGGTTGAAATACACGCTCGCATGAAACGTAAAAATTATTGCCGTCGATTAATGCAATGGCCGTCATGGTGGCAATCTTTTTGAAGGGTGAGAGGAATGCCAGCGCGGGCGTAATATGTTGAGCGAAGTGCGTGGGTGGGTAAGCGATTCAGTGAGTGAGGGCTGCGAGGGCTTAGTGAGGCATAGAAGGCGTGTACAGCTTCAAGGCAGCTTTAAGGCTTAAGAGAGTGAATCACATTGGTTACAACCCCAAATATTTGTAACTCTTGATCGTCTTTAAGCTCAATCGGTTCAAAATTGGGGTTCGCCGGTAAGAGGCGTATTTTGCCGCGCTTTTTTTCTAGGCGTTTTACGGTAAATTGGCCATCAATTGCGGCGATGACGACGCAACCATTGGTTGCGGTAATCGAGCGATCAACCACCAATAAATCGCCATCATGAATATTGGCCCCGATCATGCTGTCACCCTTGGCACGCAACATAAAACTGGCTTCTTGGTGCGGCATTAAGTGCTGGTTTAAGTCTAACTTTTCAGCAATATAGTCATCAGCTGGGCTAGGGAAGCCCGCCTGCACGGTATGCCCAAATAACGGTACGCGTAATGAATGTATAGGCTCGCTTAATTCGACTGGAATTAAATTGTCAGACCATATGAGGCCTAACGATGGGGTTGATGCAGAGGCAAAGGGGGCTGATGCTAGACTATTAACCCGTGGTGCATCAACTGAGCGTGCTGCTAAGGCTTTCACAAAATCAATGACTTTGTCTTGCGCACTAACGGGTACCAATACCCGTGCAGAGGCTTCACCGTACTTGCCTGAGCCAGGTTTGCGGCCTGCGCCAGAACGCTTGCCACCATGTTGCTTAGTAGGGGTAGATGTATTTGTCATCGTAAACTTGATTTTTAGGAGGTTAATCAAGTTTATACGAAAACGAGCTGATAAAACAAAATATTTAAAACACTTAAAATAACATCGTGCAGAGGAACGATGCATTGAAAAACATTGTCCTATAAAAAGGTTTGAAGTTTATGGCATCAGAAAAAATAGAGCCGTCTAACGATCCGTTGTTATCGACAGAGGCTCTGACCGATAAAATTCAAGATGTGCACCCCTTTGAATGGGTCGAGCCCGTCAAAAAAAAATATATTCAAACTCATTATTGGTTGCCTGCTTTAGTCGTTATAGACGGTCTTTTGTATGCCGCACCTTTGTTATTGAGCTTTTTAAATGGTGAGCATCTTAGGTGGGAAGATCTCAATACATGGCGTGAAATAATTGAAAGCATCGGGTTATTGCAGTTACCACGGGTAGTCATTTCAGCTTCGATGATTTTCATGGCCATTGGCATGCTGTACCGTGCACGCATTGCGTGGGCGCTGGCTATTATTTTGACATTACCCATGATGATCACTTCTTTAATGACTCATGGGAAACCCGGTGCATTCTTTTTTTACACGCTAGCGTTACTATTTTTACTCGTTAAAAATGGGCAAACGTTTAACCGTAGTAGTTTAGCGGCCAGCAGTTTGTTTGCGTTATCAAGCTTTTTATTGCTGCTATGGTATGCCTTTTTAGGTGCACTCTATTTGGGCGCAGAGTTTCAACCACCCATTCACGATTTGGTCACGGCCAGTTACTTTTCAATTGTTGCCATGTCTACAGTGGGCTTTGGCGATATCGTACCGATCACCCACGCTGCACGTTTATTTACAATATCAATTATTGTATTGGGCCTCACCGTTTTTGTTACATCACTCGGCGCAGTCATTGGCCCAATTGTAGGCGGTGCATTAAAAAATGTTTTTCATCAAAAAGCGATTCGTTCCATGAGAAAAGACCATATTATTTTATGCGGTGTCAGCCCATTCGCGGTAAGTGTTTATAGCAGTTTGATTGCAAAAGGTCGCCCCGTTACGGTTGTTGTGCCAACTGATGTGCCGCATCGTTACCCGCAGAATGCCGATATCGTCGAAGGCGATGCATCGGGGCGTAGTACGCTTGAAGAGGCGGGGGTCGTTGATGCCAAATATGTCTTAGCAATGCGTATTGATGACGCTGAAAATGCATTCATTGTTTTAGCGGTAAAAGAAATCAAACAGTCTAAAGCCCGCACAATCGCCATCGTAAACGCTAATGAAAATCTTGAAAAAATAAGAGGTGTTCACCCAGACCTGGTGCTGTCACCATTATTGCTGGGGGCCGAGCTTTTATCGCGAGCATTAACGGGTGAGTCAATGGAAGGCAACATTGTTTCTGAATTGTTTTTTTCATTAAACAAATCGACACCTTCAAACTAGCGTTGAGTGCTTCTAAAATGAATACACCCTCTTCTATCGTCAACATTGCGGCTTACAATTTTTTTAACCGATTACCGAACCCGCATTCCCGGTTGAGCGCCTGGCATCGGTTCAAGTACGTAAATACCCGGGTTGGCCTTTTCATCTGCATGGCCCGCTGCGAGCACCATGCCTTCTGACACCCCAAACTTCATTTTGCGTGGTGCTAAGTTGGCCACCATAACCGTATATTTTCCAATTAAATCAGACGGTTTGTATGCCGACTGAATACCTGAAAATACTTGCCGTGTATTTTTTTCACCCACATCGAGCGTGAGTTTGAGTAACTTGGTTGATCCTTCAACGGCTTCACACGCCACAATTTTGGCGATGCGCAAATCGATTTTTGCGAAATCATCAATGTTGATGGTGGGGGCAATGGCTTCACCGCCTGGTAAATCAACCGTTTGAATGTTAGATAAGGCTGGGTCGGTCTTTGCAGAATCATGGGCTTTTGCCGCTGACTCAGGGGCATCAAAAAGCTGATTGAGTAAAACGGGGTCAACACGCTGCATCAAGTGTTTAAAGGGTGCAATGTGATCAGGTAGCACCGCCGCATCTGACCATGTAAACGAACGATGTAAACCAAATAAATCGGTGGCGACACGCGTCGTTAAGGCGGGCAAAATCGGTGCAAGCATCACAGATAGCGCTTTGAAACCGGCAATTGCGCATGAGCAAATATCTTGTAACAACTCACGTTGCTCATCACTGGCATCTGCAATACCTTTTGCAAGCACCCAAGGTTGCGCCGCATCAAAAGCTTGGTTAATTTGATCAGCTTGACCCATGATTTCACGAATAGCGCGGCTATATTCACGGCTTTCAATGTCGTCGGCAACACCTTGCGCAATAATCTTCCAGTTATCTTCCAGTACAGCGTGGTCACCTGAATAACCCAACTGACCGTCAAAGTGTTTGCTAATAAAATTGGCTGCACGGCTCGCAATGTTGACGTACTTGCCAATTAAGTCGCTATTAACACGGGCGACAAAATCATCGGGGTTAAAGTCAATATCTTCTACGCGGCTGTTGAGTTTGGCGGCAATATAATAACGTAACCACTCGGGGTTTAGCCCTAACTCAAGGTAACGTAAGGGCGAAATGCCTGTACCCCGGCTCTTAGACATTTTTTCACCACTGACAGTGATAAAGCCATGAACATTGAGTTGGTCAGGCGTTTTACGCCCTGAAAATTTTAACGTGGCAGGCCAAAACAAAGCATGAAAGTAAACAATGTCTTTGCCAATGAAGTGCACCTGTTCAGTGTTGCCTTCAGGGTCAACAATAGCGTTGTAATCAAGCCCTTGGGCCTTGCAATAGGCTTTGAGCGAAGCCAAATAGCCAACAGGTGCGTCGAGCCAAACGTAAAAGTATTTGCCGGGGGCGTCAGGAATTTCAATACCAAAATAAGGTGCGTCGCGAGAAATGTCCCAGTCGCCCAAGTTGGCTTCGCTTTGGCCGTCGCCCAACCATTCACGCGTTTTGGCTAAGACTTCAGCTTGCAGGCGTGGTGTGCCGCGGTCGTTTGTTCCGGTTGTCCAGCCTTGTAAAAAACTTACACAGCGTGGGTCAGATAATTTAAAAAAGAAATGCTCAGAACTTTTTAATACTGGCTTAGCACCCGTCAAAGACGAATAAGGTTCAATCAGGTCAGTGGGCGCATAGACGGCACTACACACCTCACATGCGTCACCATATTGATCGCGTGCATGGCATTTTGGGCATTCCCCTTTAATATAACGGTCAGGCAAAAACATGCCTTTAACGGGGTCAAAAAACTGCTCAACTTGTCGCGTTTCAATTAAGCCAGCGTCGCGCAAACTGCGATAAATGTCTTGTGAGAGTTCAACGTTTTCAGGCGAGTCAGTTGAATGCCAGAAATCGAATTCAATGTTGAAGCCGTTTAAATAAGTTGGCCGTTCGGCTGCGTAGCGGGCAACCAGTTGTTGTGGGGTTAAGCCCTCGGCTTCGGCTTTGAGCATAACGGGGGCGCCATGCGTGTCGTCGGCCCCAACAAAATGAACCGTATGACCAGCCATGCGCATGCTGCGCACCCAAATATCAGCCTGTATATATTCCATAATGTGGCCAATGTGAAACGAACCATTGGCATACGGCAAGGCGGTTGTAACAAAAATGGTGCGTGACATAGGGTTACTCACTATCGTACATCGCGGGCTTCGACATCACTGACACGCTGATTATCACCAGGCCCTTTGTTAAAAATAGGCTTTCGCTTCGATTGTCGCGTTGTCCAGTACTCTTGTACTGAGAATTTTTGACCACGCAAACGCATTGCCACAAATAAAATCACCACGGCAATAAGGGTTGAGACGGTAAAAATTAACGCCATGCCAATACTAATGAGCGCAACCAAGGCCAATGCCATGGCACGTAATATTCGGGTTAAAGTTTCAATCATGATGATTCGTTTCTTTTATTTGCAGTTTGAGCAACTAGACAGGTTATTTTAAGCCTATCAACAGATTTTGTTCATGAAAGCCACGTTGGGTCGTTGAAAAGTAGTTTTGACCCATATTTTGGCTCACTTAATCAACTCACTTAATCAACTCACTGAGGCAACTCACTAAAGCAACGCACAGAAGCCTAGGCTGAGCAATACTTTTAGCCCGATTAAGGGCTTGAGCTACGCTTGTCGCAAGATGAGCTGTAAAATTCACGTTTTACGTCATTACCGGGGTATGGTTTCATGAGCATTAAAAGTGACCGCTGGATCCGTCGCGCCGCCGAACAGGGCATGATTGAGCCGTTCGAGGCTGGGCAAGTTCGAGAAGATAGCAAGGGCCGAATTGTGAGCTATGGCACCAGTAGCTATGGCTACGATGTACGTTGCGCGCGCGAATTCAAAATTTTTACGAATATCAACTCAACCATTGTTGACCCTAAAAATTTTGATGAAAAGTCATTCGTCAATTTTACGGGTGATGTGTGCATTATTCCGCCTAATTCATTCGCGTTGGCGCACACCATTGAGTACTTCATAATTCCCCGCAGTGTGTTGACCATTTGTTTGGGCAAAAGCACCTATGCGCGTTGTGGCATTATCGTTAATGTGACGCCGCTTGAACCCGAATGGGAAGGCCACGTGACGCTTGAATTTTCAAATACCACCCCTTTACCAGCAAAAATTTATGCCGGCGAAGGGTGTGCACAAATGTTATTTTTTGAAAGCGACGAGGTGTGTGAAACCTCTTATCGCGATCGTGGCGGCAAGTACCAAGGTCAGCGTGGCGTTACCTTGCCACGCACTTAAGTGCACTGAATCAGCTTACGGAGCCTAACGCATGAAATTTCGTTTTCCCATCTATATTATTGACGAAGATTACCGCTCTGAAAATGCGTCGGGTCTTGGTGTGCGCGCTTTGGCATCGGCTATAGAAGCCGAAGGCATGGAAGTTATTGGTGTCACCAGTTATGGCGACTTGACCTCTTTTGCGCAACAACAAAGTCGTGCCAGCGCTTTTATTTTGTCAATTGATGATGAAGAGTTTGAGGCCGAGGTGGGTGCTGTACAAGATACCTCGAGTGCAATTAAAAATTTACGCGCTTTTATAGGTGAATTGCGGTTTCGTAATGCCGATATTCCGATCTACTTGTATGGTGAAACACGCACCTCGGAACACATTCCAAATGACATATTGCGCGAACTGCATGGCTTCATTCATATGTTTGAAGACACGCCTGAGTTTGTTGCGCGGCATATCATTCGCGAAGCCCGTAGCTATGTAGACACCCTAGCCCCACCTTTTTTTCGTGAACTGGTTAAGTATGCGCAAGATGGTTCATATTCATGGCATTGCCCAGGCCATTCAGGTGGCGTTGCCTTTTTGAAAAGCCCAGTCGGGCAAATGTTCCATCAGTTCTTTGGTGAAAATATGTTGCGGGCTGACGTCTGTAACGCGGTTGACGAATTAGGCCAGTTGCTAGACCACACCGGCCCGATTGCCGAGTCCGAACTAAACGCCGCCCGTATTTTTAATGCCGACCACTGCTATTTTGTGACAAATGGCACCTCAACCTCGAACAAAATCGTGTGGCACGCCAATGTCGCGTCAGACGACATTGTGGTGGTTGACCGTAATTGCCATAAATCAGTTTTGCATGCCATTACCATGACAGGCGCTATACCGGTGTTTTTACGTCCAACGCGAAATCATATGGGTATTATTGGTCCTATACCGTTAAGTGAATTTGAGCCTGCAAACATTCAAAAGAAAATTGACGCAAACCCCTTTGCACAAAAAGTTAAAGACCGTAAGCCCCGCATTTTGTCACTTACGCAAAGTACCTATGATGGCGTCACTTACAACGTCGAAATGATTAAGAAAACATTAGGTGAGTACGTACCTAATTTGCATTTTGACGAGGCGTGGTTGCCACACGCTGCATTTCATGAGTTTTACAAAGATATGCATGCGATTGGCGCAGATCGGCCACGCAGTGAAAGTTCAATGGTTTTTGCGACCCACTCAACTCATAAATTGTTAGCAGGTATTTCGCAAGCCTCACAAATTATTGTGCAAGAACCACTTAACCGAAAGCTTGATCGAAACGTCTTTAACGAAGCGTATTTGATGCACATGTCAACATCGCCTCAGTATGCCATTATTGCTTCGTGCGACGTTGCAGCCGCCATGATGGAACCCCCAGGTGGTACCGCGCTTGTTGAAGAAAGTATTCGAGAAGCCCTGCATTTTAGAAATGCAATGCGTAAGGTTGAAGCCGAGTTTGGTGAAAACGATTGGTGGTTTAAAGTTTGGGGCCCTGAATATTTAACCAAAGAAGGTATTGGCAATCAGTCTGACTGGGTTTTAGGCTCAGGTGAACATTGGCATGGTTTTGGTGATTTGGCCCCAGATTTTAACATGCTCGACCCTATTAAAGCCACCATTGTGACGCCTGGCCTTGATATGTCAGGTTCTTTTGGTGAGACAGGCATACCCGCCTCGTTAGTTTCAAAGTATTTGGCTGAGCACGGCGTGGTGGTTGAAAAAACGGGTCTCTATTCGTTTTTTATTATGTTTACGATCGGCATAACCAAGGGCCGTTGGAACACGTTGTTAACAGCCTTGCAGCAATTTAAAGACGACTACGATCGTAATCAACCCATGTGGCGCGTTTTGCCCGATTTTTGCAAAGAGTATCGCCACTATGAGCGCTTTGGTTTGCGTGATTTATGCCAAATGATTCATGAGTCGTATCGCGAACATGACGTCGCTCGGTTAACCACTGAAATGTATACAAGTGATATGGTGGCTGTTATGAAGCCTTCTGATGCCTTTGCGCGTATGGCACATGGCCAAATCGAGCGCGTGGCAATTGATGATCTAGAAGGGCGTGTCACGGGGGTGCTGTTAACCCCTTATCCACCCGGTATTCCCGTGCTGATTCCAGGTGAATGTTTTAACCGTACGATTGTGCAATATTTACAGTTTGCCTGTAACTTTAATGTCAAGTACCCCAGTTTTGAAACTTATATTCATGGCTTGGGTACCGACAAATTACCGAATGGTGAAACGCGCTACTACGTTGACTGCATTGTTGACATTTAAGGCGTTTTAAATGACTTCAGTTGATGTGGTGGTCATTGGTGCGGGCGCGGCTGGCATGATGTGTGCAGCCGTAGCCGGGCAACGGGGTCAACGGGTGGTCTTAATTGATCACGCTACAAAGTTGGCAGAGAAAATTCGAATTTCGGGTGGTGGGCGTTGCAACTTCACCAACCGCGTTGTGCGCCCCGAGCATTTTGTCTCAGAAAACCGACATTTTGCACGTGCAGCCCTCGAGGCTTACACCCCACAAGATTTTATTGCGATGGTTGACCGCCATGGTATTGCTTGGCATGAAAAGCATCGTGGTCAACTGTTCTGTGATGACAGCAGTGAATTAATTATTAAAATGTTGCGCCATGAATGCGACTTGGGTCAGGTGCAGTGGCGTATGCCTGAGGCTGTGCAGGCCATTGAAAAAACCCCAACGGGCTTCACCTTGTCAACGTCATCAGGCGCTATTGAGACGGTTAAACTTGTTATTGCAACGGGCGGTACGGCAGTGCCACAAGTGGGCGCAACTGATTTTGGTTTGGTGTGGGCACGGCGTTTTGGTTTAAAAATTGTTGAGCCTCGGCCAGCTCTCGTACCGTTGTTATTTGATGCGCAAACCTGGGTGCCGTTTCAGGTCTTGGCTGGCGTTTCTTTAGAGGCAGGTCTTGATGTCGAAAGCGCCAGTTCTGTGAAAGCGAGTCGTCAGGCGCGTGCCGTGGGTGCCCCCCATTTCCTAGAAGATGTTTTATTTACCCATCGCGGTTTATCTGGCCCAGGTATTTTGCAAATTTCAACCTACTGGCAGCCAGGTCAACATATCGAGCTTAACTTAGCACCGCAGCACGAGATGGTGGCGGCGTTGATTAACAAGAAAGCAAACTCGCGTCAGCAAATCGGCTCGGTACTGGGTGATTTATGGCCCAAACGTTTGGCCGAGCAATGGTTGGGTACTATGGCAGCCCTGCGTATTGCTGAAGTCACTGATCAGCATTTAAAAACATTGGGTGAGCGCATTAACCGTTGGTCTTTACTGCCAACCGGTACAGCAGGCTTCAAAAAAGCCGAAGTCATGAAGGGTGGGGTTGATACCAACGCTTTAAATCAACGTACGTTTGAGGCCAAAGCGGTGCCAGGCCTGCATTTTATTGGTGAAGTTGTTGATGTCACGGGTTGGTTGGGCGGTTACAACTTTCAATGGGCTTGGGCTTCTGGTTCTGCCTGTGGTCAGTCTGTGTAATGATAAAAAAATCATCTCATGACCCTTCCAGCTCAAGCTGGGTTGTTATTACCCGCTTTACCATATCACCTTTGTTGGTTTAATCAAACGCTTTTTCAGGGTTAGCTAGCGTGGTAACCCTAGGCAATTAAGTCGAGGTTAGTATTCGTGTTAAAAATGTTCTGGCGCGTACGTGTAGGCGAATTTTTGTGCGTCATGGCCAAGCCCAATTAAACAATTAACTTTTCAATTAAATGCAGTACCCGGAGAGCTCAATGAATATTCCTAACGACCGTAAATACGCCGCTTCACACGAGTGGATCAAAGCAGACGGCGATTTAATGTTGGTCGGTATTAGCGATACGGCACAAGAGCAGCTGGGCGATTTAGTCTATGTGGGCGACGTGCGCGTGGGTGCCCGCTTAGCAGCCGGCGACCAAGCGGGTGTGGTCGAGTCAGTAAAAGCCGCTTCAGACATTCATGCCCCTATTGCAGGCGTTGTTGTGGCATTTAACGATCAGTTAAACGATGCGCCCGAGCAGGTCAATTCTGACCCTTATTCGACCTGGATATTCAAACTCAAACCTGCTAACCCCGACGATTTGGCTAATTTGCTTGAAGCAAACCAATATCAGGTCGTCGCCGAAGCGAGCTAAAACGGGGCTCAGTTAAATCAGGTCGTCG
>JBDNHM010000037.1:0-2156 GCA_041688825.1 Burkholderiaceae bacterium | reverse complement strand
TAGATGGACGCTTATTGTTGATAAATTTATGATAAAAAACTAGGCGGTTATGATCGGTTCTTACGGTTCAAACGCTAACTTGTTTTAATAGGGAGTCTCGGTCAGACTGAATACTAGAGTTCCCTTCTAAAACGACCTGACCACGCTCTACGACATAGTGACGATCACAGAATCTGATTGCCTTATGAATATTTTGCTCAATCAGTAAAATTGCAACGCCTTGATGTTTCAATTCTTGCATTAATTTAAAAATATCAGAAACAATCATAGGAGCAAGACCTTCTGTTGGCTCGTCAATTAGAAGTAGCTTAGGTTCACCAATTAGAATTCGTGCCATGGCTAACATCTGTTGTTCACCACCTGACAGTGTTGTTCCAGATTGTTTTCTGCGTTGACCTAAACTCGGAAATCGCTCAAAAACTTTTTCAATACGGCCCTCGGCTTCTTTTCGCTCACTAAACGCTACTTGCATCAGCCCCAAGCGAAGATTGTCTTCAACACTGATACCAGGAAAAATTCTTCTATCTTCAGGTACTAGACCTACACCCAGTCTAGTAATGACATTAGGCGGAAATTCATTGATAGGCTTACCCTGAAAATATATCGCACCCTGATTGGGTTTGTACCAACCTGCAATTGTTTTGACAATGGTCGTTTTTCCAACCCCATTACGCCCGAAGAGCCCGACTGTTTCACCAGCTTTAATTGATAGATTTACACCTTGCAGCACATGAGATAAACCCAAATTAACATGAACATTTTTCATTTCTAGAATCATGACAATTCCTCACCAAAATAGGCTACTTGCACTTGCGGGTTACGACGAATTTCATTAGGCTTACCTTCTGCTAATTTTTTACCCTGAGCCATCACAATGACATGTTGAGATAAATCCATCACTAGATCAACATCATGCTCAATCAGCAATACGGTAATATTGACCCCTAATTGTTTAATAAGCTGGGCAGTGTCATACGTGTCTGCTTGTGACATTCCTTGAGTAGGCTCATCTAGTAAAAGTAATTTTGGCCTAGTAGCTAAAGTGACTGCGATCTCTAAACGTCTTTGTTGACCATGAGATAAAGCACCAGCCAATTGGTTGCGAGATGTGAGTAGATCAAATTCGTTGAGGAGTTCTTCTGCTCTACCTAAAGCCAGTTGACTATTTTTAAGTGGGTACAATAGTTGCAATGAAGATTCTAATGCTTGACTGGCTATTCTCAAGTTGTCAATCACCGTGAGATCAAAAAACAAATTAGTAATCTGAAACGATCTCGCTAACCCAGCAGCTAAACGTTTCTCTGGGTTAAAACTGGTGATATTGACATGATCAAGTAACACTGTACCTGTATCTGATTTAAAGCTTCCGCTCAAGAGATTAAATAGAGTGCTTTTTCCAGCGCCATTAGGCCCTATTATTGAGGTGACACCAAGGTGATGCACGTCAAAAGAAACGTCATCAACTGCATTTAACCCACCGAATCGTTTAGTAAGATTTTGCGCTTTCAAGATTACTACACTGGGCTTATTCATGAACCTTCGCCCTTGTCTGAATCTCGCTTTTCAAAATACCGCGCTAATAAACCTGTAAGTCCTTTGGGCGCAGTAATAACAACAATTACAAATATCAAACCAATAACGACGTGGTGATGAACGGTCCAGGTGCCTATAATTGATTTGAATAATGTGAGTAACACGCTACCCAATATTGGCCCAATTAGTGTGCCGACACCGCCCAATACCACTGTCACGACTGCATTTCCAGAAACACTAAAGAACATTAACTCTGGCGAAACGAACCCACGTAACATAGGGTATAAAGCACCAGATACTGCCGCTATGACAGCGGCCAAAATAAAAGCAACCTGCTTGGGGCCTTTTGAATTAAAACCAATATAGGGCAGACGATTTTCATTTGATCGAATCGCTAACCATAAAGACCCGATTGGGGTAGCCATGAAGTATTTCAACACACCGTACAGAGTGGCAATGATAAGAAACGTAATTAAGAAAAATATTCCGGGGTCTGAAGAGTCTACGTTTCCAAAAGGGGTCGGGATGAGTAAGATGGGAACGCCCATCATTCCATCTGAGGCACCGAGACTACGAGTGTTGTAGACGGCCTTTGCAGCAACCTCTGCCAAGCCAAAAGTAAT
>JBDNHM010000262.1:0-6240 GCA_041688825.1 Burkholderiaceae bacterium | reverse complement strand
TGGGTGTCATAAATGGTTTTTATTATGGTCCCACCATGATGGCCTTTATCAATGACCCTGCCCATGCTTCACGTATTGTGCGTGTCGAAAACGATAAAGAAAACATAAGTAACCTGCTAAATAATGTGGTTGACGCCATTGCAATTGATGAATTAGTGGCTGAGACTTTGGTCTGGCGCAATAATTGGCAAGGTCAGGTAAAAGAAGTCGGTGTTCCGATTTTTTCCGATGGCATTCACGTAATTTTCAGTAAGGCCACCACCAGCCCAGCAATGGTGACTGCATTCAATGAAAGCCTTAAAAGCTTACGTGAAACGGGTGAATACCAAGAAATCGTTCGCACATACTTATTGCCCGTTATGCTTGATGCCACATCGGGTCAATGGTGGTTTCTAGCTGTAGACATCATAGGTACGATCGCCTTTGCCATGTCAGGTGTACTTTTAGCCAGACAAGGCGGGTACAGTTTTTTTGGTGCGTTAGTATTGGCTGCCGTACCGTCTGTGGGTGGGGGCATTATTCGCGACTTACTCCTTCAACGTGACACACTTTCTGTAATGAAATCACCACTTTACCTACTGACTATTCTAGGGACTGTCGTCACCTTTTACTTCATATTTAGAATTAAGAATCGGCTTTCTTCTGAACGGTCAGCTGAACTGGGGGCCCATACTGATGCCTACTTAATCGGTCACTTAAGCAACCATTCAGCCGTGGCATTTTTTGATGCAGTGGGGCTTGCAGCCTTTACCATTATTGGGGTCATTGTCGCAGTGGACGCAAACATTCAACCCCTTTGGCTTTGGGGCCCTTTGTTCGCAGCACTAACCGGCGCAGGTGGCGGTATATTGCGAGACGTCATCAGGGCAGACGTTGATAACCCGGGGCTTAAAGGGTCTTTTTACGCTGAAGTTGCATTACTTTGGGGTCTTATTTTTTCGCTATTGATCAATTGGTATGCTGGTATGGAGCAATATCACCCTGAACACATCACAGCCATGGTGGTTTTCGTTTTGTTAGGTGCGTTAGGCACCCGAATGTTTGTGTTTCACTACAAAATTCGTAGCCCCATGTTTTGAATTCGTTCATCGTTTGGAACAAAATCTTCGGGCTATATCGATTCATAGAATTGTCTTAAGTCAGTTACCCTCTATGTAAAGTAAGATAGGTGTGATGAACCCACTGAACCCTAAGAAACTCATACTCAGCAAATGGACGGCGGTCATCCCCATAGCTAAACAAAAACATTTTCTAGTCTCAAAAGTGATTGAGCCGACTCAACCGACTGATGCGATTGAATATGTTGAAATAGAAGCCGTGTTTTCAAAAGCCACACAGATTATTTCGTGGCGCGATTTACAAAATAAAGCTGTTTGGCGACAAGGATGGGTTTAACCCCGGCGAATTTTTTAAATTGTTGAGAATTAAGTTCTATAACACCGACGGCTTATCAAAGGCCTCCACCCCGAACCATTGACAACACACTTTTCGCGTCAAGGTTGCGTGCTTTCTCTTGAATTTCTGGCAAATACTGGGTTTGTAGTTTTTGAGCAGGAGCAAGCAGGCCTGAAAATGCCTGTTTCAATAATTCGGTATTCATTTGGCGTCCACCGCCGTAATAGCGTTTGGCCACCTGACCTAACGCATAAGTTGTCGCAAACGACATCGCGACACCCGTGGCAGCACCCCCTACTTTTTTGCCTGTTTTACCTAAAAAACTGCCCAACAGGCCGCCAATTAGCTTACGCCCAAACTGTTCTAAATACTGAGAAGTCATACCCACACCAACAGTGGCTATGAACTCACGAATGTGGCCTTGATCTAGCTCATTACCATACGATTTACCTATGCGATAAACCATTTTGACTTGCATAGGAATAATAGCCACAGAGGCCCAAGACTGAGGCAATAGTTCGAGCGCACCATTCATGATGGAATAGTTCAGTACCATTTTGTCTAGCGCTGCATCATCTAAGGTGCTTTGAGCTACGACCACTTTTGGGGATGTATCGTCTTCTAGCGTTATCTCGCCTAAAGTATTTTGGTTTGTGGTCAGTTGACTTGACGCGACGTTGCTTAAAGTGCTGCCAGCTACTGCCCCTGCAATCATTGCGCCGCCCAAAGCAATGGCATCGGCTTGGTGTTCTACTTCATGTGCAACGGGGTCGGCGTCTAAACCGAGTAATGTTTTTAATTCTTTTAGAAATTTGTTTTCATCATAGCAACGCAGGCCATCGCTATCGCAAACACAGACAGCCAGCTCATAAGCGTAGTGCCGCTGACCCTCATCGACCAAGGCCGCGGTAACTTGCTCAAGCGAAACCCGCTTAAGTAATACGTCTTGATAAATACCCATCGTATCTATCGTGTTAGAACCCATTTGTTGGGCAAACTGTTTAACTGACTCACGCTCACGATCGTCTTTTGCACCATCTGCAAAAGCAGCAAGCATGGCTATCGACAACAGGGCACGATCTGGGTTCACAATTCATCTCATATAAAAATCAATGCTTTAAGACAACATAAGCGCCGCTAGGTTCCCACTCATGAAGTCAATGTGATGAGGGCAAAACTTTACCCAAGTTTAAGACTTTTGGCGCGGCGGCAAACCTGTATGCTGAGTCAATAGTTGCCCCGATTTTAGTGTTCGAGAGACGCTTGATGTTGCACCTGAGCTATTTTTACGGCGAGCACTGACGTAGGTGCCATTGGTTTGAGGCTGGTGAAAAGGAATGAGGTGCTTTTTACCATTACCAATCAAGTCAGCACGGCCCATCATTTTTAAGGCTTCGCGCAACATCGGCCAGTTGTTGGGGTCGTGATAGCGCAAAAATGCCTTGTGCAAACGACGGCGACGGTCGCCCCGCACAATATCAACCGTTTCACTCGTCCGGGTGACGCGCGCAAGCGGGTTGCGTGACGTGTGATACATAGCCGTTGCGGTTGCCATAGGGCTGGGGTAAAACGTTTGAACTTGATCAGCACGAAAACCGTTGCTTTTTAACCAAACGGCTAAATTCATCATGTCTTCGTCGCGAGTACCGGGGTGCGCGGCAATAAAATAAGGTACCAAGAACTGTTTTTTGCCTGCTTCAGCGCTGAATTTATCAAACAGTTGCTTAAACTTATCGTAGCTACCAATACCCGGCTTCATCATTTTTGAAAGCGGGCCCATCTCGGTATGCTCTGGTGCTATTTTTAAATAACCCCCGACGTGATGGGTAACCAATTCGCGAATGTATTCAGGTGACTTAACCGCCAAGTCATAACGCAACCCGGAACTAATTAGAATTTTTTTCACGCCTTTTAATTCTCTGGCGCGTCGATACATATGAATTAACGAGCTGTGATCGGTATTCAGGTTTTGACAGACATCAGGGTAAACGCAACTGGGTTTGCGACAAGCCGACTCAATTTCAGGGCTTTTGCAACCTATACGATACATGTTGGCCGTTGGGCCACCTAAGTCTGAAATAACACCTGTAAAACCGGGCACTTTATCTCGAATATCTTCAATTTCACGTATAACTGAATCTTCGCTACGGCTTTGAATGATGCGACCTTCATGTTCGGTAATTGAACAAAAGGTACAGCCCCCAAAACAGCCCCGCATAATATTGACGCTAAAACGTATCATTTCCCAGGCGGGTATTTTGGTTTCGCCATCATGACCACCCTTTTCGTCGGCATAAACCGGATGTGGGCTGCGCGCATAGGGCAGATCAAAGACGAGATCCATTTCAGGCGTTGTGAGCGGAATGGGCGGCGGGTTGATCCAGATATCGCGCGCGGTATGCCCTACCCCATGTGCCTGAACAAGGGCGCGCGCGTTCCCCGGGTTTGTTTCCAAATGAAGAACACGGCTCGCATGAGCATAAAGCACGGGGTCTGACTTGACTTGCTCGTAAGAAGGTAAGCGAATCACACTGCGATCACGTGGCGGAACTTTCAGCTTACCGTTTGCCTGTAACGAGGGGTTAAGTTGAAACACGAGGGGTGATTCAGATGGGGCTAAAGCCCCTTTTTTAGAACTCTGCTGCGCGCTTTTAGGGCTATCTTTCTGACCCCGAGTTTGATCTGTTATTTCAGCACTTTTTTGAGCGCTTTTTTTATTAGCAATATCAGCAACCTCGCGCGCCTCGTCATTACGGGCACAGCTTTCGCCTTGCTCAAGTGCCTGCTCGCTAATCATTAAGTATGGGTTGACGTGGGCTTCAACTCTACCGGGTGCATCAACACTGGTTGAATCGATTTCATACCAGCCCTCTGGCGTTTCGCGCCGAATGAATGCAGTACCCCGAATGTCAGTGATCTGCTCAATAGGTTCTTTGGCGGCTAAGCGATGTGCAATTTCAACTACAGCACGTTCGGCATTGCCAAACAACAGCAAATCACATTTGCTATCGGTAACCACCGAGCGACGCACTTTGTCTGACCAATAGTCATAATGGGCAATGCGCCGCAATGAACCTTCAATTCCACCCAAAATAATGGGTACGTCTTTATAAGCTTCTTTACAGCGTTGGGTATATACAATCGCAGCGCGATCAGGTCGTTTACCGCCCATATCACCCGCTGTGTAGGCGTCATCGCTACGTATTTTGCGATCAGCTGTGTAGCGATTGATCATTGAATCCATATTGCCAGCAGTGACACCAAAAAAGAGATTGGGCTTACCTAAGGCTTTGAAGGGTTCGGCGCTTTGCCAGTCTGGTTGAGCAATAATGCCAACCCTGAACCCTTGGTTTTCTAGCATTCGGCCAATAACGGCCATACCAAAGCTTGGGTGATCAACGTAGGCATCACCCGTAACAATAATGATGTCACAGCTGTCCCAGCCGAGTTGAGTCATTTCGTCTCGGCTCATGGGCAAAAACGGGGCAACACCAAAGCGCGCCGCCCAGAACTTGCGGTAGCTATTCAGGGGCTTGGCGTTACGGGGGAATAAAGAAACATCGGCAAAGGTAATCATATATTGGTATTGTAGCGAATGTGAATCGATTTATTAGTAGTAAGCGCGACTCAATCCCTACTAAATAGGTCATTAATTTGAAGCACTAAGACTTATTTTATCAATTTTTTTTGCGCAAATAAAATAAGGTTTATTGAGGGCACCACCATGCAAACCACATCTGCTGATCGACTTGCCAGCCTCACACCGGGCGATATATCTGCGGTGATTCAAATGGCTTGGGAAGATCGAACCTCCTTTGAAACAATCGAAGCGCGCACGGGGTTGATTCAAACTGACGTGATTAAACTAATGAGGACTGAACTCAAGCCCAGTTCGTTCAAAATGTGGCGCACACGCATGGCTGGTCGCAAAACGAAACATCGCGCTTTAAGAAGAGAAGATATGAAATTTGATGATTTAGCCTTAGCGAATCATCGGCGTGCAAATTGTTAATTCAATGTGCCAGTCAAAACACTTAGACTGATAATCGATAAAACCGTTGATATCAGCACAGCCTTTGCAATCGAATCAGACTTAACGTTGTATTGCAATGCGATCACAAAAGGCATGGCACCGCAAGGACCGGCCGCAACCAGATAGGCCATCGTTTGCCAATCGGGTTTCATAATGAAAGCACCACCCATCAACGTCATCGCAAAGAACAATGCCGGGTGAACAATAAGCTTTGAACCGATCGCCAACCATGCCGGGCCACTTACCGGGCGAAGGGGCTGGTTGCCGAGTATGACACCTAAGGCAAAGAGGGCTGCTGGTGCCGCGGCGCCACCTAAAAAGTTGGTATAGGTATAGACACCTGACGGTATATTGTTTTTAAGTGCACCCGCAACGAGACCCAGCACTGAGGCAATGACCATTGGGTTTTTAGAAAGCATGAGCACAACTTTTTGTAGACTAAACGCACCCGCTTTGTTTGATTCAAAAGCACGAATAAAATCCATTAATAATATGGTGAGGCAGAAAACAATAATATCTACAAAAACAATGGCAGCAATCGGTTCAGATGCTTGAACACCATACAAACTGCGTGCAATAGGCAATACAAACATCATGTGATTCACAAACCCGGCCGCCATGCCAATAAGCATGGCCTCTGCCAGAGATCGCTTAAACACCCGGTAGGTGATGAGGGCAACACCGCCATAAACCAAAAACTCACTTAAGAGATAAGCATTGACCGTCGGCCAATCAAGAAGATGTAGTGGAATCTTTCGAATCAATTCAAAAATCAGGGCCGGCATGGCCATATAAAAAACAAACTTGTTAAG
>JBDNHM010000261.1:0-2412 GCA_041688825.1 Burkholderiaceae bacterium | reverse complement strand
GGGGCCGCCATCACGTATTTGCTGGCGAAACCTTGGCACGACAGAGCCTGATGAACCCAATACATGACCAAAGCGCACCATACTAAATTTAGTATTTAAGCTGGTTTCAGCTAAAGCTTGCAAAGCCATTTCTGCTAATCGTTTGCTAGCCCCCATAATATTGGTGGGCCTAACGGCTTTATCTGTGCTGATCAAAACAAAATCAGTCACACCATGGGCTGCAGCAGCTTGGGCCGTTCTTAAGGTACCCAAAACATTGTTTCTTATTCCCTCTGCAGGGTTATGTTCTACCAAGGGCACGTGCTTATAGGCGGCAGCATGGTAGACCGTATCAGGTCGCCATGTTGACATGATTTCATTCATACGATCTGCGTGCTGAACCGATGCCAACAAAGGCACCAACACAACGTGGCCATCAGTTATTTTACTTTCTAGCTCTTGGTTAATGGCATAAAGCGCGAATTCACTTTGCTCAATTAATAATAATTTAGAAGGGCCAATGGCCAGTATTTGACGGCACAACTCACTACCAATCGACCCACCGGCACCGGTTACCAAAACAACTTTGCCAACAATATTTTTTGATAATAAAACTTGATTAGGTACAACAGCGTCGCGCCCGAGCAAGTCGTCTATATCAAGCTCTTTAAGGTCTGATATATTAACCTTGCCTTGTGCAATATCATTAAAATCTGGCAATGTGCGCACCAAAACTGGCACGCCTTTAAAACGATTCAAAATCTCGTTACGGCGTCTACGACAAATGCTTGGCATAGCCAACAACACATCGCTTATCTCTAATGTTGGAACTAAATCAGCAAGTTTAGCTGGGTTATAAATGGGTTGGCCGTTTAATATTTGCTTGTGTAGACGGTCGTCGTCATCTAAAAACCCTACTACCTGCATTTCATGACTGTTCACCAATGCAGCAGCCAGCTGACGACCTGCACTACCCGCACCATAGATTAAAATTTTAGGCCGAGATGCCCGTCTTAAGATTGTTTGATATCGATCGCCCAGCCAACCGCGCGCGAGTGCGCGCGAAGCCCCTACAAACAGTAATAACAAAATCGGTTGAATAATACCTATCGTACGAGGTACACCTTCAAAACCAACAACTGTAAAGATTATGGCGTAAAGAAAACCATACACAGCGACCGCACGGGTAATGGTTATGACAGCAGGTAAACCGTTATAACGAAAAATAGCCCGATATAGCCCCGAAATAACAAAGATGGGCAAAGCAATACAGACCGACGTGAGCATTGCCCATTTAGCGCCAGAAGCCCAGAAACTTCCACGATTTAAGTTAATAAGTTCATCTAAACGTAAATAATAAGCTAACCATACCGATAAAACACATAGAATCAAATCAACCGACAACGCCACCATACGCTTTACCGGTCTGGGTAAAGTCAATATAAGACCACTTAGTTTGAATAGCGGGTTTTTCATTGTTTGTAGTTGTACTTCAGTTTTATACATTAATATCAGTTCTTGATTTTATACTGTACTCTTCCGCCTTAGATTTGCGCTTCGGTTTTTTACTTCGGTTATGCACTCAAGGCACTAAATTGTTTCACTAAACAGTCAGTGCGAAACACCGTCTCTTTTGACGACTTTTAAAAAAGTCATCCACAAAATTTTAATATCAAACCAAAAGCTACGTTTATTTAAATACTCAACATCTAAAACTACTTTTTGTGGAATAGGTAACTCGTCGCGACCGTTAACCTGTGCCCAGCCCGTTAAACCTGGGGTTAAAACCTGTACACCCACTTCATTTCTCAAACTAATTAAATCATCTTGATTAAACAAGGCTGGGCGGGGCCCAACAAAACTCATATCGCCGATTAGTATGCTCCAGAGCTGGGGTAACTCGTCAAGACTACTTTTACGTAAAAGGCCCCCAATAGGTGTCATGTGAGATATGGCGTCAGTGAGCAGGTGCGTTGCCACCGCAGGCGTTCCTGTACGCATGCTACGGAACTTAGGCATACGAAAGATTTTGTTTTGACGACCTACACGGTCAGACCAATATAAAACAGGGCCTTGTGAAGTCAATCGAACCGAGATGGCAACGATAAGAATTGGAATGATTAGTATTGCTGAAGCAATTAAACATAATGTTAAATCAAACATGCGCTTCATCAGTAATTTCTCTTTTTAGTAGAAGTGGCAATCATCCCTCAGATGAGTCCAAACGACAAATTGATAATTTTTATTGTGACCATCATGTTTTAAAACCATCAGCCGCTTTCTTTAAACCCTCGTTTAACGTTAAGGGCGGGTTCCAACCCAGTAAACGTCGTGTTTTTTCAATATCTACTTGAAGTGAGCCACAAAGGCGTTGAGCAACGTCACCTTTACCTAAAATATTGGCAACAAATTTTATCAAACCTGCTGGAACGG
>JBDNHM010000260.1:0-3264 GCA_041688825.1 Burkholderiaceae bacterium | reverse complement strand
TGGCCGTTATGTGGCCGTCGACTTTTATGATGAGATGCAATGAGCCATTGCACCTGAGTGTGAGACGCAATTGCTATTTTTTAGGGACGTATTGAAGACAACATGGGGATCGTTTGAGACTTTTTGGATACCCGATGAATACCAATTGAGTAACGTTTGGAGAAGGATTAGAGACTTTGCTTGATAATTTAAGCGGTAGCGCTGCCAAATCAACAGGCGATATTACCCCGGACACCGAAACCATTGGTTTCACACAACCCTTTAAAGATTAAGCACTAAAAACCCGAATTCATTAAACGAAGAGGTTGCTACTCAGACTAAATTTATTAAAGATGAAATTTTAGATCTATAAGTAACGGCCGATCAGCTCAAAATGGAAATTACCGATTTAACGATTGAGGCTAAAGGGGGCATCATTGATTGATTTAAAGAAAAAAATCAACCGGGTTTGATAGCAACTTAAGTTTATTTATTTCATGATGCATAATTAGCAGAAAGAACACTGTAATTTTTTAAAAAACGATCAAGCATGAGAATTAACTTATGAGCAAAGATAATCACAAAATTGACGCTGACGACCGTAATGTCTTCGATGTTTTGAATGAACGAAAATACACCGTTGATTACTTTCAGCGTGAGTACAGTTGGGAGAAGAAACACATTGAGCAACTCGTCACTGATCTGACTTCGACATTTCTGGATGTGTACTCCAAGAATGACTCCCGATCTGCCGTTGAACATTACAACAATTACTATTTAGGGCCATTTGTCGTTAGTAGCAAAGATGGTACGAAGAGCATTATCGATGGTCAACAAAGACTAACTTCCTTAACGTTATTTCTTGTTTTTCTCAATAATCTACAGAAGCAGCTCGGTGGCAAGGAATCTATCGAACCGCTTGTATTTTCTGAAAAATACGGCCGCAAGTCTTTTAATATTCAAGTTGAGGAACGCAAAGTTTGCTTGGAAAAACTTTTCCTCGAAGGTCAATATGATCTACAACCTGATGATGACGAGTCGACCGTCAACATGGCTAAGCGTTACGGAGACATCGAGGAGGCATTTCCTGAAGAACTTAAAAACGAGGCATTCCCTTACTTTCTTGACTGGCTGAAATACAACGTCATTCTAGTGGAAATTACTGCCTATTCTGACGACAACGCTTACACAATATTTGAGTCTATGAATGATCGTGGCCTAAACTTAACATCAACCGAAATGCTCAAAGGCTACATTCTGTCGAGGTTTAAAGAAGCCGGGGATCGTGAGAAGGCAAACCGTTTATGGAAGGAGTCTATTCAATCCCTACATCGCCACAGCAAAGAAGAAGATCAGAAGTTTTTTCAAGCTTGGTTGAGAAGCCAATATGCTGACACCATCCGACAAGGTAAAGCTGGCTCATCAAACGAAGATTTCGAGAAAATCGGAACACGTTTCCACAGTTGGTTTCGTGACAACCTCGACAAGGTTGGGTTGAAGTCAGATTTAGCAGAGTCGTTTGGGATGCTAGTCCATGAAGAGTTGACGTTTTACCTTCGCGCTTATCTCAACATTCTTGACGCTCAAAAGACTGAGAAGACTGGATGGGAAAACGTCTTTTATCACTTCAATTGGGGCATCGCTGAATCCCTTAGCCTTCCACTTATGCTGGCCCCACTTAAATCAACCGATTCGGATGAGGTGACGCGCATGAAAATCAACGAGGTGGCACGGTTCATGGAGGCCTTCGCTGTTCGTCGTTCAATTAATTTTCGAAAATTTGGCGCTAGCTCTATCCGCTACACCATATACTCACTGGTAAAGGAGCTTCGCGGCAAAGACATTGATTCTCTGCGAATACTGCTGAAAGATAAATTGGACGTAATGCCAGAGAAGTGGGAAGGAATGGACGAGTTCAGACTTCATGGTATGAACCGACCTTTCGTAAAATATCTCTTGTCCCGAATCACCGGCTTTATCGAACAGCAATCTGGTTCGACGACGAACTTTTCCACCTACTTTGTGAATTCTGGAGCAAAACCCTATGAGGTCGAGCACATCTGGGCAGACAAATTTGAAGAGCACCGCGACGAGTTCGAGCAGAAGCATGAGTTCGACAACTACCGCAACCGAATAGGTGGTCTGGTGCTGCTTCCGCAGGGAACAAACCAGTCCTATGGCGCCATGACTTATGACTCGAAAGTGCAGCATTATCTTAAAGAAAACTTATTGGTAAAGTCTTTACATTCGAAGGCCTACGAAAACAATCCAAACTTCAATGCAATGGTCACAAAACTCAAACTACCTTTTAGGGCACATGAGTCGTTTTCGAAGAAAGATATCGATGAACGGCAAACTTTGCTTTTTCATGTTTGTAAACTTATTTGGAGCCAGTAAATTTCACCTTAAATTGCTGAAAATGTAGCAGTTTTGTAGCAAGTGTTACCGATGGCAAGTCTTTGGGCTATGGTACTGGTTCCGACTACGATCTGGTGGCTGATATAGCCCAACGACGGGTGTGAAGTCTGATTCCAAAAAACAACCCTCAATACCGGTTAACTCACTGCTTGAGCCCAACTCATGTGTTTGATAGCTAATTTAAGTATGAGAAGAAGATTTGACGTGAAATACCTAGTTGAGTAACACCTTCTTGGGATCTTGCCACAAGCAATGGCTTACCCAAACGTATCAAGACTCAAATCGATCTTTTTCATCTGCGCGGCATCACTGCGATCAAGATCAAGCGCCAACCCTTTCGTTCTTTCTGTCGAAACTGCTTTCGGCAACATCGTTTCATCATTCGTAAACACTTTCACGCTATGGCGTTCACGTGAGATGCTGACGTAGTAAGTGTCTTGAGCCGTGGTGCGACTGTGACTTTCAGCGTTGTAGAGCACTCGATCACACGTCAGGCCTTGGGCGCTGTGTGCTGTTGTCGCGTATGCATGGTCGAGGTGCAACGGTTTGCCGGCAGGCAAATCAACGCGACGGTTACCCGTTTGAAGTGTCACGTGGTCAACTGATACGGCAACCACTTGAAGGCGTTGACCATTGACGAGATCCAGTGCCGCATCGTTTCGGGTAACGCGCACCCAGTCACCAGGCGAAAGTTCAGACCGATGTTCCTGGTAGACCGAAAGTTTTGACATGCTTCGCAAGTTGATGTCGATGGCGTCAGCTACCTGTTTGCCGGCTTCTTGTTTTTCGTACGGCACGACGGTAATTCGGTCTGCATGCTCATTACGTTGCGTGACAAGGTAGAGCTGGCCACGTTGCAAGCCACAT
>JBDNHM010000259.1:0-4468 GCA_041688825.1 Burkholderiaceae bacterium | reverse complement strand
AGCAAGTGAAGCTTCAATTTCTTGCCACGGCATGCGTGATGCCAATACTGCAAGAGGCAATCTTAAATCGATCATTTGATCAATTCGGCTGCGGAAAAAATCGTTGACTTGGGTCATGAGTGCATTTCCAGAAAACTCCCATAAAATAGTGCTGGGAAGGTCATTATCTGGCAGTTATTATAACCCAAAAACCCTATATTTACCAATTAAATCATATAGTTATGAATAAATCAGGGGCGACTGGATAGTATCTGACATTTGTGACCACACTGTTTTATGATCTACTTTTAGTTTAAGGGGACCTCTATCATGAATTCTCGGCTTATAATTGCAGGGGTTCTTATTGCATTTTCAACCTTGGCCGGATGTACCGATTACCATGCCCAAAGTACAGAGAAACTAGTTTCGTTTGTGAAAAACAGAGACTTTGGAGTGCCGGTGGTTTTTATGGAGAAGCAAGGAAGTTTTTATGCTGAAAATTGGTTTAAGGTAACGATGTATTTTGGTTACAGCGACGACAATAATTGGAACACATGCATCGAGGACGCTAAACGTTGGACTGCTCGACCTAGGGCTGGTGTTTATAGATGCGTTTTAGCTGAATGAAGTGTACGAGAATAATTACGGGTAGCTACCTGCTTTCGAAACGAGTCACGCAAGTGGGCAGATCACTAAACAAACAGGGTTTAAGTTCTTAATAGAAACATAGTAGGTGTTGTGCCAAAATTTAGACTCATTGAAGGTAACGTCACCATAGCGCAAATAGTTATGGTGAATGATTAGCACTTCGCTAATTATCCACCATTAAATCATTGATTTGTTGTCAATGAGGCGTTTTTCAAACAAAAGTTAAAACAAGTAAATTATCTCGGTATGCTAATAAGCACTAGCGAGCCCTAGAGTAGGTTTAGCTTGTAATTTTCAATCATTTTTAAACCTTAAAAAATGAAAAGTGTTCGTTTCCTATTTTTGAAATAACGAATCTTACGACTTTCTTTCTTGGGCTAATAATAGAACCCTTCTAGCCATAGCATTAGTTACAAACAATTGTTTTGGTAATGGTGTTGAATCTACACTTAGTATTTTGGCGATTGGATTGTGTAGAATCCAACGTTCTAGAACTGTTTTGCAAGAGCATGATTCCTTGTTCAAACTCCTGAAGCTTTCTTGCTTCAGCATTTGCTGCTAGTGCTGCCGACTCTTGGCGATTGCTAGCATCACGAATAGCCTCAATTTGAGCAAGTGAATTATGCATTTCAAGAATACAATTACTAAAAGCGGTCGTGTTAGGCTTAAATCCGAAAGATAGGCAAGTTTGAGACATTTGCTGTGTTCTTTTTGTGCGCTCATCCTCAGTAGCACGAACTGCAGATTCTCTTCGCTGGTTTACCCTCTCTTCTTCACGAGTATATGCTGTATTAAAAGTGTCTCTGCACCGTTCAACTTGGTTGTAAAGAATTACGATGCATGTTCTATTATTTTTAACCTCACATTCGCGAATTACCCAGTTCTCAATTTCGGCTTGACTTCCACCACCCATTCCGATTTGATGTGGAGATTCGATAGGCCTCCAGTAGGATGGGTTTGATTTATTATGAGTGCAAGCTTTTGTATATGCTTCCTCTCTGCTTATCGGCGTAGAATAAAACGAATACGAACCAAATGGTACTGCCGTTGCGTAATGAATTTTGCCAGGCGATGTTGACATTACTTGGTTATGTCTTTCAAGTATTGATGTTGAACAACCAGAAAGCCCAACAATTACGCATATCACCGCAAAAGTTTTCAGTGTATTTAAAAGAGCTTGGATTTTATAAATTTTCAAGCCAACCGCTCCTCCGCCATAGTTGCCGTGAATTTCAAGTAGTGCTTCTCAATCATCGCAGCAGAATTGTCTTTCTGTTTTGCTAACTTATAAACTGCATTGAGAACTATATTGTTTCTCTATCCAATGAATGGCGTGTACTCAATCCCGTTCTCAATTAAGCCAGCAACATTATGCTTGTTCTCATTTGACTCGCTAAAGTTAATCAACATCTTTTCACGGGTCATACCGTTCGCCATATCTCGTTGCCAGTACTCGTAGCCATTGGCATCTGGTTGTCTGTCCAGTACATTTTCATAAAGCAGACGAATGAAGTCAACATTCCTGCTGTTTGATCCATACCGTGACAGGAACTCTTCACTGGCAATAAAGCCACCTGCGACCGCTTCAAGTGATGCACCCTTGTCCATGTCATTGATCCAGTAGCCAAGTCCAGGCAAATCAGGTACTCGATCAAAAGCTGCCTTATAAATGCGATAGGCTTGCCCCGCAACGCCGTCGATATCCAGTGCTAGGTTTGTATCAGAGAAATCAAGGCGTTCAACATTAATTAATGTATCCTGCCCATCATTGATGTTTGTAAAACGGTTGTCTTGTATGATTGAAGATAGACCAGTTCCAGTAGGATTGATCGTGCCTGAATAATCATTAATCCTACCGGTATATATTGCTACGTCTATTCCATTTCCTCCGTCCAGAGTGTCATTACCAATGCCACCGACCAGAATATCGATACCATACCCACTGTAAATTAAATCATTTCCAAAGCCACCGATGACTATGTCATGTCCAGTAAATCCTCTAAGAGTGTCATCGAAGTCAGAACCCAATATAAAATCGTCACCCTTAAAAATATAGTTTAGCGCAGACCCCCAACCTTCTTTAGTATCAAGATCATATAAGAGTTTTATGTCTGACTCAGTGAAAATCCAATAGTCAGATGATCCTAAGTTTGTGGAGTAATAGTATTCAAGAGTGCCTAAAACGTCACTGCTTGTGAATTCAAATGTGCCACCATAAGTGGCAGTTCTTGATCCAGCTGTTACTTGTATTTCACCAGAGCTTGCCCACTGGAGATCACCTTCCCACCAGGGACTAGTGCTTAAGTCGATCGGTTTATTCAGTACTAAAGTAGTTCCACTAACTTCATAAGGAATCATTGGAGAGGCTTCAGCATTGAACTCTCCATAGATACCTAATACTGGGTCCCATAGTTCAACAACTACAGTGAATGGTTGAAAAGGGCTAAAGTACTTTGCGTAAATTACATTTGATCCAGCGCTTATTTCCCTTGAGTCGAGAGAAAAAAATCCTTCCTGATAATCAACACTCTCTAAAGCTATACTAATTTTCGATCCATAGGAATACAAATGAATATAAGCAAGGGTTGTATTAGTTAAGTTGTAGCCCTCGAAATCGTAGTACACCCGAAGTTCACTCGGATTAACTGTGATTGGATTTATTTGTCCCAAGTAGATCACCTCATAATTATTTTAAAAATTAAAATATTTGGCAATTTTTATAATTCAAGATACAAAGAAATCATATTTTGATCTCTCATCATTGATCACTAACTTGTCTTCGACCGCTGACTTCCAAGCCTCATTAAACCAGTCCTCAAGTGAGCAAGTTTCATTAAGCGATATGTACGTTACCGTAAACTCTGAGATAACACTCCCTACATCTTTTTTTCTAATCCCAATTTTCATAGAGTTCTGAAGCCAACCTTTAAGCTGCCATCGTTACTGTCAATTTAGAGTAGTGTCGCTCAATCATTGCAGCTAAATTACCCATCTGTTCAGCTAGCGTATATATATCCGTTCTCTTTTCGACAAGTTCAAGCATAGCATAAGCATGCCGGAGTGAATACAACGTTCTTTCTGCCCATATTGTCTTTTTTCAAGCTCACCATCACTCAACAGTCGTCAAAAAGTGCCATTCAAACACGGCGGTTGGTAGCTAAAACTGTAGGCAATGACTTTAGTTTTGCCACCTGTTTTAGCACTCACCCACAAGCGTATATTTTTTACGCTCAACAGCCAATAGACCTTGCTGTGCCCACTAAACCATAACTCCAGTAAATAATTAATCTTAGTATTGTAAAAAACAGTTTTGGAGTTGCTTTTTAGTCCTAGTACAAACAGTTGGGGTTATTTGGAATCAACTGCATCTGCGTAGAACTTGGCAATGGAAATCAGTTTGTCAGCATGGCTATATATGTCATCTAACCCCGCTATCTTGATTGTTTCCTCGGCCTTTTGTTCATTGAAGATTCCAATCGCTAGGTTCTTTTTAGAATTAAACCGTAGCCGACATAATGGCTTTCTGTTATTGTCATCTACAATAATTGAACAATAGCTTTGCTGATCGCGCATAAAAACTCGTTCAACTGGCAGGGCACTACGAACGATAGCTCTAATTATGTAGTAAGCGTCAAGCTCCTCTCTTGTCGTGACTATTCCGGAACTAAGCCCTTGATTATCGTCGATAACATTAGATTCGCTTTTAGGTTCACCATCATTTTTTGCTATAGGTGTTTCCATTGCACCTTTGAGTCGTTCATTAATCTTTTCAGAAATGAGTTGTTCAAAAGCATATTTTGTAATGAGCGTAAATTGCTCTCTGATACTAGCTGTTATCCGT
>JBDNHM010000258.1:0-1935 GCA_041688825.1 Burkholderiaceae bacterium | reverse complement strand
TTAAAATGTATAAGTTTCGCACCATGACTGATGCTCGCGGGCCTGATGGCAAACTGCTTGATGATGAGCAGCGCCTTACGTCATTTGGTAAAAGGCTTCGTAGCACAAGCCTTGATGAACTTCCCGAATTATGGAATGTTTTAAAAGGCGACATGAGCTTAGTGGGCCCACGCCCATTGCTGATGCAATACCTTCCGCTTTATAGCCCCCATCAATCCCGCCGACACGAGGTTCGCCCAGGCATTACCGGCTGGGCACAGGTCAATGGCCGCAACGCCATCAGTTGGGAACAAAAATTTAACTTAGATGTTTGGTATGTTGAGCAACTTCAACGTCAAAATGTTTTATCGTGTACTGCGCTCGATATTAAAATATTATGGTTAACAATTGAAAAAGTGTTTAAAAAAGAGGGTATTAGTGCTACCCAAGACGTTACCATGCCACCTTTTACAGGCTCAGAATAGGTTCACATGAAAGGGCCTTATATTGCATGTTAGTTTCATCACTGTTTCATCACAATTACATCACAGTTACACCTATGCTTAACCTCTGTTGCTCTAACTGACGCCTCACTCGCATTTACTCTGTAAGGGTTATGGTTTTAACCCTACGCTAAAGTGATTCATAGCGTTACTATCAAGCAAGTAGGTTCTAAACGTTTTAAATTTTCAATTTTCAATTTTCAATTTTTTTAAGTTCTTTCATCCATGCTCAGTACCCCCTTCGCCCCTTGGCCCAGTTTTAGCGCAGAAGAAATGGCTGCGGTACAGGCTGTCATGGCTTCAAACCAGGTTAACTACTGGACCGGGCAAGCGTGCCGCCTCTTTGAAAAAGAGTTCGCGCAATGGGTGGGTGTGCCCCATGCCGTCGCACTTGCAAATGGTACCTTAGCGCTTGATTTGGCATTGAAAGCCCTAGATGTTGGGCCAGGTGACGAAGTGGTGGTCACACCCCGCACGTTTATTGCCAGTGTTTCAAGCGTGGTGAGCGCGGGTGCAACACCCGTATTTGCTGATGTTGAACTCGATAGCGGCAACATTTCAGCACGCACCATTGCGCAGGTTATCACCCCCAAAACCAAAGCCATTATTTGTGTGCATTTGGCCGGTTGGCCGTGTGACCTTGACCCCATTATGGCGTTGGCTGAAAAACACAATTTATACGTAATAGAAGACTGCGCCCAAGCCCATGGTGCTCAATATAAAGGCCGCAGTGTTGGCAGTATTGGCCACATTGGCGCGTGGAGCTTTTGTCAAGACAAAATCATGACCACCGGCGGCGAAGGTGGCATGGTCACCACCCGTGATGAAACCTTGTGGCGCAAGATGTGGGCTTATAAAGACCATGGCAAAAGCTATGAGGCTATTTACGAGCGCAAGTTACCCTCTGGGTTTGGTTTCAAATGGATTCATGACAGTTTTGGTACCAATTGGCGCATGCTTGAAATGCAAGCGGCCATTGGTCGAGTGCAACTCAAAACAATGCCTCAATGGTTGGCTCAGCGCAATAAGCATGCTCAAATGCTCACAAAAGCTTTCACACCCTTTACGGATGAGCAAGGCGCGCTTCGTTTACCAAAGATTGGCTGTGAAAGCGGTTGCGGGGCTTTTGCGTGTCGTTCGGCTCAAACCGATCTAATTGCTTGCCCACTGGGCTGCGTTCATGCTTTTTATAAGCTGTATGCGTATATCAAACCAGAGCATCTAAAAGAAGGTTGGTCGCGCGACCGTATCATTCAAGAAATGAACCATGCAGGCGTGCCTTGCTTGTCAGGTAGTTGTAGCGAAGTGTACTTAGAAAAAGCATTTGATGGCACCGGCTGGCGGCCCGCTAAGCGACTACCGAACGCTCAAGCCTTAGGTGAAACATCGATTATGTTTTTGGTGCACCCTACAATAACGCAAGACCAAATACAACAAACAATTCAAGCTTTTA
>JBDNHM010000257.1:0-7109 GCA_041688825.1 Burkholderiaceae bacterium | reverse complement strand
GCCGTTGGTGGCGTTGTAATTTAAGGGGCTGTTATCGTAGTTTAAAGGGCTATTGTCATAGTTTATTGAGCTGTTGTTGTAATTCAACGGGCTATTGGCGTAGTTAAGTGGGCTGTTGTTGTAGTTCAATGATTGTGACTGAGCCAGTGCTGTGCTGCTTGTTAATGCACCGAGTAATGCACCCAATATTAGTGCAGTGATTGTTGTGTTTTGTTTTGCATTCATGATTAGACCTCACCCAAAGTTAGCTAAAAACATTTTGTTCAATGCCATTAATGTATGGCACCATTTTATGTTGCTATTGTTTCTATTCAATCAGTGCTTAAAGTTTGTGCACTTGCCGCTAGGTTACTGAGCTGGGTGTGGCACTGGGTGATACAGGGGTTTAATTTCAAAAATGACGATTCCAATGGAAAACCCTTAACTTCAGCATATTGCTAATATATTAATTGCATATTAGAATCAAATCGAAGGTTCACTCGCTGTTACCGACCCTCAGTGTTTGGCCGAGTTCGTAATGAAATAGTGACGTAAGTAAAAAATTGGCAGTCATGGTAACTATGGGTCTATGAATTGAATTTGACTTTAGTGAGGCTCTAATGAATAAAAAAATGCGTTCCTTATTAGTTGGTACAGCTTTAGCATGCATGTCTCTATCAGGCTTTGCAGCTGAGGTGACATGGCGCGTTCCAACCTCAGTACCTGAAGGTTCACCGTTTTACAAAAACTTTTTAGAAAGGTTTGCTAAAAATACCAAAACCTTAACTTCTGGCCGAGTAGATATTCAGCCATTCGGAGCTGGGGTTATCGTTCCCGCTTTAAAAGTTTTTGAATCTGTTCAAAATGGCGTTGTAGAAGCTGGGCACTCAACCTCAAGTTTCTTAGTAAACCAAGATCCAACTAATGCAATTTTTGCTGGCTTCCCTGGTGGAATGGGCCCAGATGCTTATATGACTTGGATTTACGAAGGCGGCGGTAAAGAAATGTTAGAAGAATTGAGGGCCTCCCAAGGTCTTAAAACATTAATAGTAGGTATTGGTTCAACAGAGGTAATGGCGCATTCAAACAAACCAATTAGAAATGCTCAAGATTTAAAAGGTTTGAAATATAGAACGTCTGGTGCGTGGGCTGAAGTAATGAAAGAATACTTTCAGGCTGTCCCAACAGTAGTTGCACCTGGTGAGATTTATACACTTCTTCAACGCAAAGGAGTTGATGCAATCGAATGGGCACCACCATCAGCTAACTTGCCAGAGGGCTTTCACCAAGCAGCAAAGTACATCGTCATTCCTGGCGTTCATCAACCAACCTTCATGTGGGAAGTTGTCGTAAAAAAAGAAGTTTGGGACAAACTTCCAGCAGACCTCAAACCATTACTTGAAGCTTCTGCCGTTTTAACTACACACCAAAGCCTTACATATTTTTATGATGCAGACATGAAAGCGATGGCCGTGTACAGAAAGGGGCCGAACGAAATTATTACTTTAAGCCCAGAATTTATTGCAGAGCTATCAAATGCTGGTAATGATTGGATTGAAAAAACTGCAAAGAAACAAAACGCAGAGGGAAAGCCGCGTATGTTGGAAATTTTAACTAAATATGATAATTTTCATAAGAGTTGGAAAGCTGAAAGTGGTTATTTGATTCGTAATTAATTGATTGCATTTTTACGGAAATGTCGGCAAACAATATTTGAGGCGTCTGATGTTAAAAAGTTTTTTTAAATTAATTGATGGCATTTCATGGTTGACGTCCAAACTTGCCAACATTTCCGTAATTATTTTAGTAGCTTCCATGATTTACGAAGTTCTAGCTCGTTATATTTTTAACGCACCTACGCAATGGTCTTATGACCTTGCCTACATGGGTAGCAGTGCTCTATTTATACTTGGAATATCTTGGACTCTTCGACAAAAATCACACATTAGAATTGATGTTTTTCGCAAAATGTTATCTGTTTCAGTTGCTAATAAAATTGAAGGGTTGATATATTTACTAATTCTTTTCCCTCTTTTTTCAATGCTTTTCAAAACTGCCTCGTCGCGAACAATTAAAGCTTGGTTAACTAATGAAGTTGAAATGGTAAGTCCTTGGGCACCCTTAATGTGGCCACTTTACATGATTATTGCGATTGGGCTTGGGTCGTTTGCACTGCAACTTTTAGTCGAAGGTTTACGCACTTTAATTTTATCTAACGAAGCAAACCCTCGGGAACAACAATGAACCCATTAGTTGCGGCTCTGATGTTTCCTGCAATGTTTATATTAATTGCACTTGGCATACCTATTTCATTATCTTTGATTGTGCCGGCATTTATCGGTGGCTGGTTTGCTTTTGGACCAATGGTTTTTGAGCAGCTTTATGGCGGTCTTTATTCTGCTGCAACCAATTATGTGCTTTCAGCAATACCTATGTTTATTCTCATGGGAGCCATCCTAGAACGATCAGGCATAGCAGCACGTCTTTTTAAAACTATGCAACTATGGCTTGGTGGCTTACCAGGTGGTCTAGCTGTTGCAACAGTGGCAATGGCTGCTACTTTTGCAGCCGCAGCAGGTGTTGTTGGGGCCGTGGAAGTTATGGTTGGCTTGATGGCTATTCCGGCAATGCAGCGTTATAGATATAACAACTCCCTTATTGCTGGAACAATCTGCGCTGGTGGATCTCTTGGCACAATGATTCCACCCTCTGTTGTTGCGGTTATTTACGCATCTTTAGCTCAGATTTCTGTCGGTGAGTTATTTGCAGCAATGCTTTTTCCGGGCCTGATAATGGTCGGTCTGTTTATTACTTACATTATTGGCATATGCATTCTTAAACCATCATTTGGTCCGCGAGTAGATAAAAGTGAATTCAAATATAGCTTGAAAGAAAAATTAAAAATTACACTTTCGGGTTTAATACCTTCTATGTTATTAATTTTCGCAGTTCTTGGGTCGTTAATGACTGGAATTGCATCTCCGACCGAAGCTGCTGCCGTGGGTGCATGCGGTGCATTAATTTTATGTATTGCATATGGTCAATTCAGTTTGAAAGTTCTATCTGATTCGTTGCAAATAACAGTAAAAATTACAGCAATGATTTTACTGATTGTTGCTGGTGGCATGATGTTCACCGGTGTATTTGCTGCTAATGGTGGTTCAAGACTCATTCAAAATGTGGTCTCGGATCTTGGGTTAGGTGTTTCTGGAACGATTATTTTATTTTTGGGTGTTGTATTTGTGTTGGGGTTCGTCCTTGATTGGACGGCAAACGTTCTTATTTGTATTCCGCTCTTTATCCCATTATTAACAAGCGCTGGCGTTGACCCAATTTGGTTTGGAACACTAGTTATTATTATTCTGCAAACTAGCTACTTAACACCACCCATGGCATCATCAATTTTTTACTTACTATCAATAGCTCCTCCCGATTTGCGTTATAAACAAATTTGTTTAGGTGTCATTCCTTTCATTATGATGCAATTCGTTACTCTTTTTATTGTTGCGGCATTTCCCGCTGTAGCAACTTGGCTTCCAGGGAAAATTGTTGGCTTTTAAGATTGATGACTTTCTATCGTCACCACAAATTATCAAGATAAATATTCTATGAATGAAACTACTGTCAATAAAGTACCCGCAATTATCAAAACTCGAGCAACTGATGTTGCCTATGATTTTATTGAGAACATGATTGCCACCCTTAAATTACAGTCAGGACAAGTAATTGTTGAGAGTGACCTTGTAGAAATGACTGGTTTAGGGCGAACACCTATCAGAGAAGCCTTGATGCGATTTGTTTCAAGTGGGCTTATTGAACAGTTACCGCGCCGCGGGCTCAGAGTAAGTGAATTACGCGTTGCTGAGCATCTTGTATTACTTGACACACGTCGGGCTCTTGAGCAGCTTATTGCTTCAGGTTCGTCGCGCCATGCTGCACCAAAACAGCGTGAGTCAATTTTGTCATGTGCTCATGATATGAGAGAAGCTGCTTCACAAGGTAACTTAGACGGTTATATGAATGCAGATCAAGCGTTTGATCACGTTATTCACGAAACCTGTCGCAACCCCTACGCAGTTCAAGCTGTTTGCCCATTAATTGTTCAATGCCGTCGTTTTTGGTATGCCTACCAGTATGAGGGTGATTTAGAGCAGGGAGCATATTGCCACTCGCTGTTAGCGAGTGGCATAGCAAGTGGCAATAGTGCAGATGCCATTGCCGGTGCTAATGCACTAATGGACTACTTAGTATCTTTTACAAGAAAAGTAATTGAATAATTTTTTATTATGTATCAAACATATATTTACTTACACAGTTTATATATGAATCTATTTAAATTAGATTGAAAATATTAATACTATCAAAAGGAAATTAAAATGAATCTTCAGGGCATTCTTGTTCCAATAGTTACCCCATTTACAAGCGATAATAAAATCAATTTGCCAGCGCTTACTAAGCTTGTTGAAGTCTTCATTGATAAAGGCGTTACAGGTATAGTAGCGTGTGGGACAACAGGCGAGTACTACACCTTAAATGAGGTTGAGCGTGAGCAAGTATTAAGTTGTATTGTAGAAATCGGTAAGGGTAAAACAACGCTAATTGCTGGCATTAATGATCTATCTACAAATGGTGCAGTTAGTCGAGCTAAAAATGCTGAGGCTTTAGGCTACGAAGGTTTAATGCTTGCACCACCCTCTTATAGCTTACCTGTTCAAACTGAACTTATTGCTCACTATGAATCAGTCGCTAATGCAACTAAATTGCCAATTATTATGTACAACTTTCCTGCTCGTACGGGTGTTGAAATTGAAATTAATACAGTGGCTGAACTTAGTAAAATACCTAATATTGTTGGAATAAAAGAAAGCAGTGGCAACTTTAGTCGAGCATTGGCTTTAATCAGTGCCAAATTGCCTAATTTTGAGATCATTTGTGGGTGTGACGACCAAGCTGCAGACTTCCTCTTTTGGGGTGTTCGTAGCTGGATAAGTGGCGGTGCAAATGTTTTTCCAGCTGAACAAAGTGCAATGATCAAGGCTGCAATAGCTAATGACTGGAACAAAGTTCGTCAAATAATGTCAGGAATGATGCTAACTATTCAAGCGATGGAATCAGGAGGCTATAACCAAAAAGCAAAACTCGGTTGTCTTCGTCACAATATTGATGCTGGTAACGTTCGCTTACCTCTGCTTCCGCTGCCCAAAGAAGATGTCAGTTCATTTAATAAATTAATTGCTGCTTATGAAGCGCCAGGTAATTAACATGCCACTAACCAAATCAGAGGTGTTCGATCTAGCTAAGCGCGGTGAGCTCTGGGCAGGTAATTTAATACCTGGTCATGTTAGCCACGATGCAAGACTTGAAAATAAAACCCCAATTGATAATTCATTAATTGGTTACATAGCTGCTGGTAATGCGAATGACGTAGATTCTGCCGTACGCTCAGCGCGAAGTAGCTTTAATTCAGGTGAGTGGTCTGATATTTCTCCGAGTCAACGAAAAAAAGTCTTGATGAATTGGGTGCGTTTACTTCAATCTCATTCCGAGGAACTTGCCGCTCTTGACTGTATTGATGCAGGCAAACCTGTTACTGAGTGTTTAAACACTGACATACCTGCAACGATCGAAACATTTGCATGGTATGCAGAAATTATAGACAAGTGTTACGGAAAGGTTGCTCCTACAGGTCCTAATTCTTTAGGTTTGATTGTGCGCGAGCCAATTGGTGTTGTGGGTGCAGTACTTCCTTGGAATTTTCCAGCTCAAATGTATGCTTGGAAAGTAGCCCCTGCCCTCGCCGCGGGTAATTCAGTAATAGTAAAACCTGCTGAACTAACCTCACTGAGTGCATACCGTATGACTCAACTTGCTTACGAGGCAGGAGTACCTGAGGGTGTATTAACTCTTATTACAGGACTGGGCGAGGATGTAGGTGAACCACTTGGTCGCCATCCAGATGTAGATATGGTTTCTTTTACGGGTTCCACTGAGGTCGGTAGATTATTTCTTAAATACTCAGCTGAAAGTAACTTAAAAGAAATCGTTTTAGAGTGCGGTGGTAAAAGTCCACAAGTTGTTTTTCAAGATGCATTTATTGATGAAAGTATTGATCATATTTTAGCTGCAGCATTTTGGAACATGGGGGAAAACTGTAGTTGTGGTTCAAGACTTTTAGTCCACGCTGATATTAAAGATGAACTATTAACTAAATTAACGCTTCGTTTAAAAAATTGGAAAGTTGGAATACCTACTGACGATACTATACAGATTGGTCCTATGATTGAAAAAGCCCATTTTGAAAAAGTTAAATCTTTTCTTGATGATGCAATACTAGAGGGTGCTCAACTAATTCACGGGGGTAATGTTTTATCGAATATTGGAAGCGGCTGGTATATAGAACCAACTATTTTTAGTAATGTTCAACCTAATTCCAAGCTTTTTCAAGAAGAGGTTTTTGGACCGATTTTGGCAGTTACCACCTTTAAATCTGAATCAGACGCTATTGAGTTAGCAAATAACAGTAGTTACGGTCTTGCAGCATCAATTTATACCGCTGACGTGAGGCGTGCCCAACGAGTTGCTAGGAAAATAAAAGTGGGCAATATTTCAATTAATGGTTTTTCTGAAGGTGACATTTCCACACCATTTGGTGGTTATAAGCAATCTGGATTCGGTGGACGTGACAATGGTGTTGAAGCACTCGATCAGTATCAACAAATAAAAACAATTTGGTATGTAAATTGATTTCTATTCATATAAATTACTTTGTAATTTCTATAACTTAGTTTTTCTTTTAAGTAGTAGTGTTGCAATTATCGAAGGGCGGGTTCAAGTAATTTTCGTTCAATTTTATATATTAGTATTAGTTTAATTTTGCGTCTCTTCCAGGCAAGGTTTTACTCCTAAAGGCATTCATACTTCCTATAAGTTCAATGGTTGGTTGTTCTAGTACGCGGTTTACAAATGAGTCTTTTGTTGCCAAGCGTTTACGAAACTCTTTAACTGAATAACATGTGGGATTTACTTTACAATTGAGTTGTTCTTCAACCTGTATGAGGTGCTCGAGTATCTCACTTAAAGATAAATTTTGGCCCACCAGCATGACATCAGCGTCACTATCAGCATGGTCT
>JBDNHM010000256.1:0-4340 GCA_041688825.1 Burkholderiaceae bacterium | reverse complement strand
GACAGCGAAGATTTGGGTCTCGTTCCACGAGGTGAGGGAGGTCGATGGGCTAAAGAAGGACGAACGGCTGTTAACGGTGAGGTGGCAATCAATCCAAGTGGAGGTCTACTTGCGAAAGGTCACCCGGTTGGTGCAACTGGCGTTGGTCAAATTTACGAGGTAGTTGTTCAACTTAGAGGTGAGCATACAAATCAAGTGCTAGGGGCGAAAATCGGAATGACTCATAATTTAGGTGGAACGGGCGTTGCGTGTACCGTCAATTTATTTGGGGTGATTTGATGATGGTTACAGACAACTATCTTATGTTTCATAAATGTGAAAATTGCGGTGCTCGTTGTGACATAACGGCACAAATTTGTCCAATATGTTTAAGCGAACATCTAATTCTTATTGAGATTTTAGGTAAGGGAAAGCTTGCAAGTTGGACAACGATTCGTAAGCCACCACTTCAGTTCAAGGACGAGGCCTCATACGTTGTGGGCGTGTTTGATTTGGACGCTGGCATTAGAGTAACGGGTCGTTTTATGTATAAATTAGGTGATTGTATCGGAGACACAGTAATGCTAGTTGATAGGAATACAAATAATACCAACTTAAAAAAATTATCATTTGAGGTAATCAGATAATGCAAAATATTAAATATGAAAAACATGGATTTGTTAGACTAATCACGATTAATCGACCTGATCAAATGAACTCGCTAGATTTTGATGCTAATGATGAAATAGTCGAGGTATGGAAAGATTTTGCTGGTGACGATACAGCTAGAGTGGCTGTAATTACAGGTGCAGGTGAAAAGGCTTTTTGCGCGGGTGCTGATCTAAAAACTTACACGTTAAATTTTGCACGTACTGATGGCCCTAATTTTCGTAATAAATACACTAACGGCGCTGGTCTTGGTGGCGTTACAAGAAACCTAAATATTAATAAACCAATAGTTGCAGCTATCAACGGATATGCTATTTCAGGCGGGTTTGAGCTTGCGTTAGCTTGCGATATAAGGTTCGCATCACCCAATGCGAAATTTGCTTTACAGGATGCAAAGTGGGGCTTTCATGCGTGCGATGGTGGGCTTATTCGTTTACCTCAAATTGTTGGTTTAGGTCATGCTATGGAAATAATCCTGTCGGGTGAGAGAGTTGATGCAGATCATGCTTATCGAATCGGTTTAGTTAATCGAATCTACCCGCAGTCTGAACTCTTAACCCAATCTTTAAATTATGCAGAAATTTTGGCTAGTAGAGCACCATTATCTCAACAGTTTGCAAAAGAGGTTATGAGGGCAGCTATGGGGATGCACTTAGATGAGGCATTACGATTCGAATCGCGGTCATTTCGTGACTTAGCAATGACAGAAGATTTGGAGGAAGGAGTGACATCTTTTAAAGAGCGACGACCAGCCGAATTTAAAGGTCGTTAAAAAAACTGCAGTTTTACATTATAAATATCCATATTAGGAGACAGACATGATGAAGATTAAATTCAAAAAACTTGGAGTCATATTGGCTTTTACAGCTGGGCTAGCAGTTGCTGGGCCTTCAAGTGCCCAAGTTAAAGTTGGTGTTATACAAGGCTTAAGTGGACCACCGGCGATTGTAGATTTCGGCGAGTCTTATTTGCAAGGTATAAAACTAGCACTTAAGGACTATGAAGCCCGTGGCGGTAAAACAAAAATCGAACTAATTGTCTACGATGATGAGGCTAATCCGCAGCGCGCAGTTTCACTCGCACAACGATTAATTCAAAACGACAAAGTATCAGCTATTATTGGAACGGTTAGTAGCGGTAACGTTATGGCTATGGCACCAATAATTCAACAGGCTGGTGTTCCACTTGTTGCTGGCCCTTCAATTGCAACAGGAATTACTCAAAAATTTATAAACGAGAACCCAAGTTTCATTTTTAGATGTTCAATGGTAGAACAGTTTCAAATTGATCAAATGCTGGACTGGGGTGTTAAAAACTTTCAACGTATAGGTCTTGTCCATTCCACTACTGGTTATGGTAGCTTTGCTGCCAAAGAAATTATTGAAGGCCTTAAACAGCGTGGTGTGACTTTGGTGGCAATTGAAGCAGCTGCACCAGGTGTAAACGATTTGACCCCTCAGATGGTAAAGCTCAAAGATGCTGACGCTCAGTTAGTTCTTAATTTTCACGAGTCGTTTGAGTTACCCTTCCGCCCTATGCCTCGAATTGGGTATAAACCTGTCGTAGCAGGTAACTGGGGTCTCTCGTCACAAAAAGTGGTTGAAATAGTGGGTAAAGATGCAATTGAGGGAACAGTTATGGGGCAAGCTTTAGACATTACTACGCCAAGAGCTGTAGAGTTTGATGCAAAGGCAAAGAAAGAATTCGGCTCTGCTTACCGTTGGCCTGTTGTTGCCGCATTGGGGTACGACGCAGGTCAAATTGTTTTTGCTGCAATTGATAATGTTGGAAAGTCGGATTCGTCTGCAATTCGCGACGCTTTAGAAAACATTGAAGGTGTTCAGGCCGTTTCTGCAACTCCATCCAAACCCTTCAGTTCAAAAGATCACGAGTGTTTGGACATGGAGCATGTATTCCTCGGTGTTTGGCAAGACGGCGTTGTTAAAAGGTTGAATCAACAATGACTGTAGCCAACTTAGTGCAAATAATATCAAGTGGGTTAGCCATGGGTTCCATCTATATATTGGTGGCACTTGGTTTGTACATTACTCATCTCACAGTGCACAAAGTTAACTTTGGGCAAGGTGATTTTCTTATGGTTGCGACTTTTTTAATGCTCGGCACACGAGCAGCTGGGCTTCCATTGTTGGTTTGTATTGTTTTGACACTTATTATTTTAGCGCTAATGGGTTGGCTTTTAGATGTGATCGCAATCCGGCCGTTGGATAGAAAAAAATCTTTGAAAATAGGTGCATTTTCCTGGATCTTAACAACGGCTGGAATTGCTTTGATTTTGCAAAATGTGATTGAGCTAGGTTTTGGAAAAACTGCTCATTACTCACCCCCACTTTTCAGTACTGGTCGTGATCATATAGTTCAGGTTTTTGGGGCAGGACTATTTTTTGAAGAAATACTAGTTATCCTAGCAGCAACAATTATTGTTTTGGGGTTTTATATATTTATGTTTCGTACGCGATGGGGTAAAAGCATACAAGCAGTTGCTTTTAATCCTGAGGCAGCTAAATTACTTGGTGTAAATACTACCCTTGTTAAGACAGGCGTGTTTGTTATTGCATCTTTGTTAGCGGCTGTAGGCGGAATGTTGCTAGGTCCGTTAATTGCTATTAACGCACATATAGGTCTAGTATTAACTATCAAGGCCCTAATAGTGGCGGCTATTGGAGGGTTTGCTAATCCGGTTGGTATATTAGTTGGCGGCATCCTCTTTGGGGTTTTGGAGGCATTTTCAAATTATTTTGATTCTAGTTTTGGTGATTTGTACCCATTGCTTGCCGCGTTGATTATTATTGCGATTTGGCCTTCTGGTTTGTTTTCAGAGAGGCACGCTGATGTCCGATGAACAATCTGCTACGGGCTGGCACAATTACAACAAGATAAAGTATGTTTTTGGCTTAGTTTTTGTCTTGGCTTTACCTTGGCTTCCCATCAATCAATTTTATATTTTCATTGCTCAAACTTTTTGCTATACCGCCATTGCGGTTATTGGGTTAAATTTATTGCTGGGGCTATCAGGTCAAATGTCATTAGGGCAAGCTGGCTTCTACGCTCTTGGGGCTTATGGTTCGGCCCTAACGTCATTGCATTTTGGTTGGCCAATAATGCTGTCAATTGTTTTTGGAACGATGGTTGCTGCATTTGGTGGCCTAGTTGTTGGAACTTATGCATTGCGAACTCGAGGGCTTTATCTGGCCATGACTACGTTGGCCTTTGGTTATGTCATCGATATTTTGGCGCAAAGATGGGTTGACCTAACTGGCGGCACTATGGGTTTAATCGGTATTTCTCAGTTTGAGGGGTTCGGTCCAGTTAGTGGTGCTGCAATGTTGCTTTATGTTTCTGGGTTGTCTTTACTAATTGCCCAATTAATTTCAGATTATATTAATGAAACTCGAATTGGTCGTGGTTTGCGTGCAATACGTGAGTCTGAGGTTTTTGCAGCATCAGTTGGTATTCAAACACATATTTGGAAAACATTAATTTTTAGTTTTTCTGCGGCTTTAGCTGGTCTTGGTGGCGCTCTATTTGTCCATCAATCAGGTTACGTAGGTAGCGACGCATTTACTGTTCGTTTGAGTATTGCTTTGTTAATTGCAATTGTTCTTGGTGGCTTGGGAAGCAAATCTGGGCCGATAATAGGTACTTTGATTTTATTGGGAATCGTCGAGCTGATT
>JBDNHM010000255.1:0-6492 GCA_041688825.1 Burkholderiaceae bacterium | reverse complement strand
GAGCTGTCAGCGTGCCCCACAAAACTAATACCTGCCAAGTGCACCACCGCATCAGGCTGCACAACATTAACTTCTTTCGTTAAAACAGCTTGATCGGTTAAATCAGCCATTAAAGGCACGACAATATGGCCACACTGTTCAGCTTGTGCTGAAAAAATAAGCCCGGTGAAACCTGCCGCACCTGTTAATAATATTTTCATATTAAAAGCACCGATTTAAAAGCACTGACCGGTCGTAACTTAAAACCGCACTTGTCATAAGCATAGCAAAGGTGATTGCAGTCATCAAAAGGAAAACCCAATCGCATTACGCCGCAAATCTGCCTCGACCATCATCTGACACAATTGCTCTAAAGAGGTCGTGGGTGACCAGCCTAGTTTGGCTTGAGCATGAGCGGGGTTACCAATAAGAAAATCAACCTCAGCAGGGCGGTAAAACTGCGAATTGATGCGCATAACTGTCTGCCCAACCTTCAACTTCGAACTATTAGAGGAATAAATTGCCTCTGTTGCTGAGCCAGTTTTATGTGCTGATTTATGTGCTGATTTGGGTGCTGATTTGGGTGCCAAATTGGGTGCGCATACTGATTCTTTTGGTAATGCTAATGATGGAACCGGGTGTAACGCACGAATTGATGATGGGGGCGCATTCAGGTCAGCCACGACAGCTATTTCATTTTCAGCGCTACCTTTAAATTCAACCTCAATACCAGCCGCCTTGAAGGCCATACGAACAAAGTCGCGCACAGTTTCAGCGCGGTTGGTTGCCAACACAAAAGAATCGGGCTCGTTAACTTGCAGCATGCGCCACATACCGTCTACATATTCTTTAGCGTAACCCCAGTCACGTTTGGCATCTAAATTGCCCAACTCGAGCATACCAAGACGGCCGAGTTTAATGTTAGCCACACTGTCAGTGATTTTACGGGTCACAAACTCGCGCCCCCGCAGCGGGCTTTCGTGATTAAATAAAATACCGCTGCTAGCAAAAATACCATAACTTTCGCGGTAGTTAACGGTCATCCAGTGCGCATAAAGTTTGGCCACACCATAAGGGCTACGGGGGTAAAAAGGGGTATCTTCTTGTTGTGGAACGGCCTGCACCTTGCCAAACATCTCAGACGTACTGGCTTGGTAAAAACGTATTTTTGGGTTAATCAATCGAATCGCTTCAAGTAAATGCAAGGCCCCAATGCCTGTTATTAATGCTGTGGTTGTGGGTTGTTCAAAACTCACACCTACAAAGCTTTGCGCTGCCAAGTTATACACTTCATCAGGTTGCACTTTTTGAACTAAAGCAATACTGTTACCTAAGTCTGTTAGATCGTGCTCGACCAAGTGAAAATTGGGGTGATTTTGAATATTAAGCTCTTGAATACGCCAAAAATTCACTGAACTGGTTCGGCGAAAGGTGCCGTAAACGATGTAACCTTTTTCAAGTAGCAGTTGCGCCAAATAGGCGCCATCTTGACCTGTAATACCCGTAATAAGTGATTTTTTTGTCATTTAAAAAAACAAGTCCCTAGATTAAATTTATTCTCTTTTGATTAATTCATTTACTCGTTCATTCGTTCAATAACGCTTGCAACATTCCACCTAATCTATAGCCTAGCCGTGAGTACTGATGTTGCTCATTCCAGGAAATAACTTCTTTTTTGATAGCTTGGCTTTTGACATCATTGGTACGAATTGATTTTTCAATATCTAAAATGCCATGTGCTAAAGCATCTGGGGTAAAGCCTGGTAGCGTGTGGGTCACTTCTGCTACGTCATCAAAAATAGCCAAAGGGGTTACGGCAACATGTTTACCGCTTGCCATACCATAGCGAACGGCTGCACTTGCAGACTCTGCAGTTTGTTGGTATGGGTAAACAACTAGGTCTGCGCTAGCCAGACTACTCATACAATCTTTATCGTTTAAATAGTCAGTGCAAAGTGTGACAAAGTTTTGAAGATTAAGCACAGCAATTTTAAGCTTTGCTTGTTCAACAAGTGCCGTTGATTCTTCAATTGGGTACTCAGCATTCACCATGAGCAAGTGTGCGTTTAAGCCCTTAGCTCTTAGCAAACTGATGGCGTCAATCAGCTCTAAAAGGCCTTTGTGGGGTAAGAAATAACCAAAGCTTGCAATCAGAAATTTTTCATTTAAAGGATTTAAAGGATTTAAAGGGTTTAAAGGCTTCACAGCCTCCGCAATTTTAGCAAACTTTTCAAACACTACAGACCTTTTTGGTGCTTCAGGCAACTCATTTTCCAGCACACCCAATGGGAAAAGAGTGACATTATTTACGAGGCCCATTTTTTTTAAACGGTTTAAATCGCTTATAGAATGAACTAAAAGTCGATCACATCTTTTTAACGCATGAAAAAGCATGACTAACTTTTTATGAGGCAAATGCACCGGGTCGGTTGTAGCATGCAACGTCATGACTATTTTCCTGCCCAAGTCAATCTGCCTATTTATAAAATTTGATAAACATTCAAAATCGAAAAAACCATAGTTAAATTGAACAACCACTATATTGCATTGACTTTCCTCAATAGCATTTGAAAGGTTTTCAAGCACGTCACTTTCACCCACTACCCAACACCTATGCACGGTTTCTTCATCAGGCTGAACCAACACATTAGTATGCCCCGCTAACAGGGTGACCTTTTGTGGCATATTATTAATTAATTGCTCTGAATAGGCTGCAATGCCACACTTAGTATTCCAAGTAGTAACCCATGCTACGCGTATTTCAGGTGCGAGTGTTTCAAAAGACCACTGACGAGCTGCGTTAACAACACGGCTTGCTGCGTGAGACCAACAAAAGTGTTCTAACAGTAATTTTTTACCAAACTCAATACGTTTGTTACGCTGCTCCGCTGGGGTGTGATGAACCTCTTGAAACAATTGCACCAGGTGATCTTCATCAGGTTCAGCCCAAGCCGAGGCATACAAACTAAAATGTGATTGCGCCCGAACAAATTTATAATTAATTAACCAAGCTGTTTGTTCAGTGCAAAACTCTACTTGCCCGCTCCACCCCGTCGTAATAACCGCCAAGCCTGAAAGCATCGCCTCAGCCATAGGTAACCCAAAACCTTCAGCACGGCTTGGCGCTACCAGAGCAAGGCATTGGTCATAAAGTGCCTTTAACTGCGCATCAGTTAAATCCGTTTCAATAATCTGTACATCTGGAAAGCCCAGGTCATCTTTACGTGCTTGATCAAGCCATTTGTGAATATCATTATGCGGGTTCGCAAATGTTTTGATGACCAGTGTTACGTCGTCTGTGTTGCGAAAAGCACGCCCATAGGCTCGCAACATCACGTCGGCACCTTTACGAGGAAAACAAGACGAAACATGTAAAAACCGAAATGATTTAGCCTCAATACGATACATTAAATCAGGTACAACTCTTTGCCAATGATCAACACCTAAATAACTAACCGCTACAGGTACCGTAACCCCATGATCAACCATAATTTTTTTTACATGGTTTGACATCACGGTTATACCCTGAAGGTTTTGGTTAAATTCATCAACCCAGTCGAGCGGAAAGCCAGACTCTTCCCAGCCATAAGCATGTAAAGTATTCATACGTGAATACATGTTTGCAACCCTTGGCGGGTATAAGTTTCGACTGGTTACATCAGCTTCGTAACCCGAAATACTGACTGCCAGTTTATGCATGGCGGCTAAATCAGGGTTTGTATTTAAAAAATATAGGTTAGGCTCAAAGTCTTCTGGCCCATCAGTTGAGTGAAGCACTACGTGGTGACCGAGTGCTGACAAAGCACGTGCCATTTCACGATTAACTAACGCCAAGCTATAGCTGCTATCAAAAGGGCCTTCTAAGCGCCATAGCAAGCTTTCGGGCAAACGACCATGCCTAAAATAGCTGAAAGCTTGCTGCTCATTGTGTGCAAGACAAATTGAAATTCTTTGTAATGCTAAATCATCTGTTTGAGTAGTAAGTATGAGTGCAATTTTTTCTATGAGCAGGCCATACACGCTATTAATATGATTAACGACGTCACGCCAAGACTGGTTTGAAGCAATACCTGTAATGTTAATCAAATTATTGTTTAAGTTGCTATTTGAATCGCTACATGAATCGCTGCTTGAATCGCTGCTTGAATCGCTATTTAAACGGCTATTTGAATCGCTGCTGGAATCACAGCTTGAAGGGCTACTTGAATAACGGGTTGAATCGCTGATTGAAACATTATTCATGATGAGTCCGTTTTCCCATGCGACAATGGCTCGATTAGCAGTTTCGTTCCATGAAAATAATTTTGACTGTCGAAAACCATGCTCACGCAATATATTTCTGAACCCTTCATCTTCAAGTGTATGAGCTATTTTGCTTGAAATAGACTGAACATCTAATGGATCAAACATTGCAGCATCTAAGCCAATCACTTCTGGCAGACTTGTGGTGTTTGAGGTAATAACTGGGGCGCCACAGGCCATCGCCTCAAGTGCTGGCAGACCAAAGCCCTCATGCCAGGAAGGAAAGACATAAAGCTTGCACAAATTGTAAAACTGTACCAACTCGTCGTCTGTTACATAACCAATGAACATCAATTCGTCTGACTGAAGCCCTGCAGAAAGTGCACAGTGCTTGAGCTGTACAACTTCTTCATCTAGCATTTTTCCTACAAAAAGTAATTGGTGACACCCACGCAACGCAATAGGTAGTTTGGCATACGCTTGAATTAAGCGAGCTAAATTCTTGCGGGGGTCAGCGCCCCCAGCGCAAAGCAGAAATGAACGCGTTAAACCATATTTTTGTAGCAGATTATTATTGAGTGTATTAGTACTAACTTTTGACTCAAAATGAGGGTCAATAGCCGTTGAGACGTTAATGCAATTGACCTCTGACACGTCAAGGTGAGTTATGGCCTCTTGACGAGAAAACTCAGAAATTGCCAAGAAATGCGTGGCTTTTTTAAGATATTCAATTTTTCGTTGATAGTGATGCGCAAAAGGTGGGTTAGATTCAAGATAATCTTTCGCATTCACGAGCGGAATGAGATCATAAACCGAAACGCTTACAGGTGAAATACTGTCAAAACGCCCTATACTCGTTACGGCATCGTGAATATAACCTTCGAACAAACTCGTGATGTGAATGATGTCAGGTCGCAAGTTAAATATAAATGCTTCGCGCACGCATTCAGCGATTTTGCGTCGAGTCTCATTTCCCCAAATACATTCCTTGGTCGGGCCGGGTGAAGACCAAACCAAAATACATTTTGGCTCTAAAAGACCGTCAAATGCAACACGTATAGGCTCGATCGTTTCTGGGAATAAACCATTTAAAACCAAAATAACTTCATGATTTCCGCGGTTACGAACCACAGCTTGGGCAAATGCCATCGTGTATCGACCAATTCCACGAAACCGACTGTCAGTTTGCGCGCCCTGCATATCAATAACTATACGCATCAGTGAATACTACCTTTACAAGTTTTCAAAACTAATCGTCGTATCGTCTGCGAGAAAACTCATATCAATTTCATCCGATTCAGTTTTAGGCAGTGCAGCGTGTTGCTCAGCTTCAAACTGGGCCTTCGCTAATTCACCCAGCGCAGGTAAATGTTGCATGGACAGCAATTGGCAAAAAATCATCGGTAATGCACCAGCCTGTTGCAACGCATACAACCCCTGCGCTTCGAGTTTGTTAAACGCCGCCTCATCTATGCGAAACAGCCCCTCAATTTTATGGCTATTGCTTTGCCCATCAAGATTTTCTTGCTTAATTTCGATGGACCAAGGTTGAATAAGCTGATAAGAATCAAGCACAGCACAAATACGTCGTGTTATTTGACGATTGGCGGCCACTTGCGTCAAAAAATTCAGTATGTCATTTACTGCTTTAGTGGGCACATCTTCATCAAAAAACGGCTCGCCCTCTGTGTAAGACTGCAAACCACTGTTCTCATCGAAACAAAGCACTTGTTTACCGTCTTGCGCATTAACAAGCGCAAACGGATACCCTCGATAAACTGATGGTATATACCGCCCCACCCAGCGCCCATCTGGCGCCACAAAAAGATTTTTACCATTGTTAAGGCCCTGAACAGCCACTGGCACAAACCCTTCGGGTACCTTGGTAAAAGCAATGGGCATAACCATTGCTGCGCGATTAAGCTCGCGCGCAACTAAAGCAACTATTGCGTCATTTGCAGCAAATGTATAAGACGTATAACGATTAAATCTTTTAGTACCAAACTCGCGATGTGAAATGGGTATGAGCGTCATAAAATAAATTATCAGTATAGTTTAACTGCTGAGCTGATGGCCTCTAGCATCTGAGGAAGGCAAACACGTTGCAAATCATAGCGTTCTTTCGCAAAAACACGCGCATTTTTACCCAAGACTTTTCTCAGTGAAGCGTCTTCTAAAATGCGAATGGTTTTTTGTGCAACATCGCTTGGTGAAAAAAAATCAACCAGCAAACCAGTTTGTTGATCAACAATGGCTTCTTTGACGGGGTCT
>JBDNHM010000254.1:0-5241 GCA_041688825.1 Burkholderiaceae bacterium | reverse complement strand
TCCATAACATTCCTAATTAAGATCTTAAATTCGTTTTAAGCATTAAATCAACGTTAAAAAGCACTGTCTAATGTTTTTTTTGTGTCGTATTATGTGTTTTTTGCATATTAAGTGCACAATAATTTTTCTACCCCTAGCTTTATTAAGCTTAATCACAACACAATAGGTTTTAGAATATGGAACTTAAGTGGCTTGAAGACTATTTAGCTTTAGTTGCCTCGCAAAACTTTACAATCGCAGCTGCGTCTCGAAATGTGTCACAGCCAGCGTTTTCTCGCCGCATACAAGCGCTTGAAGCTTGGCTAGGCATTGAGCTGGTTGACCGCACCAAAAAACCGATGCAATTCACCGCCATTGCTAAAGAGCATGAAACAACCATTCGTCAGTTGGTTGACGGGGCCTACCAAGCCCGAGCACATATGCAATCGTCTCGAAGTGATAATGTCAAACTAACGCTTGCAGCACAACACAGTTTATTGGTCAGCTCGTTCCTGCCCCGCTTTTTAGAAAAACTATCTGACCGTGTTCCCAACATGAATTACAACGTTGTCTCTGAAAACATGGATACCTGTGTGTCAATGTTTTTGAGGGGCACAGCCGATGTTCTTATTGTGTATGAGTACGATGCCATCATCAGTGATATTCCACGTAATGTTTCTAGCAAAAAAGTACTGGGTGATGACGAACTCATTCTTGTGGGGCACCCCAAACTCATTGCAACCATGCACCCCATCGATATAGATCGCCCCCTGCCACTTTTGTCTTACCCCACCACGAGTTTTTTTGGGCACGCTATTCGAGTCGACGCCCTGCCACGTTTGGTTCGACGCTTTCATACCCAGGTCATTTGCGAAAGTTCATTTGCAATAGGGCTACGTGAAATGGCCTTGGCCGCCAGAGGGGTGGCTTGGTTACCTCGCTCAGTTATTGAAGCTGACTTAAAACGTGGGGTACTTCAGCCGCTCACCGAAATAAGCACACCGATTGCGCTTCGTATCGTTGCCCACGTTTCAAAATTATCAAACAACAAAGTCTGTAAAGAGTTGATTGATATTTTGTAATCAAAGCACTTCCGTCGAATTCAAAATTTCTTCAACCGTTCTCGCGATAGCCAGTAACTTCTCATCTGAACCGGCCGTTGAAGAAAGCTGAAGGCCAACGGGCAACAACGAACCTAAATGGTGAATTGGCAAAGAAATGGCGCATTGATTAAACAAATTAGCTGGCCGGGTGTTTTGCGTGGCCAACTTATTCCAGGCCGATGCGCGCTCAACCGTTTGAAAATCTGCTGTAGGTTCAGGCACAACGGGTACGGTGGGTGACAACAACGCGTCAATACCTTTGAAACGCTCAGCCATCATTTTTTCAAGCACTTTTTGTCTGTCGACAAGCTCGGCGTAAACAGCTACCGGCATATCAAAAGCTTTTTGAATTCGAAAAGCGGCAACGGGGTCAATTAAATGCCGTTGTGTATAAAGTCGCTCACGGCCTATAAAAGCGATCAAATCAGCCGGCACAATGCCAGCAAATACGTCGTCAATTTCTGTTGCCTCAACCATGGATACTTCAACAATTTGAACACCAACTTGGCGCAACCGAACAATTGCTTGGGCAAAACATTTAGCTACGTTAGCATCAAGATTTTCCATAAAATGATCTTTTGAAATTCCCAGCTTCATATCTTGTATCAAGGGGGGTGTTCGCATCGCCCCTTTTCGCAAAGCCGCCTCGACTAGGGCTGCATCATGTGCACTTGCTGTAAAAATACCCACCGTATCAAACATTGGTGACAAGGGAAAAACACCCTTTGTCGGCCACAACCCCACTGAACTTTTAAAGCCTGTTACACCACACAATGCAGCCGGCCAACGCACCGAACCACCGGTATCACCGCCCACTGTGAAGCCAGCCAATGCGGCGGCCATTGCAACGGCTGAGCCGTGGCTTGAACCACCTGTCATGCGCGGTGTCGTGAGGTCGCACGGGTTCCAGGGTATGGGGTGAGTCAGGTTAACCCCACCCAAACAAAACTCAGTAACCACCGTTTTGCCCAACACAATACAACCCGCTTGCTGCAACAACGTAATGAAAGGACCTTGAGGGGGAACGAGGTCTTGCACGGGCACGCGACTACCCACCAAAGTAGGCATACCCTCAATACTGAAAATATCTTTAACGGCAATAGGCACCCCCATGAGTGGGCCTAAATCTTTGCCCGCCGCCCACAGCGCATCAATTGTGGCAGCCTGTTTAAGCGCATTTTTTTCATCAACGACCGTAAAAGCTCGAAGCTTAGGTTCAAACGCGGCAATTCGATCCAGCATGGCATGGGTGACATCAAGAGAGGAAAGCGTGCCCGCTCGAAAAGCGGCACCAAAATCAGCCAGTGTTTTACCAAACATCGGCGATTCAGAAAGATTCATACAAAACACCTTCAGCAACAAAATACTGGTTTAACAAAGACATCATTTTGCCTGTAAATTTAAAAATGAATTTGTGTGACAAATCTGATAAACATGTTCATTAGTCAAGCACCGTTAAACATAGACGTACAATAAGTGATTCTGTTTGATTGACTCATGAACAATACACCACTAAAAAAATGATACCTGTCATGAGCAATGAAAAATATTCAACATGGCTAGAACGTTTTAACCAGCGCCCTTGGTGGGTTGACTTCATTTTACTAAGTGCCATTTGGGGTTCGTCATTTATGTTCACCAAAATTGCAGCGCAAGATATTGGTGGTATTCCCACCGCGTTTTGTCGCGTTGCGATTGGCGCCATATTTTTATTGCCGCTGCTGTTTTGGAATCATCAAGCCAGTGTTCTTAAACAACACTGGAAAAAATCTTTTTTAGTCGGTATCTTTAACTCAGGCATTCCCTTTACAGCTTATGGCGTTGCCTTACTAACCATAACTACCAGCACGGGTGCCATTGTGAATGCCTCAACGGCATTGTTTGGCGCGCTTATTGCGTGGTTGTGGTTAAAAGAAAAACCCGGCTTTAGTCGGTCTGTTGGCTTAGTATTGGGTTTTGCGGGTGTCAGTTTGTTGGCTATTCAAAATGCACACGCTGCGCCCCCAGGCGACTTAGCGGGCCAACTCGTTGGTATGCTCATTTGCTTGCTGGCGCCTTTATGCTATGGCATATCAGCCAGTTACACTAAACTTAATTTTTCGGGTGTACCGGCGCTGGTTTCTTCAACCGGCAGCCAAATGGGCGCAACATTTTTTTTAGCGCCTTTTGCTATTTACTTCTGGCCTGATCACGGCATGAAGTGGGCAACAATTGGCTCATTATTGGTCGTTGGCATTATTTGTACAGGCATCGCCTACATTTTATTTTTTCGCATCATCGCCTTAGCGGGCGCAAGCAAAGCCTTAACCGTAACCTACGCAGTGCCCGTGTTTGCTGGGTTGTATGGGGTGACGTTCTTAAATGAAATTATTACCCTTCCCATGTTGTTATGCGCTGCCGTCATTTTAGTTGGTATTAGCTTGTCTACTGGTTTGGTGCGTTTGCCTAAATCGACCTAGTCTGCTTTAAAAATCGCCAAACCAGCACGATAGCAGCAAAGCCTAACGCTATAACAAAACCTGCCCAAATACCGGCTGGCCCCAACCCACCCTGGTGAGCCAACAACCAACCCAGTGGCATACCGATCGCCCAGTAAGCGGCGAACGACACCATGGCCGGAAAACCTGTGTCAGACAGCCCACGCAATGCCCCTGTCATCGTTGACTGCACACCGTCCATGACTTGTGAAAAGGCGAACACAAAGAAAATGGTCGCAGCAATGGTGATCACTTCAGGGTCAGACGTGATGAAGCCTGCAATGCTGCGACCGTAAAGACCAAGTATTAACGCGGCCGTTGTTAGCCAGACCATGGCCAACGTAAGCGCAGCCCAAGTGATCGGGCGCAAGGCTTGAATATGACCAGCCCCGCGTTCTTGAGCCACCCTGATTGAAACAGCCCCTGAAATACCCAGTGGCACCATGTATAGCAACCCACCCACAGACATGGCAACTTGATTACCCGCTAATGCCACCGCACCAAAGGTGCCTATCATTAAAGTGGCCACCGCCATCGCACCTGTTTCAGCCACATACATCAGCCCTAACGGGGCCCCTTCACGCGCAACACGTACCATTTCTGCTCGTGAAACCTTAGCTCGTATTCGCAATCGACGCGTTGATTTTGCACGTTTCCAAAAAACCCAAGCTGCCAACAGAGCCAGTATCTCTGCCACAAGCGATGCAATACCTGCTCCCGTCAGACCTAACTGTGGCAACGGCCCCAAACCCCAGATCAATGAATAATTTAGGGGAATGTTGATCACAACAGCCAAAAACGCAAAGCCAGCGCCCAACCAAGGCCTGTCAATTGCCTCAAAAGTGGTTTTAAAGGCCGTAAGAATAGAAAAAGGTAACATCACAAACGAAATCGCCAGCCAGTAGGGAAACATCATAGCCAGCACCTCGGCCGGTTGACCCAAATATGGTAAAAGCGGCCAGACCGACAACATAACAAACGTGCCACAAGCGCCAACCATGGCCCCCAGAGCCAGCCCATTGCGCAAAATAACTGGTATGCATCGGCCATGGCCCGCACCGTGCGCCGTGCCGACGTGCACTGAAATCGCAGAAAGCAGCCCGTAGATTGCGGCAAATAGAATAATCGCCACAGCATTGCTGATGCCAACCGCCGCTAACGGTAGCGCACCAAGTGAGGCCAACATGACCGAATCAGTGACACCCAATAAAGTAGACGCGCCAAGACCTGCCACGATGGGCACAGCCAAAGCCGAAATGGCAGGCATTTCGCGACGAATGATTTGGAAGGAAGACATATCGAACTTTAATTTTTAAATAAAAACAAACCTGTTAAATATATGCGACAAAAGTTTTGATAAGTATTGTGAGGCAGTAATGCCCAACAACAGAGAAGAGGCAATGACAACTAGGTTTATTGTTTTGTGAGTTCTTTCACAACGAGTTTGTCTGCATTCAAATCAAGATTGCTCATGCTAATGCTTTACCCGTTAGTATTAAAATTTTCAAAACAGTTATTAGGCATGTCAACGATTAGACGCTTGCAAAGCCCAATCTCTCGGGCTACAGCCGACGCGCTTGGTAAACACGCGGGTTAAGGTAGCAGGGCTTGAAAAACCTAACTCACGTGCGGCACTTTTAATACTAACCCCACTAGCAATTTTTGACTGCGCCAACGAAATG
>JBDNHM010000036.1:0-21336 GCA_041688825.1 Burkholderiaceae bacterium | reverse complement strand
GCGGTCATTTGATGGGCGCGAATCGCGACTGTTTGACTGCCGCGGGTTGTTACGATCCGGGTTTTCATCTAATCGATCAGGTCTGCTTAGGGTGGTTAATGTAGAGGGTTCTGCAATCGGTTCAGTTTTATTACGTTCAACGCGTAAACGCGCAACCGCATGAGCTCTTGCCCCTGTTTTAACTGAAGGGCCACCCGACTTTGAGCCCTGCCAGTCTGATGCGTTCGAAGACCTGCCCGCGCCAGCCGCTGATGGTTTAGCGCGCTGTGTTTTGAGCGTCAATGTTTTAGGTGATGAGGGTTTGTTGTCGTCTGTCATGTATCGCTTGAGGTGATTAGATCAATATAAAAGGCTTGATAATGACCAGCGCGGTGATGGCAATTAAGAGCAAAACGGGTACTTCATTAAACCAGCGAAAATAAATATGTGAACGTCGGTTTTGTTTAGCTTCAAAACGTTTCAGATATATAGAACAAGCATGGTGGTAGCCTAAAATCGCCACAACCAGTATGAGTTTGAGGTGCATCCAGCCCTGTGTTGCACCATAGCCGATGCCATAGTAGAGATATAACCAAAGCCCTAAGCCTACAGCAGGTATCGCTAGAATAGTCATAAAACGATACAGTCGCCGTGACATGCCTACCAGCGTGTCGTAGACCTTAGGGTCGTCAGTTTGCGCTAAGTTGACGTAAATACGCGGTAAATAAAACAAGCCTGCAAACCAAGAGGCAACAAAAACAATGTGAAAGGTTTTAACCCAAAGCATATTTATTATCCGTCAAATTAAACCCGTGTTTGTCCGTGACCGCGCAAAACCCACTTGTAAGTTGTCAAGCCTTCAAGCCCAACCGGGCCTCTTGCATGTAAGCGGTTAGTTGAAATGCCAATTTCAGCGCCTAAGCCGTACTCAAAACCATCAGCGAAACAAGTGGGTAAATTCACATAGACTGAGCTTGAGTCAACCTCACGTTGAAAACGCTCAGCCGTTGCAATGTCATGTGTCACGATCGAATCGGTATGGCCTGACCCCCACTGAGCAATGTGCGCCATAGCCGAGTCAAGATTAGGCACGATTTTGATTGCTAATATAGGGCCTAAATATTCGGTTGCCCAATCTTCATCCGTCGCTAACTGGCTTGTTGGAACGATTTTAAGGGTTTGAGCACACCCCCGTAATTCAACACCATGCGCCTGTAGGCGTTGCGTAATAAGGGGTAAAAAATCAGCTGCAACGTGTTGATGTACCAATAAAGTTTCCATCGCGCCACAGACACCGTATCGATAGGTTTTAGCATTGAATGCGATGTCTTGTGCCATGGTTAAATCTGCTGCTTGATCAACATACACATGGCAATTGCCATCGAGGTGTTTAATCATGGGTACAGTGGCTTCTTTTGCTAGACGACTAATTAAGCTTTTGCCACCGCGCGGCACAATGACGTCGATATAGTCGTTGAGTGTAACCAAATAGCCCACTGCAGCTCGGTCGGTGGTTTCAACCATTTGTACTGCTTGTGAGGGCAAGCTGGCAGTTGCTAAGCCGGCTGAAACGATTTGACCTAAGCGAACATTGCTATAAAACGCTTCGCTGCCCCCTCTCAAAATACAGGCATTGCCTGACTTCAGACATAATGCTGCAGCGTCAATTGTTACGTTAGGCCGCGATTCGTAAATAATACCAATGACCCCCAAAGGTACCCGCATTTGCGATACTTGCATGCCATTTGGCCGAATACTAGTGGGACCTAAGCTACCAACGGGGTCAGGCATCGAAGCGATTTGGCGTAAACCCTGCGCCATATGGTCAATGGTTTTGTCCGTTATTAATAAACGGTCAATGAGTGGCGCATCAAGTTTTTGTGCACGGGCTTTTTCAATATCTTGCGCATTGACCTGTTTAAGCTCTGAACGCGCAGCCAACACACCCTCAGCCATGGCTAGCAACGCGTGTGCTTTTTGAGCGCCGGAAGCGCGCAACAGATCTCGCGCCGCGGTTTTTGCTTGTTGACCTAAAAGGTGTATGTGTTTTTCGATATTTATCTGAGTCATGATTTTTTGCCTAGCAAAGTATGAGCTAGTTTAGCCTGCTCTGCTGACACCGACACGCATCATCAGTCTAGCCATTTCGTCCCACGCATTATCAAGTTTTCCCGGTACAGGAATACCTTTGATTAGTCGATCAACTTCATGGGCGTGGGCGACCGCCATAGGCCATTGGGTCGCGGGTACCCGATCAAGAGCTTGCTTAACAAGCACTTCACGTTGACCAAAAATACGCATCGATTTGAAGGCGCTGAAGCGATCTTGACCGTTATGTTGCGCCAATGAAATACGAGCAAGCGTACGAATTTCTTCACCTACAGCCCAAAGAACTAACGGTAATGCTTCACCCTCGGCGCGCAAACCTTCAAGAATTTTGATCATACGGTGGGTTTCCCCCCCTAGCATGGCATCACGCAACCCAAATACGTTGTAACGCGCCACATCAAGCACAGCATCTTGAATTTGTGCCAGCGTGATGTCGCCTTCTGGGTAGAGTAAACCTAGTTTGAGTATTTCTTGATGTGCCGCCAACAAGTTACCTTCAACTTTGTCTGCCAACCACTGCAAGCCTTCATTTTGTGCTGTTTGTTTTTGCCGAGCCAAGCGTTCGCCAACCCAGTTGGTTAAGTTTCCCCGGCTAATATCAGGTAAGTCGATGATTGTGGCTGCAGCAAAAATAGCCTTAGCCCATTTGCTTTCTCTGGTTGCCGTTTCAAGTTTGGGTAGCTGTAAAAAAGTCAGTACATCATCAGCTTTTTTGCCTAAGCAACGATTTGCCAGCGCAAATAAAGCGTCACCCCCCGCTTTACCTGGTTTGCCCGTGGGCAAAGCCATATCAATGAGTTGTTTATCACCAAATAATGAGCCCGAACCAGAAGCGGTTGAAAGCTGCGACCAATCGCTACGCGAATCAAGTACTAAGCCCGTGCGTTCAGTAAAGCCTGCGTTGCGTGCCGCATCTCTAAGTTGGTCATGGGCTTCGATCACTAAAAGTATTTCATTACCCGTTATCACGCACAAAGCGGGAAACTCAGCGTTAGCTTGGGTGAGTTTGTTTAGCAAACTTGTATGATGAGTGGCCATACTTAGTTCATTATCGAAATGAAGGTAGCGGTGCTGGCGCAGGCTTGGGGGCGGTCTTGACCACTGGCTCAGTGCCATCATCTTCATTTTTAGAGGGGGCCAATAGTGCCTCATAATTTTGTCTTACATCTGGGGCACTGATGCGCCGAATGACCCGAGCCACTAAGCTTTTTTGCATATCACGAAATAATGTGGCTTGTTCACTTTCTTTTGCCTGCACCACGCGATCATCGAAGGGCAGATCACGAACAGACGTTAAAACCGTATCAGGCAAAATGGTCTCATTTTTTGAGTTCACAATACGAAAAACAAACCTTAAAGTGAGCTCGTATTCTTCAACACGACCTTGCGCATTAAGCGAAACGACCCGTGCATTGCGTGTTTCACTGACCTGTTGAAGCTGCGCTTGGTATGGCACTGATGCTGATGCTGATGCCGTAGGTTGCACAATCGGGTTATTTTCAACTGAAAAGGTACTGGTCATTGAACCGACGTTACTTAATTGTGTATTAGGTGAACGTATAAAAGAGGTGGCACTATCGCTGGGTTCAATAATCTTGGTGTTGGGCGAAGCCGCCTTAATAGCGCGACGCACATCAGCCCCAAACTGCGTATTTTCAGGAATCGTAATTGAAAGGGTGTCAAAGGGTAGGGGGGTTGACCCTTGCATTTGAAAACCACAGCCCGTTAACGCAAAAAGCATTGCGAGAAGCGGTAATCGAGCCCATAAACGAACGCATTCAAACATGACCATACCTTGTATTGAGTTAGCCCACCACATTAACCAGTTTACCCGGCACCACAATCACACGCTTGGGCACTTGCCCTGCTAAAAATTTGGTGACTGCTTCGTGTTGTTGCGCGGTCTGTACGATGTCTTCTTTGCTGGCGGCTGAAGCCACGCGAAGCGAACCCCTGAGCTTGCCATTTATTTGTAACACGTACTCAACTTCATCCGTTTCAAGTGCGCTCACATCGACTGTTGGCCAAGCCGTGTCGAGCAAGTCACCTGATTGTTCGGCAAAACCGAGCTCGTTCCAAAGCGTCCAGGTTAAATGTGGCACAACTGGGTAGAGCACGCGTATTAATATGCTTATTGCCTCAGTTATAACGGCACCTTGATTGGGGTCGTTTTCAAGCTTAGCCGACTCAATCGTATTAAGCATTTTCATGCAGGCTGAAACCACGGTGTTGTATTGCATACGTTCATAATCAAAATCGGCTTGCTTAAGCAGCGTATACATATCAAAGCGCAGTTGTTTAACCCCTGCGCTGGCTTGCTTCCAGTCTGGCTTTTGTAAGCTTTGCAGCTGTAATTGAATAATTGAACGCTGGTTATAAGCTTGTGACCAAACCCGTTTAATAAAACGCATTGAGCCATCAATACCCGAGTCTGACCACTCAAGTGTTTGCTCTGGCGGGCTTGTAAACATGACAAATAATCGTGCAGTATCTGCACCCTGGCGTTCAATTAACGCTTGTGGGTCTACCCCATTATTTTTTGATTTAGACATGGTGCCCATACCACCATACACAATCGCCCTGCCATCTTGTCGGTGCTTGGCACCGACTATGGCACTGCGTTCGTCATAGATGTTTTCAACATCTTCTGGCCAGTGGTATTCCATTCCACCTTTTTCATTTCGCTCGTAGTAAATATGATTAAGCACCATACCTTGGCAAAGTAAACGCGTGAAGGGTTCGTCAAATTTCACTAAACCCATATCGCGCATGACTTTTGTCCAGAACCGCGCATAGAGCAGGTGTAACACCGCATGTTCTATGCCACCAATGTATTGGTCCATAGGCATCCAGTAGTCGTTACGACTATCAACCATGGCTAAATCATTGCCAGGTGAGGTGTAGCGCATAAAGTACCAAGACGAGTCGACGAAAGTGTCCATCGTGTCGGTTTCGCGTTTTGCTGGTTTACCGCATTTTGGGCATGCACAATTCAAAAAGGCGGTATGTTTAGTGAGTGGGTTACCTGTGCCATCTGGAATAAGATCATCAGGTAAAACAACAGGTAAGTCTTTTTCAGGTACGGGCACTGCACCGCAATCTTTGCAATGAATAATGGGAATAGGTGTGCCCCAATATCGTTGGCGTGAAATGCCCCAGTCGCGTAAGCGCCAAGTTGTTTGGCGTTTGCCAACGCCTTGATCTTCTAGCGTTTGACCGATTTCAGTCATCGCTCGCTTGGAAGGCAACCCTGTGAATTGATCAGAGTTAATCAAGTGACCATTTAACTTGTCGGCGTACCAGTCATGCCAATGTGTAGCATCGAAAAGATGTTCACCGACTTGAACAACTTGTTGTATGGACAAGTTATATTTTAAAGCGAATGCAAAGTCGCGTTCATCGTGAGCGGGTACACCCATGACGGCACCATCGCCATATGACATCAGCACGTAGTTACCAACCCAAACTTCAATCGCTTTTTGTGTAAGCGGGTGTGTAACGAAGAAACCTGTTGGCATACCCTCTTTTTCACGGGTGGCAAGCTCAGCTTCAGTTGTGCCCCCTGCTTTACATGCCTCGATAAAGGCAGCCATAGGGGGGTTATTTTGGGCGGCTCTTTGCGCAATGGGGTGCTCGGGTGCAACGGCACAAAAGGTCACACCCATTAAGGTGTCAATGCGAGTGGTGAACACAAACATTTTACCGTCTTGAATTAATTGGCCTTGTGGGTCTTTTATGTCGTGGCTAAACGCAAACCTAACCCCTTCGCTTTTACCTAACCAATTTTCTTGCATGAGGCGAACCCGTTCAGGCCAGCCGGGCAAGCCGTTTTGCGAATATTCAAGCAATTCAGGGGCGAAATCGGTAATTTTTAAGTAATAGCCGGGTATTTCACGCTTTTCGACCACAGCGCCAGAGCGCCACCCGCGCCCATCAATCACTTGTTCGTTAGCCAGTACAGTGTTGTCGATTGGGTCCCAATTAACCATTTGTGTTTTTTGGTAAGCAATACCTTTTTCAAGCATTTTAAGAAAAAGCCATTGGTTCCATTTGTAGTATTTTGGGTCGCAAGCACACATTTCACGTGACCAGTCAATGGCTAAACCCATCGCGTTCATTTGCTTTTTCATGTAAGCAATGTTTTCGTATGTCCAGCGGGCGGGGGGTACTTTTGATTTAATGGCCGCATTTTCAGCGGGCATGCCAAAAGCGTCCCACCCCATGGGCATGAGCACGTTGTAACCCCGCATACGGAGTTGTCGCGTCATCATGTCGTTAATCGTGTAGTTGCGTACATGCCCCATGTGTAGTTTGCCACTGGGGTAGGGCAGCATTGAGCAGGCATAAAACTTAGGTTTTGGATTGCCTTGCGTATCGACAGCGTGCTCGGTTACCCGATAAACGTCATGTTTAACCCAGTGAGATTGAGCGTTGGCTTCAATAGAGGTCGGTGAGTATTTTTCTTGCATGATCTATTTTGGATGCTTCGAGTTAGGCTTGTTTAAAAGGGTGCCACTTAAGCTCTACATTATAGGTGTTGCTTAAACGAATAAACCCCGCAGAGGCGGGGTTTATTGAGCACTTTGTCGCATTAAGCCCCAAAGTGACTGATGCATAAAATTGTGTCTGGGTACAAAAAATTTTTATACAAAAAAAGTTTTACATAAAAATTTAAGACAAACGTTAAAAAAAAAAGTAAAAACGTTAAAAATCTAAAAATAAATCTAAATCTAAAAAAATATTACTTTAATTTAGTTTCTTTGTAATCAACGTGTTTGCGTGCAACGGGGTCATATTTTTTCATCAACAACTTGTCAGGTGTTGAACGTTTATTTTTGGTGGTTGTGTAGAAATGGCCTGTGCCAGCAGTTGACTCAAGCTTGATTTTTTCGCGTGTACCTTTTGCCATGATGGGCCCCTTTAAGCTTGCGTATTAACGCGAAATTCGTTTGCACGAATTTCTGCTAACACAACGTCAATGCCGTTTTTGTCGATTGTACGAATGCCATTGGCTGAAACACGTAAACGAACCCAACGATTTTCGCTTTCAACCCAAAACCGACGTGATTGTAGGTTTGGCAAGAAACGACGCTTGGTTTTATTGTTTGCATGTGAAACGTTGTTGCCCGACATGGGGCCTTTACCTGTTACTTGGCAGACTCGCGCCATAGCTACACCTTCAATTAAATAGATTTTATACGATTCAAGCCCTCTACTATACCGTAAAAACACGCATTAAATCAAGTCAAGTCAGTCTTTGGGCATAGCATTTGCGCTTAATGGGCTAAACCATCAACAATTCAAGGCCTACATGCTAAATTTGCCTCTTAATAGTGAGCTCAAATATGACCTTTTAATGAGACGAATGATGCTGACTTCAGATTAAAACGTATAAAAAAAGCAATTAAAACTGAGACTATCTTAGGGAACATCATAAGATTTTTTTTGTCTACCTTGAGGTATGCTCAAGGGGTATTTAAAACAACTTTGAACAGGAGTGAGAGATGCGTGAAGTTTTCGTCGTAGCGGCCGCCAGAACGGCAATTGGTGATTTTGGGGGTGGTTTAAAAGATGTATCCCCTTGCGATTTAGGTGCAACGGTTGTCAAAGCTGTGCTTGAGCGCAGCGGGGCAGACCCAGCTCAAGTGGGGCACTTAGCATTTGGTCATGTGGTTCACACCGAACCGCGTGACATGTATTTATCGCGGGTGGTGGCTGTGAATGGTGGCTTACCCCACAGCGTTTCAGCATTTAACGTTAACCGTTTATGTGGCTCAGGTCTGCAAGCCATTATTTCGGTTTCGCAATCTATCTTGCTTGGCGATACTGAAATGGCAATCGGCGGTGGTGCTGAATGTATGAGCCGTGGCGGTTATTTATCTGAAACCATGCGTTTTGGTGCCCGTATGGGTGACACAAAAGTGGTTGACATGATGGTGGGCGCTTTAACTGACCCCTTTGGCCGTATGCACATGGGTGTTACAGCTGAAAACGTTGCCAAAAAATTCGACATTACCCGCGAAGATCAAGACAAGCTAGCCACTGAATCGCATCGCCGCGCAGTGCAAGCCCAAGATGAAGGTCGTTTTAAAGACCAAATCGTGCCGGTCATTATCAAAACACGTAAAGGTGAGGTGGCATTTGAAGTTGACGAGCACCCTCGTCGCGACATCACGATGGAAAGTCTGGGTAAATTGCGCGCTGTTTTTGTAAAAGAAAACGGTACGGTTACAGCAGGCAATGCATCGGGCATTAATGATGGCGCAGCGGCAGTGTTGCTCATGAGCGGTGAAGCGGTCAAATTAAGCGGTGCTAAGCCGATGGCTCGACTCGTGGCTTACGCTCATGCAGGCGTTGACCCTGAAATCATGGGTATTGGCCCTGTACCAGCCAGCAACATGGCACTTAAGCGTGCAGGTTTAACCGTTGACCAAATGGACGTCATTGAAGCGAACGAAGCATTCGCTGCACAAGCCTGCGCAGTCAGTAAAGAGTTGAAACTGCATAGCGACAAAGTGAACCCTAACGGCAGTGGTATTTCATTGGGTCACCCGATTGGTGCAACCGGCGCAATTGTGACAACAAAAGCGTTATACGAGTTGGATCGTATCAAGGGTCGTTATGCTCTGGTCACCATGTGTATTGGCGGTGGACAAGGTATTGCTGCTATTTTTGAACGTGTTTAAAAAGTAAAGTTTATAGCTCAGCTCAATGATTCAGCCAACTGACCCAGTTCAATGATTCGGCATAATGACTGAGCTAAATAACTGAGCTAAATAACTGAGCATAATGACTGAGCTCTGTAAATAAGCAATACTGAATTAAATTTGTAGTGTTAAAAGTACTTTAAAAAGGTTAGGCTGTTGAATCGACAGCCTAACCTTTTTTTCATTTTTATATCGAGTGTGATTTTTTAAATTTCAGTACTTGAACCTTAAAGATATTTAAAGGTGACCCATTTCAGCCATAGATGTCACATATTGGCCCGCCACAATTAAATGGTCGTGCAGTTGCACATCAATTAAATACAAAGCTTTTTTAAGCTGTGCGGTCAAATGAATATCAGCTTGACTGGGGTGCGCTGTGCCCGAGGGGTGGTTATGCGCCAAAATAAGGGCGCTGGCGTGGTGCTGCAGGGCTGACTTGACAATTTCTCTGGGGTATATAGATGTTTGTGTCAGGGTACCGCGCGACACTTCCTCAATGGTAATTAATCTGTTTTGAGCATTGAGGTAAATGGCCATGCAATGTTCAATTTGAAGATGGGCGAGTTTGTGGTGGCAAAACGATCTGACATGCTCAGGTTGCCCCATCAGTTCACCGACTTTGATTTGCTCAAGCGATGCACGGGTGCACAGCTCTTTAATGGCAACAATCGCTGAAACTTTAGCTGGCCCTAAGCCATGGGTTTGAACCAACTTGTCAGGCCTTGCGCTTAATAAATTAGCAATACCCCCATACTGGTTCAGCAAATCGCGGGCATAAGCCACGGCATGCTGACCGCGAACACCGCTACCGAGTATGATAGCTAATAGTTCTGCATCAGTAAGCGTTTGCGCGCCTTGATCAAATAATCTTTCGCGCGGCCTTTCTGCCGGGCCAAGTGTTTCACACAGTGTCATGTTGCAGGCTTTAAAATATGAAAATTAAACAACACGCACAGTGACATAAATTTATGACTTCTACTGATTCAACGCCTCAAATTGTCCTAGAGCATTCATACTTAACTTTGCATTACCGCATTGTGATTGAAAGCGGCGAAGGGGCTGGCAATACGTTCATTGACACTTTTGACGGCAGACCGGGCACACTTCAGCTGGGCGTTGGGCAATGGGCGCCAGGTATTGAGGTTGCGCTATTAGATCGGCCAGAAGGCGACTGTTTCAGCTTGCACGTTGCTGCTGCGCAGGCCTACGGTGACCGAAACCCTGACTTGGTTCAGCGCGTCACGCGCGCCATGTTGATTCAAAATGCTGGGGTCGAAACAGACGCTGAATTCACCCTGGGTGATATGGTTAACTTCACGGCACCCAACGGCGGGCAGTATGCTGGCATCTTAAAAGAAATCGATGAAAATTATGCCGTGTTTGACTTTAATCATCCCTTAGCGGGGCGAGACTTGCGCATCGATATAGACTTACTAGGGGTTTTGTAATGGCTGCAGTTCAATCGGTACCTAATAATGATATTGAGGTGGTGCTCGCGCAACCACGTGGGTTTTGTGCAGGTGTCGATCGTGCCATTGAAATTGTTGAAAAAGCATTAACTATCCATGGTCGCCCCATTTATGTGCGCCATGAAATTGTGCACAATCGCTTTGTTGTCGAAGATTTACGCGACAAAGGGGCTGTATTTGTTAAAGAATTAGAAGAAGTACCAGCAGGTGGCATTGTTGTGTTCTCAGCTCACGGTGTATCTCAAGCCATTCGTTCAGATGCTGAATCTCGAGGCCTACGTGTTTTTGATGCAACATGCCCACTCGTTACAAAAGTACATGTTGAAGTTTCAAAAATGCGTGCAGCTCAGCTTGAAGTCATTATGGTGGGCCATGCGGGTCACCCTGAAGTCGAGGGCACCTTAGGTCAAGCCACAGATGGCATGTATCTTGTAGAGACGGTCGAAGATGTACAAAAATTGGTGGTTAAAGACGCCTCAAAATTAGCTTTTGTCACGCAAACAACTTTATCAGTTGATGACGCAAAAAGTGTTGCAGATGCATTGCGCGCTCGCTTCCCATCTATCGTAGAGCCCAAGAAAAGCGATATTTGTTATGCCACTCAAAATCGTCAAGATGCTGTCAAAATGATGGCGCCACAATGCGATTTGGTTTTGGTCATCGGCAGCGCCAACAGTTCAAATTCAAATCGTTTACGCGAAGTGGCTGAGCGGTTAAATGTGCCCGCTTATTTAATTGATGGCCCCGAGGCAATAGACCCTGCTTGGTTGGTTGATCGTAAGCGTATTGGTATCACTGCAGGGGCATCAGCCCCTGAAGTGTTGGTACAAAGCGTGATCGAACGTTTGAAGACAATTGGTGCGGTGTCTGTTAGACAAATGGAAGGTTTGGTTGAGCGCGTATCGTTCCCTTTACCTCGGGGTTTGTCAGACAAAAAGACAAAGTAAAAAGACAACGTAAAAAAATAAATTAAAGAGCTGAAACGACAGGGTGAGTTTACTGAACATCATTCACAATAATTCATTAAAAATTCACCAAAAAAATTCACCAAAAAAATTAAAGGGTTTACTGATGTTTCAGTAAACCCCTTTTTTTTAAAATCATATTTCAAAATTGATTTTTCAACTCATTACTCATTACTCATTACTTATTACCCATTACCCATCACATTACGATGTGGCTTTACCCATAATCAGATCTGGTAAGAACAAGGAAATTTCGGGTACGTAAGTAATCACCATCAAGAAACCCAACAGCACCATTAACCATGGCATGGCAGCTTTCACCACATCCATAATTGGCATACCCGTGATACCAGATGTAACAAACAAGTTTAGACCGACAGGTGGCGTGATCATGCCTATTTCCATATTCACCACCATAATGATACCCAGATGAATTGGGTCAATACCCAACTTGACCGCAATTGGAAAGAAAATCGGTGCCAAAATCAAGATGATGGCTGTGGGTTCCATAAAGTTACCTGCAATCAATAAAATGATATTGACCACTACTAAGAACATCCAGGGTTCCATACCGAAAGCAACAATTTGCTCGGCAATGATTTGTGGAATGCGTTCAGTCGTTAAAACATGGGCAAACAACATGGCGTTAGCGATGATGAACATCAGCATGACAGTTGTTTTTGAAGCGTCAACAAAAACTTTAGGTAATTGTTTAAAGTTGATGTCACGATACACAAAAAGTGATATAACAACGGCGTAAATTGCCGCTACAGCAGCTGCTTCAGTTGGGGTAAAAATACCACCATAAATACCGCCCATAATGATGACAAGTAACAAAAACCCCCAAATGGCATCACGTCCAGAATTTATTATTTCTTTCCAAGTAGCAAAAGGTAATGCAGGCAAGTTTTTAACACGCGCAACGATATAAATTGCAACCATTAAAGCGAGCGCTAAAACAATAGCAGGCACTACACCAGCTATAAAGATACGGCCCACTGACACCTCAGTGACCGATGCGTAGACCACCATAACAATTGAGGGCGGCATCAAAATACCCAAAGTACCAGCATTACACAACACACCTGCGGCAAATTTTTGTGTATAACCTGCCTTAACCATGCCTGCAATCATGATCGAACCAATTGCGACAACCGTTGCAGGTGAAGAGCCCGATACGGCAGCAAAAAAGGTACAAGCTAGCACCGCCGCAATGGCTAAACCACCGCGAACGTGACCGACGCAAGACACAGCAAACCGAATCAAGCGTTTTGCCACCCCGCCTGTTGACATCATGGCCCCGCCTAAAATAAAGAAGGGTATGGCAATCAAGGTGTAATGTTCTGAGGTTTCAAACAGTTTTAAGGCCATCGAAGCCAGAGAGTCGTGACCAAAAAACAAAATAGTTAAGATGCTCGACAGACCGAGTGCTATGGCAATCGGCATGCCAAGAAACATAAAGGCAAATAAAAGTAAGAAAAGGGAAAAGGTGCTCATTTTTTATTTCCCGATGCGAGTGGTGATGAAGGTGCAAAAGCGTTGATGGCTTCTTGTGCCTCATCAACCAATTCGATGTTGTATTGTTTTCTTTGAATTAGCCTGACCAATACTTGCGAAAAGCGAATGAAGATCAAGGCAAAACTAAACGGCATGACTACGCGAGGAATCCATTGTGGAAGCCAGCCAATATCTTGAGACAGTATGCCAATATCCATTATTTTATTAACGTACACCGTAGCACCATAACAAACAATGGCGGCGTAGAGCATGCAAAGTAGGGTTGCGATTATTGCAAAAAAACGTTGACGTTCTAGTGGAAACTTTTTGACAAACACATCAACACCGATGTGAGCGCCCGCACGAATGCCCCAGGCCGCGCCTAGAAATATCATCCACGCAAACATAAACGTGGTGAGTTCAAAAGACCAATCAATACTTGACTTAAGTACATATCTGAAGAAAACGTTGATGCTCGTCATCAGTGTCATGCCAGCGAGTAGCAGCGCTATGAAATACTCTTCAAAATGATTTATAAATTTTTTCATCAGTAAAAAAGGGTGCGTCTTAAACGCACCCTTGTCCTATAAGTTTAGATCATTAAAATTACTGTTTGTTAGCGGCTTGTGCAGCTTTTATATTTTCTTGACCAATTTCTGCCTCAAACTTTTTCCAAACAGGTTCCATCGCAGCTTGCCATGCTTTTTGTTGAGCAGGCGTCAGCTGAATAACTTTAGCTTTTTTGTCAGAAATAACTTTTGCTTTAGCTTCTTGGTTCTTTTCTTCAGCAATTGAATTGCCGTAAACGGTTGCTTCAATCATGGCTTCCTCTAAACCCACGCGAACCTTAGGGGGTAGTTTGTCCCAAAAGCCTTTGTTGGCGACAACCATGTAGTCAATCACGCCGTGATTTGTTTCAAGAATAGTGTCTTGTACTTCGTGGAATTTCTTAGAGTAAATGTTTGACCATGTGTTTTCTTGCCCGTCAACGACGCCCGTTTGTAAGCCTTGGTAGACCTCAGCAAAAGCCATCTTTTGTGGGCTTGCACCAAGCTGTTTAAACTGCGCTTCCAGCACATCTGATGCTTGAATACGGAATTTTTGACCTTTCACGCTGTCAGGCATCAAAATAGGTTTGTTTGAAGACAGTTGCTTGCCACCATTGTGCCAATAAGCCAAACCAGTCAGCCCTTTTTTTTCCATTGATTTTAATAACGCTTGACCTTGTGGGCTGGCTTGAAAGCGATCAACCGCTGCGGTGTCAGTAAACAAGAAAGGTAAGTCATAAATAGCAAGTTGCTTGGTGTAACGGTCAAACTTTGAAAGTGATGGGGCAATTAACTGCACATCACCTAACAATAAAGCCTCGAGCTCTTTTGAGTCACCAAACAGTTGTGAATTAGGGAATACTTCAACAACGACGAGGCCGGGTAATTTCTTTTCGGCCAATTCTTTAAATTTCATAGCAGCCAAGCCCTTTGGGGTGTTGTCTGCAACCACATGGCTGAATTTGATAACAATGGGTTTGTCTTGCGCTTGCGCAGGTGACATTGCAAAAGCTACGGCGCATAGCGCAATAGTTGAAAGGGTTTTAAAAATCATGTTGAGACCTCTGAATTATAAAAAAGTGTAAAAATTTGTAAAAAATTGACATAAATGGAACTTTTCTTATTTTAGCCAACATAATTACAGAACATGTTAGGGAAAGCCCTGTGTTTACGTTTGCATTTGGTAAAACCTGTCTTTTAATTGAAGATTTTCTATCAGCATTTTTTTTCGTAAATTCTTACGAACAGTTTTTCTGTTAACGTTGAAAACGCCTTTTAAAACAAAATATAACCTTCTGGAATTTGAATGATCGCTTTGATTTTTAGAGCCGCAAGATGGTCAGCTATTTTAGGGGGAGTTATCTTGGCATCCATTATGCTGATGATGGTTGTTAGTGTCGCAGGCCGCGTATTCATTTTTTTAGGCCTAAGCCCTATACCAGGTGATTTTGAATTGGTTGAAGTGGGCACGGCTGTAGCTGTATTTCTATTTTTACCTTGGTGCTTTCTTCGGGCTGGGCACGCAAGCGTCGATTTAATTTTTATTCATTTTCCAAAATCAGTGCAATGGTTTATTGGCACGTTAAGCAACCTATTGATGTTGGTCTTCTGGTTGGTGTTGAGTCAACGCCTGTGGGTTGGCATGATGAATAAAAAAGAATATTTTGAAACGACGTTTATTTTACTTATGCCCATATGGTGGGGTTATGCATTGTGTATGGTGGGTGCAGTGGTCGGTTGCTTAGCGTATTTTGCCAAGCTATTAATTGATTTTCGTCTCGCTAAATACCCTAAGGGCTGGGCGCACGATATGACTGAAACCTCTTAATATGTCTTCAATAGAGATCGCTACGTGGTCATTTCCGATCTTGTTATTGATGATTTTTATACGCATACCTATTGGTTTAAGTATGTCATTGTGTGGCGTGGTGGGTGCTTTTTTTGTATATGGTTCAGTTGCCCCGGTTCTAAACCAACTCAAGCAGGTCACTTACGGTACATTCTCAAATTACAGTTTGTCTGTTATTCCCTTATTTTTGTTGATGGGGCAATTGGCCGCATTGGGTGGTTTGTCACAGGCTTTATTTAAAGCGGCCCAAGCCTGGGTGGGTCACCGCAAAGGCGGGGTGGCTATGGCTGCTATTGCTGCCTGCGCCGGCTTTGGTTCAATTTGTGGTTCGTCACTAGCAACCGCAGCAACGATGGGGCAAGTCGCTCTGCCAGAGCTCAAGAAGGCGGGGTATTCGGGTGGCTTATCAACAGCTTGTTTAGCCGCTGGGGGCACCTTGGGTATTTTGATTCCGCCATCGGTGGTCTTGGTCATTTACGCTATTTTGACTGAACAAAATATCGCTAAATTATTTCTAGCTGCTTTTGTACCCGGCGTCTTGGCTGCATTGGGTTATGCCTTAGTGGTTGCTGTTTATGTGCGCGTGTTTCCCAAAAGTGCGGGAACACTGCCCCCTATGCCCTTGGCGCAGCGCTGGGTTGCAACTACAAAAGTTTGGCCCGTGTTGTTGATTTTTTTAGCTGTTGTGGGCGGTATTTACTCTGGCACATTTACACCAACTGAAGGGGCCGCAGTCGGTGCTTTTGGTACAGGTCTAGCCGCTTGGTTTGCTGGGGGGTTGACGCGTAAAACTTTAGCAAACGCTGTTTATAGTACGGCCATTGCAACGGGTATGATCTTTATGATTGTGCTGGGTGCTGCGCTTTACAATTCATTTTTAGCGTTGTCACAATTACCCCAAGAGTTGGCCGTTTATGTGGGTACACTAAGTTTGAGCCCCTGGGTACTACTAGTAGTCATACTCATTACTTACCTGTTTTTGGGGTGCGTGATGGACTCACTATCGATGATTCTGCTTACTGTACCGATCATCTTTCCTATGGTGATGGCCCTAGACTTTGGCCTGACCCCTGAAGAAACTGCAATATGGTTTGGTATTCTGGTCTTAATTGTGGTTGAAGTTGGGCTAATTACGCCGCCAGTTGGTATGAATCTTTTTGTTATCAACAATCTAGCTAAAGGTATTCCTATTGTGCATACTTATCGTAGCATCACACCTTTTGTGATCAGCGATCTGGTTCGCACGATCATTTTGGCAGCATTTCCGGTTGTAACACTCTTTGTTTTACGCTTTTAATTTTATAAAAGAGGTGCATTTATGAATTTGGCCATTAAATATTTTGTAATGGTTGCGATGTTATGCGTATCAACTTTCGTTGCACATGCACAAGGTAGCGCGCAAAAACCAATTATTTTGCGGGTACAGCACTTTTTAGGCCCTCAATCTATTCAGCAAACGCAAATGATAGGTGGCTGGTGCAGAGCAATTGCCAAAGATTCAAACGATCGTTTGCAATGTCAAATTTTTCCGGCTATGCAGCTTGGCGGTACGCCACCTCAATTATTTGATCAAGCTAAAGACGGTGTCGCTGATATTGTTTGGACAGTGGCGGGTTACAGCCCCGGCCGCTTTACAAAAACACAAGTCTTTGAGTTGCCCTTTATGATGACTGACCCCGCGGGTACCAGTCGGGCCGCATGGGACTTCGTACAAAAGAATGCCCAAGACGAGTTTAAAGGCGTCAAGCTGCTTGCTGTTCATGTTCATGGCCCGGGTGTTATCTTTAGTAAAAATAAGCCCATCAAAGTGATGAGCGATTTTAAGGGGTTAACGTTACGTGCCCCTACGGCGAATGCCACCAAAATGGTGGGTCTAATGGGGGCTACACCTGTGGGTATGCCGGCACCACAAATACCTGAAGCGTTGTCTAAGGGTGTGATTCAAGCAACACTGATTCCGTGGGAAGTGGCGCCAAGTTTGAAGGTTAATGAGTTAACCAAGTTTGCCTCTGAAACTGACCCTAAATTTCCGGCTCTTTATACAAACGTATTTGTTATGCCGATGAATAAAGCCAAGTACGACGCTTTGCCGCCTGATCTTCAGGCGGTTATAGATAAAAACTCGGGCCGAGTTCTTTCATCTAACTTTGCGGCTTTGCAGTCGGGTGAAGATGTGCAAGGTCGTAAAGTATTTCTTGAAACACCAGGCTACCAAATTAACACCATTCCAGCTGCCGAGCTAGAAAAATGGCGATTTGTAACCAATACGCTTGACGCAGAATGGGTAGCGTCTGTCGATAAGCGAGGTGAGAACGGTAAAGCGCTTTTGCAAGAGGCCAAAGAGTTGATCAAACAAAATACACCCCAGTCAAAGTGAGGTTTATTTGAATTTTTGAATCAAAGTCAGCACATCATTCAAATTTGATCCAACATGGTGCGGTTGGGCACCAATAGTTTCAAAAGGCAGGCTTTGTCGGTTCACCCAAAAGGTTGTAAAACCAAACCAACCGGCGCCAATAATGTCCCATGCGTTGCTTGAAATAAACAACACCTCATTTTTATGAATCGCTAAGCCCATGTTTTTAAGCGCTTGTTGAACGAGCGCATAGCTCTCAGGTGCTGTTTTAAATAACCGAACGGTATCAACAGATAGAACGTGGTCTAGGTAGTCTGACATGCCAGCGCTTTGCACCGCAGAAGCCAACATGTCAGGGCTACCGTTCGATAAAATGGCTGTAGTAAGCCCTAGTACTTTGATCTGTTTAAGCACAGACAGATTTTCAGGAAAGGGGGTCAGCTGGTCATATTGGGCCATCAAGGCAGCCATGTCACTCGGCTCATAAGAGAGCTTTAATCGCCTCAACGCAAACTCAAGGGCCCGCGCCGTAATTTCCCGAAAGGGAAGATAGTATTGACTTCCTTTTGGGTTGTGCGGGTCTGATTGGGTAATTAAACGGGTGTACTCAATTTGCTTGTCACGCCACAACGCAGCTATGGCAGCACCTTGGCCTTGAAACTTACTTTCAGCTAAAGCCTGAATGGCATACACATCAAATAGTGTGCCATAGGCATCAAAAACAACGGCTTTAAATGGCATATTGCTCACCCTTTATGTCATATTAAAATTTTAATGAATGGGGTAAGGGTAGACGATTAGACGACTTAGAACATAAAGTGGTGCCGATGAAAGGAATTGAACCCTCGGCCTTCTCATTACGAATGAGCTGCTCTACCCCTGAGCTACATCGGCACAGGAAAAAATTATAGCAGAACACCCTAATCGTCGATTTGCCTATAAGGGGGCAAAGTGATATAGTTTCGATCTTGTCTTTTCCCCAATAGCTCAGTTGGTAGAGCGCCGGACTGTTAATCCGTAGGTCACTGGTTCGAGCCCAGTTTGGGGAGCCATAAATACTCAAAAATCAGCAGCTTGTCTGCTTTTTTTTTATTTTTAAAAAACTTCGAATCCCTCTGACTGTAGGTTACCGGCCTCGTCCCTCGTCAGAAACAATGCGCTCAACCCCTCTTTTAATAAGATTTTTGATCCAGCAGAAGCGCCAGGAACCATGAGTGCGGTAGCCCAAGCATCTGCTTCTGCGCAGGTGGGTGCAACCACGGTGACCGATGTAGGGGAAGACTTCAGTGGTGCGCCCCGCATGGGATCCATCGTGTGAGAAAGACGGTGACCTTGCACGGTCACCCAATGTCGATAGTCACCAGAGGTAGCCACAGCAGCATCTTTCAAACATAAAAGCGAATGTGGTTTTCGACATTCTATTTCAGGCGCTTCAACTGCAATGGCCCATGGCTCACCGTCTGGACGCATACCTAGCACACGCATCTCACCATCGATACCCACTAGACCTGAATGAATGCCATGCTTGACAAGGGTTTGAGCCAAGCGATCTACGCCGTACCCTTTCGCAATGCTGTTTAAGTCAATATTGATCGATTCCCGTTTACGCAACCGGTACCCGTCTATTTCAAGTATCTCGTATGCCGGGCGTCGTGGTCTTTTTAACGCTGCTGCGCAATCTCGTTGAAAATGCTTTACGGCACGGACTCGGTGACGAGCCTGTGCACGTTTCGCTTGAGAGCGATGGCCTATTTCGTGTCGCAAATGATGGTCCGGTTGTGCCAAATGAAATAATGAGTCGACTGACAGATCGCTTTGAGCGCGCGGACCATGCTTCGGAGGGAAGTGGCCTGGGTCTAGCTATCGTAAATGCTATCGCAGAGCGAGTGGGCAGCAAGCTGTCTTTAAAGTCACCAAGGCCTGGCTTCGATTCAGGTTTTGAAGCTTCACTTAACGTTCTGATCATGAAACATACTTGACTGGCTTTCGCTGAACATGCGTTTGCCTAACACCAGTTATGGGGCTAACGCTTCAAGCTTTCTTGTACGCCAATCAAGCACAGCGGTGCGAACGTGCATGGTTTTGGCTAGGTCTGGCAGATGTTCCTGAATAACTTGCGCCGCAAATTGCGCCAAGAATTGCGCTTTCAATTCAGCCCGTGCGCGGTCGACTCCGATATGATCGTAGGGCACCGAGGCGAGCAACAAAAAGCCATCAGCCGGTATGCGACCCGCGCGCATATTGCCATCAATAATCTGTGCAGCCGTCTGAATAGGGTGCGACAAATTCGGGCTGTATGGCCCAATGATGAGTGCCAAGTTAGGCGTGTGCAACCAATCAAACCCTCGACCTAAGCAAATCATCCACTCGCGGTGCTCAATATCAAGTAGCCTAAGGTGTTGTTCATTTTGCTGCCTGACTTGTTGAATATGGCTCAAATTGCCCATTAGCAACGGCAACAGGTCGTCGCGCATTTCACTGGGCATATCAGGCAAAAGGGTTGCTAACTTAAGAGCTATAGATTTTTCATCTTGACCCACACAGTCGCCAAGATTTAGTGTCGGCCCGCCGATGTTCGAGTGCAATGTGATGGCATCTTCGTCGGTCTCAAAGCCACACACCAAAGGAAAGACCGACTCATGTGATTGCCCAAAGATGTGCGTCACCTGTTCTTGAATCTGCCAAGTATGGTCAAGGGCCGCTTGTTTATTGAAATGAAACCCCGCGCAACCACGCTTGGGATCGCCCTTGGAGTAGTGATAGGTAATAAGCATCAGCACACGCCGGCCTTGCTCAACCATGCCCATGACATGGTGCTGCAAGACTTCTCCTAAGTGCGGCCAGCCCAAATCAAAGATGCCGCCCAAATTGCGAAATGGCATGACGATACCGGTTGGCGTTTGAGTAGCAACAGGAATATTGATGCGCCCATCCATGCACTTAAGCGCCACCATCGCTGTAGTGTGTCGGCTCAAGTAACGCACACGCGCTAAGGTAGCCTCTGGGCTGCAGAAGGCTACGCTATGGCGGCGGGCTAAATCGAATAACCAATCGATGCGTTCGCAAATGGGCCGTTGGTAAGTATCAGGCATAGGTGTGACAGTAAACTTTTATTATCAATTGTGCAAGAAAGCGTCAAGCAAAATACTAAACTCAGTGCCCTCTATCAAGAATTTACGGATGTTAATGCAGCCATTTTTTGTGAGAGTAGGCTGGAAATAGGGTTTGTTTACTGGGTGGCGCAAATCACTTGAATCTTTATCGCCTATAGTCTGCTTGTGCGGAAAAAGCAGCCGACATGAGCTTCAAATCACCACGTGAGATTCCGGCCTTTTTCGCGGCGTTCTCCCATCCATCTACATCAGTCGCGATTTCTTCAATAATCTGCTTGGCGTGTTCTTCGGTCAACCCATAAAAGCGTGCTGTGGTCAGAACCGTTTCGAGGCTTGGACGGTTGTCAGTATCGCCAATGTTCAAAACGTGTTCGGCCTTATCGATATTCGGATATCAGAAAAGTGATGATTGTTTAGGTATTAAATTTATATGATGGAATCAGTCGGTTGAGTTGTGGTTGGTCATCTTCGCTCCTACATGCGCCACACCACTCGCTTCGCTCCATTCCACTTGGCGCTGGCGCTCAGCCAAATGGGCTTTTTGTTCGGGCGTGCGTTGGTCGTGGCAGTGCGCACAGCTGACGCCTAAAATGTAATAGGGTGACTGTTTATCGGTCTGGCTTAGAGGCCACCGGCAGGACCGGCAAAGCTCGTGGCCACCTACGCTTAGACCGTGATCAACGCTCACGCGCTCATCAAACACAAAACACTCACCCTGCCATTTGCTTTGTTCGGGTGGAATCT